>DYGW01000151.1:3043-9549 GCA_020724485.1 Thermoflexus sp. | reverse complement strand
GTCTGCTCCCCTTCCCTCCGCGCAGCGTGGGGGAAGGGGTTGGGGAATGGGGGGCAATCCCAGCGCCCAAGTGCCCAGCCCTAACAGGTTGTTCGTGGACCCTGAGCGGCGAATGTTTTTGCGCTACGCCCCGTCCGGCACTACACTTAAGGCACCTACGAATACCCGTGTGTAGCAGGTAGAGGAGAGAAGCTGATGTTTCGGAAAGCCACTTTTGCAGGGCTGATCCTGATCGCCATGCTCGCCGTCTCATTTTTGCCGGCGACAGCGGCGGGGCCGGTATACCCGGACCTGCCCGACCTGGGCGGCCAGGAGATCGTGATCGCCGTCGAGAACCTGTACACGCCGTTCCAGTTCGAGAATCCCCAAACCGGCGAGCTCATGGGCTATGAGTACGACCTGGTCGAGGAAATCTGCTGGCGCATCAACTGCGCGCCGGTCTACGAATTCGTCTCCTGGGATGTGATGATCGCCTCCGTCGGCGAAGGCCAGTTCGACATGGGCATGACCGGCATCAGCATCATCGAGGAGCGCAAGCAGATCGTGGACTTCTCCGACCCCTACATCAATCTCCAGCAGTTCCTCCTCGTCCGCGCCGATGAAGACCGCTTCGCCAACATGGACGAATTCGCCGCCGATGACTCCCTGCTCCTCGGCGTCCAGGCCGGCACCGCTGGCTTCTTCGTCACCCTCGACGCCGTGCCCGACGAAGCTCGCCGCGTCGTCTACACCGAGTTCGGCGCGCTCGTCCAGGCCCTCATCGTTGGTGACGTGGATGCCATCCCCGTGGACGCCGCCGCCGCCCGCGGCTTCATCAGCACCACCGGCGGCGCTGTCAAGACCGTCGGCGACTCGATCTCCGACGACGAGATGGGCTTCATCTTCCCCAAGGGCAGCGACCTCGTCGCCCCAATGAACGCCGCCATCGCCAGCGTCAAACAGGATGGCTTCCTCGACTTCCTGATGAATAAGTGGTTCTTCAACTACCAGCCGCCCGCCTAAGGCCGGCTGCGCACTGACTGTTGGGGCGAGCGCACAGAATACGCCCGCCCCAACTTTCTTTTGCCCGATGTAGCTCTGCTGCCAAGACCACCATCATCCTTTGCCCGCGCCCAGCGAACCCTTTACAATTACGGGCGGAAATGTGCGACGCTGCGCAGCAGGCGCGGCAAGCCAATCAGACGGGGAGCGTGTGGGATGAACCTCAGCGAGCAGACTACTAACGGCGTGGTCATTATTGTCCTGAACGGGCGCATTGACACGGACGGCGCGACGGCGCTCGACGAGGCGCTGCACGCCAGGCTGGAAGCGGATCAATACCGGATTGTGCTCGACATGGCCGGGGTGCAATACGTCAACAGCGCCGCCTTGCGCAGCCTGGCCGAAGCGATCCTCACCTGCCGCGAGCAAGGCGGCGACCTGAAACTGGTCGCCTTGCAGCCCAAAGTGCGGCGCGTGCTGCAGATCGTGGGCTTCGACCGCTACTCCGCCATCTACGAGACGCAGCAGGCCGCGTTAGCCGATTTCTGATCCTAGGCACATTAGCGACCCCCTATCACGTCACCGAGTTGCGCGGCGCTCCTGGCGCGCCCTCCACTGAATGCCCGCACATCCCCGGCGCGGCACGCAAAAAGATGTTACAATCAGAATATCCCACCTACAACGCAGCAGCAGTGCGGCAGGCGTGCAGACTGGCAGCACGCGGGTTTAAGGAACCTTTAACAAGGTTTAACGAAACTGCCATGACAGCTACCTGAAACACGCTATGATCAGGCCGTGCTCAACTGCCTGTTGGGGGGGACGCCCTTATGAAGAAAATCCTGCTGGTCGAAGACGATGATACGCTGCGCAAGACGCTGGCCTACAACCTCTCTCAAGAAGGCTACAAGGTCTTTCAGAGCGGTGACGGGGCCGAGGCTCTTGACCTGGCGCGCGACAACTCGCCCGATATGATCGTGCTGGACGTGATGCTGCCCTCGCTCGATGGCCTGTCGGTCTGCCGCATCCTCCGCAACGAGTCCGACGTCCCCATCGTCATGCTGACTGCGCGCGGCAGCGAAGTGGATCGCATCGTCGGCCTGGAGATCGGTGCCGACGATTACATCGTCAAGCCGTTCAGCCTGGGCGAGTTCCTGGCCCGCGTGCGCGCCATCCTGCGCCGCGCTCCCTCGGCGCGCGCCGTCGTAGACCGCCTGGAGAGCGGCGACCTGGTGCTGGACCTGATCGCCCGGCGTGCCACGCGCGGCAGCAAAGAGCTACGCCTGACCCACAAGGAGTTCGACCTGCTGGCTACGCTGATGCGCAACAAGGGAGCCGTGCTCTCGCGCGATCTGCTGCTAGACCGCGTGTGGGGCTACGACTACAGCGGGCAGACGAAGACGGTTGATGTGCATGTGCGCTGGCTGCGCGAGAAGATCGAAGACGAGCCGTCCCACCCGCGCCGGATCGTCACCGTGCGCGGCGTCGGTTATCGCTTCGAAGGGTGAAACGCCCCCTATGCTCCCCTGGATCATCGCCATCTTCGCCGTGCTAAGCGCCCTGGCCCTGGCCGCCCTGGTGATGCGTCTGCGCGCCGACGAGCGCGCGGCGGCGGCAAACCACGCCCATCTGCAGCAGGCGCACGCCCAGGCTTTGGCGCAAGCCGAATTGCTCAAGAGCGGGATCATGAAGGGCGTTGAGGACGCTTTGTTCATCCTCGACACGAGCCTGACCATCGTCGAGACCAACCAGGCCGCGCAAAGGCTGTTCGGCCCGGAATTGATCGGCAAGACGCTGATGAGCGCGCTGCGCCAGCCCGACCTGGAAGCCCTGTTCCACGACGCGCGCCGCGTGCGCAGCGAGACGGTCGAGCGGCGCATCGAGCTAGATCACCGCATCTTCCACGCGCGCGCCCTGGCGCTGCCGGCGTCTGACTTTGAGTTCGAGATCATGACTCTGCGCGACGTGACGCAGCTTCAACGGCTGGAGCGCGCCCGCCGCGAGATGGTGTCGAACATCTCGCACGAGCTAAGCACGCCGATCACGTCCATTGGCTTGCTGGCCGAAACCCTGCTCAACGTCGCCGAGCGAGAGAAACCCAAGCGCCTGCGCAAAATGGCTAAGGACATCCGCCGCGAGACGGACACGCTGATGCACCTGGTTCAGGAAATGCGCGACCTCTCGCTGATCGAGTCCGGCCAGATGCCCATCCGCCTGACGCCCACGCCGCTGCTGCCCATTGTCACCAACACCCTGCAACAGCTTGAGTCGCTGGCTGAGAACAAGCAGCAATCAGTGACCGTTGAGGTGCCCGCCGACATCGCCGTGCTGGCCGATGAAGTGCAGATTCAGCGCGCGCTGAAAAACATCGTCCACAATGCGATCAAGTTCACTCCCAATGGCGGGCATATTCACATCAGCGCCCAGCGCGGAGACGCCGAAGCGGTGCTTGCCGTGTCCGATGATGGCCCCGGCATCCCCGCCGAAGACCTGCCACGTATCTTCGAGCGCTTCTTTCAGGTGGATCGGGCGCGGCGCGAGGGCACCGGCCTGGGGCTGGCTATCGTGCGCCATATCGTGCGCGCGCACGGCGGGCGCACCTGGGCCGAAAGCGTGGAAGGAAAAGGGGTCACTTTCTACATCGCCCTTTCCCTGGCCGGGGCCGAGCCTGACAACGCCCCCGATACCCCAGACGCCTCCTGAGTGCTCCGTTTGCCCGGCCCGGAATCAAACGCGAGAGCCTGCGCCCCCGCGTTGCTTGGTTCTTGGTGATTGGTAAAGGCGGCTCCGTGTCGGATGTGCTCTACCAATAACCAATAACCAACAACCTCCTCTGTGGGAAATCAATTTGGGGCAGACGATCTCGAACTACTCGCCAGCAGTATCACAGCCAGGGCAGCACCTCGCGCACCTGGTTGGGCAGGCTGCCAGGTGCGAATTCCTGCACCAGCGCCGACCGCCCGATCGCGCCTTCCCAGGCCACTAGGCCGTAGCCGCGCGCGTAGTAGTAACGCTCGAACGGTGTACCCTGGGGCTTGCCGCCTACACCCTCATACGCCGCCAGCACCGCCACATCGTGCAGCGTGACGCCGCTGGACAGCGCCAGCGTCTTGTGTACCGCCTCCAGCGCGACCCACGTGACGTGGACGAACGCCTTGCCCGGCACGTCGGCGCCGTCGCTCTTGCGGCGAAACACGACCTGAGGCATCCGCTGGAACGGCACGCCGACTGTCATCTTGCGCGGAACCCAGGGGCTGCCGTACTGCCCGTTTTCGGTCAGCGTGTAGACCTCGCCGCCGCCAGGTGAGGTGTCGGTGCCCCGGTAAATGAAGTGCTCGTCCGCCCACAGTTCTTCCCACTCGCCGTGCTTGACGTGATAGAACTTCGCGCCCTCAGTCTGCGTCTGCACGCGCTGGCGGGCGCCGCCGATCCAGTCGCAGGCCAGCTCGTACACGCGCCCGTCGCCGCGCAGGAACTCCAGTATGTCATACGTCTGGCTGGGATCCACCACGTCAATCAGCGCGAACAGGTCATAGTCGAAGAAGCGGCCCTGCGGGTCGCGCCCCTTCCACGTGCTCTTGTGCGGGCCAGGAGTCTGGGGAGCAGTCAGCATCAGCGACAGCTCGGCCATTTCGCCCGGCTTGATGGGCGGCAGCGGCACGCTGTCCGGGCCGTCCAGCTTGTCATCGCTGAAGAAAGCCAGGGTGTAGCCCGGCCCCCAGGTCGTCGTGCCGGTGTTGCGCACGCGCCACGTCTTGACGAAGGCTTCGCCGGGCTGCAAAGCCGCCCCGTCGGGGATGGTGACATCGGCGACGTAGCTCAGCTCGCTCAACTGCGGCGACGGCTGCGCCGGATCGCTGACCTGAATGAGCGTGTACAGGTCGAACTCGAAGAAGTCGCCCTGCGGGTTGCGCCCCTTCCACGTGCTGCGCTGCAAACCCGGCTTGTCCGGTGCGGTGAGCGTGACTGACACTTCCACCACCTCGCCCGGCGCGGCGGGCGGCAGCGGCACGCTCTCCGGGCCGCCCATCCGCTCGTCGCCGAAGAAGGCCAGGGTATAGCCCGGCCCCCAGGTCGTCTCGCCGGAGTTGCGCACGCGCCACGTCTTGACAAACGGCTCGCCGGCTTCCATCACCGTCTCGTCGAACACGGTGACATCGGCGAGCCAGCGCAACTCGTCCAGCTTCTGCGCGGGGGCCACCGCGCGCGGCACCTGGATTTCGGCGTACTGCTCGAAGTCGAAGGGCTTGCCGGCGGCGTTAGCCAGCTTCCACGTGCTGCGATGCCGTCCCGCCTGTTTCGGCGCGCGCAGCCGCACCGATAATTCGACGACCTCCCCCGACTTGACAGCGCGCGGCAACGGCACGCTGTCCGGGCCGCCCATCTGCTCGCCGGTGGCGAAGCGCAGCGCGTAGTCGGTCGTCCAGGTCGTCGTGCCGGTGTTGCGCACGCGCCACGTCTTGACGAACGTCGCGCCAGGCTTGACGACTGTGCCATCGGGCACAGTCACGTCGGCCACGTAAGAAGCCTCGTCGAACGCGGCGACGGCCTTGACCACGATCTCGGCGTAGAACGTGCTGGGGAATGGCTGGCCGTCCGGCCCGCGAAGCCGCCACGTGCTGCGATGGCGGCCCGCCTGGGCGGGCGCGGTCAGCTTGACGCTGACGTTCACCGTCTGGCCAGGCAGCACGGGCACAACCGGCAGCGGGGCTTCGTCCGGCCCGCCCATCTGCTCACCGCCAGCGAAGACGAGCCTGGTACCCGCATCCCAGGTCGTGCTGCCCGTGTTGCGCAGCCGCCATGTCTTGGTGAAGACCTGGCCCGGCTGCATCTGCGTCCCGTCGGCGACGGTTACATCGGCCACAAAGGACGCCTCGCTGAACGACGGAACCGCCCCGGCACGGAAAAAAAGCTCCGGGTCTACCACGTCGTCCACCGTATAGTCGGCCAGCCCATGCCCGATGTGTTGGAGTGTGAGGTGCAGGTGAATGCCAGTCGAGAAACCGGTGGTGCCTGCGACGCCGATCTTCTGCCCGGCCAGCACGAACTGGCCCTCGCGCACACTGGTCGCCGACAGGTGGCCGTACCATGTAACATAAGTCTGATCACCCCAGGCGTGCACGATGCGCACATAGTGACCGTAGCCGTGCGCGCTGAAGGCCACCCGGTCTACTACCCCCCTTTGGGCGGCGAACACAGCCACCGGGTTGCCCTGGGCGTCAATAGCCATCAGGTCTACGCCCTCGTGAAGCTGTTTCTTGGTCGGGGCGAAGGTGTAGGTGCGTGGCGCGTTGAAGCGGTCGGCAATGACCAGGCTCCGCGCGACAGGATTGACGAGAAAGAAGGGAGGTAAGCCGGACATGGGAGAGACTCCTTGTCAGCGTCAGCATTCAATCAAGGGTTGGGGGAGATGCCGTTGCTCAGATACTATATGGAAATCTTGTGGTCGCGCAATGCGTCTCTGATCGGGGGGGCGTGCAAAGATTGTCAGCGACTCGCTTGACGCTGACGTATTGACCTCACCCCTT
>DYGW01000151.1:0-3033 GCA_020724485.1 Thermoflexus sp. | reverse complement strand
CTCGCTGCGCTCGGCCTTTCCCCCTCTCCGCCAGCGGAGAGGGGGTGTCGAGGCGCGTCAGCGCCGAGCGGGGGTGAGGTCACGTAGAGGCGTTGCTCTGCGCCCCCTCCCTGTAGAGGATGAGACAGGCCCTCCAAGCAAAACGGGAGAGGCACTACCCCTCCCGTCCGCTGTCTGTGTTGGGCGTCGCCTGGCTGTCAGGCGCTCATGTTGTTGATCAGGGCAGTGGCGAACTCGCTCGTCCTGACCTCAGTCGCCCCGTCCATCTGGCGGGCGAAATCGTAGGTGACGATCTTCTGCTGGATGGTGCGCTCGTAGGCGCGCTTGATCAGATCGGCAGCTTCCCACCACCCCAGAAACTCCAGCATCATCACCCCGCTGAGCAGCAGTGAGCCGGGGTTAACCCGATCCTGGTCGGTGTATTTGGGCGCGGTGCCGTGCGTCGCCTCGAAGAGCATCACCTGGTCGCCGATGTTGGCCCCCGGCGCAATGCCCACCCCGCCGACCTGCGCCGCCAGCGCGTCGGACAGGTAATCGCCATTCAGATTCGGCGCGACGATCACATCGAATTCCGCCGGGCGCAGCAGCACATGCTGGAAGATGATGTCGGCGATGCGGTCTTTGATGACGATCTTGCCCTCAGGCTGCACCCCGCCGTACTGCTCCCACAGTTCGTCCTCGGTGATCGTGTGCTCGCCGAACTCGTCGCGGGCCACTTCATAGCACCAGGTGCGGAACGCGCCCTCGGTGTACTTCATGATGTTGCCCTTGTGCATGATGGTCACGCTCTTGCGCTGGCGCTCGATGGCATAGCGCAGGGCGAAACGCATCAGGCGCTTGCTGGCGAAGGCGCTGATCGGCTTGACGCCCAGGCCGCTGCCCTCGAAGAGCTCGACGCCCATCTCCTCGCGCAAGAAACGGGCCAGCTTCTCGTTCTCCGGCGTTCCAGCCTGGTACTCGATCCCCGCGTAAACATCCTCGGTGTTCTCGCGGAAGATGACCATATCCACGTGCTGCGGCTCGCGCATTGGCCCCGGCACGCCCTGGTAATACCTGACCGGGCGCACGCAGGCGTACAGGTCGAGCACCTGGCGCAGCGTCACGTTCAGGCTGCGGAATCCGCCGCCGACCGGGGTCGTCAGCGGCCCCTTGATCCCGACCACGAACTCGCGCAGCGCGTCGAAGGTCTCGGCGGGCATGTAATCGCCGCCGTAGAGCCTGGCGGCTTTCTCGCCCGCGTAAATCTCCATCCAGGCGATCTGCCGCTTGCCGCCGTAAGCCTTCTCAACGGCGGCGTCCCACACCCGCCGGGACGCGGCCATGATGTCGCGGCCAATCCCGTCCCCTTCAATGAAGGCGATGATCGGATGGTCGGGAATGCAGCCCTGTCCAGAAAGGCACTTAATCTTCTCTCCCTGCGTGGGAACCACAATGTGCTGGTAGGCCATGCGCTCGGCACTCCTCGTTGGTGCATTTTTGTCTGCGGCGCAATCGCTTGCGGGTAACTTGGGTATCGGCCTGGTCCAGCCACCGGACCAGGACTCAACCCGCCTACTTCCACTTGATGGTGCAACCGACAGCGTCGGTGGTCGCCACTTTGGGCGTCTGGCCGGCCAGCACCGCTTCCAGCGCGTCGCGCAGGAAAGCAAACTCCACCGAGCCTAGGTCTTCGTAGCTGTCGTCAATCGCTCCCCGGTAGCGGAGCACGCCCTCCGCGTCGAGCAGGAACACATGCGGCGTGTGCGTGGCCCCATAAGCGCGGGCGACTTCCTGCGTTTCATCGCGCAGGTAGGGGAAGTTGAAGCCCTGCTGCGCCGCGTGCTCTTTCATGTGGGCAAAGTCATCGTCGGGGTAACGGGTGGCGTCGTTGGGGTTGATGGCCACCAGAGCCACGCCGCGCGCGGCGTAGTCGCGCTGGATGGCGACCATGCGCCCTTCCCAGGCGCGCACATACGGGCAGTGATTGCAGCTAAAGATTACGGCGACCGCTTTGTGGCTAGCCAGCAGCGCCGCCAGCGAATAGTTGGCGTCATCCACGCCCGGCAGCGTGAAGTCGGGGGCCTTCTGTCCAATCTCAAGCATCGTCAATTCCCTTTCTGTTCTAGCGGTTATTCTCGCGCCTGGGCAGCGACCAGGGCGCGGCGGATCATGCTTTCGGGCGGGAGCGGTGACGGGCGACCATCGTCGCGGTAGTACAGCCGGCAGGTCAGGCGCGCCGGAAGTCTCGTCGCCGCCGGGTCAATGTCCTGACCGTTGACCAGAATGGTCGGCGAGCCGGGGAAGCCCCAGCGTTCCGCCTCTTCGTCGGTCGTGATTTCGACTCGCTGAACTTCGGCCTTTATCGCCAGCGCGTCGAGCGCGTGCAGCAGGCGCTGCCACGCTTCAGGGTGCGAGGGGCACTCGGCCCAGTACAGGAAGTCAATATGCATGGTGCGTGCTCGCTACGGTTTTGATGCGTGCTTGACGCGCCAGGATGCATCGTGGCTGCCCTGAATATACCGTGTTCTCCCCGCGTTAACCAGAGGGGCACGAACGACCTGTTACTAGAGCGTGTTATGCACTTTTCGACCCCTATCCCCCGGCCCCTTTTCCCACTACAGGGAAAGGGGAGCAGCCTGTCCCTCCCCGCCAGCGGGGAGGGACCACAAGGTGGGGTCAGTGCGCTGCACATGGCGTCGCGCGCTGCCCGCTACGCCTAGCCTGCGGAGTTCATAACACGCTCTAGGGGAAGTTCAGGAATGCTCTCTGAATGCCTCCCCCTCAATCCCCCTTCCAGCCAAGCTAGAGGGGGGACGATCTGGCAGGCGGCTCTCCCCTTACCCTAGCTCGGCTGGGGGAAGGGGCCGGGGGATAGGGGCGTTCTCGCGATTGTCCGACAACTTGTTCGTGGACCCTTAACTAGGGGTCCACGAACAACCTGTTAGGGCTGGGCACTTGGGCGCTGGGATTGCCCCCCATTCCCCAACCCCTTCCCCCATGCTGCGCGCAGGGAAGGGGAGCCGGCCCGCCGCTTTTCTCCCTTCCCCCCTCGTG
>DYGW01000150.1 GCA_020724485.1 Thermoflexus sp. | reverse complement strand
GAGACGATCACGGCCCCGCAGAGGCCCGCAGTGCCCAGCCGGTCAAAGAACAGGCTGCCCACGAAGAAGCCCGCCATGCCCAATAGCACGTTGCGGATCGGGCGGTAGCCCCGCCCGCGAATGACGTAGCCGGCCATGAAACCGGCAGCCCCGCCGACGATCACAATCCACAGCCAGTGCAGGCATCCGCAGAGTCCCAGCTCGAACATGGCAGGCGTCCCTTTCCAGTGAGGGAGTGCACGTTCTCACTGATCTGTACGCGCCGGACACTGGAAAAGTTACACCCGGTTGGTGTCATCTTAGCGTAGACCCCTGAGAATTGGGGGAGAGGAGGATGAGAATGCCCTGAGAGCGTTCAGGAAGCGATGCCCGCAATCAGCAGGTCGAGGGCAAGCTCGGCGTCCACTTTTCCCGTCTTGATGGCTATGTCGGTATCGAGCAGGTGGCGGTAGATCGCTTCGAGGTGCTCCTGGGTGAAGGCCCGGGCCTGGGCGGCGACCTTCTCGCCCACAAAGGGGTGGACGCCCAGCGCGCTCCCAGTCTGGCGCGGCGAGCCGCCCTCGTTGAGGAACTCGCGGGCCATGATCAGCAGGCGAAACTGGCGGATGATCATACCGAAGATGGGCAGCGGCTCGCCGTCCTCGAGCAGACGGTGCAGCAGGCGGGCGGCGGTCGCGCCGTCGCGCCGGCCCAGCGCATCCACCATCTCGAAAATGCTGGCCTCGGCCACGTAGGGCGTCAGCAGGGCCACGTCCGCTTCGCGGATGGGGCGCTCGCCGCCCGCGTAGGCGGCCAGCTTGCCCAGCTCGCTGTCTGCCGCGCGCAGGTCGTCGCCGGTGACGGCGGCCAGGGCCGCCGCCGCCGCTGGCTCAATCTCCGCGCCGTAGGCGCTGCGGGCGTGCTCGGCGATCCAGCGCGCCAGATTGCGCGGCGGGTCGAACGTCTTGTGGAATCCGCCGGGCGTGGTCTTGGCCAGCTTGAGGATAGGGTTGCTGTCGGGCAGGGTGGTGCTCTCGACGAAGACGACGCGCGCCCAGGGCGGCAGGTCGGTCAATCCCTCGGCCAGCGCCGCCAGGTCATCTTTGGCCACTTTGCCCGCGCCGCGCCGCGTCAGCCAGGAGAGCATCCCCTCGACGATGACCAGCCGTTTCTCGCCCAGGAAGGGGATGGCCCGCGCCGCCGCCAGCACGTCTGCCGCCGCGGCGTTCTTGCCGTCGAAGACAGTGATGTTCAGGTCGGCGGTGCCAGGATCGCCCATCTGCGCGCGCATGGCCTGCACCTGGGCGCGGCAAGTGAACTCGTCCGGGCCGTGCAGGACATAGAAGATGGGTGCGCTGCGGCTCATGGCGCGATCTCGTGCCGGTCAGCCCGACCGCGTCCGCACGTAGTGCACGGTCAGCCGCTGCCCGGCCAGGGGAATGGGGAACTCGTAGCGGTTGATGATGACCACTTCCAGGTCGCCCAGATCGCCGAGCGTGGTGACGTGCTGCTGGAGGGCCAGCCCCAGCGGTTGGGCGAGGATGAGCGACAGCGTGGAGAGCAGGATAATCGTGGGCAGGCGCGAGAGGCGCTCCAGAATGCCGCTGCGCATCCCGCTCGTGCCGATCAGCGTCGCCAGGCTGGTCAGCACCCCGGCGGTCACCAGGCCCGTCCCGCAGTTGGGGTGAATGGCCAGGCCGTGCTCGCCGTGCTTCATGCGGCCCAGCGCCTCACCGACAGCGGCCTCGATATCGGGCGTGGGCACGTTGCCGTAGAGGTAGAAGCCGCTTGACGTGGAGCGCCCGGCCATGCTCAGGTTCTTGACCTTGCGGCTGAGGACGTGAATCGTGGCGTGCTCCAGGCCGTGATTGCGCCGCACGCGGCGGATCACGGGCATATTCAGAATTGGTGCCAGCACAATTGCCAGGAATTGGATCATCATGCGTTCCCCACTACTACACGACGCGGCCCAGGCTAAGCAGCCAGCAACGCTGTCACGGGATACCGGCGGGCGGGATCACATCCCACAATGGCAGCGCGATGACCACCAGCCGGTGCGTGTTGGCGTAGGACGGCCAGCACGTTACGAGCGTAACACGTTCGTCCGCCGTCGGCAATATCCACCGGGCGTTCTCGGCACGCACGGCGAGCGGCTGCCCTTCCTCGGCCAGAGTCATGGTTTGCACCACCACGTAGTAGTAGCGCCGGTCGCCGGAGTCAAGTGCGATCCAGTCACCTGGCTTCAGCGCAGACAGGTAGCGAAAGACTTCGCCGTAGACGTTGTGGTGCCCGTTCAAGACGGTGTTACCGGGCGCGCCCAGCGGCGCGGAGGTCTGGTGCCAGCCGGCGGCGCGCGCCGGAGGCACGTCCCACTGGCTGAACAGTTCGCCGTCCAGCGTGACCGCGTGCTGTCCGACCGGCACGACCGGCGCGTCCAGGCCGATGGCGGTAATACGGATGTGCGTGGGTGGCGCGCCGGAGATGGGCGTCGGTGATGCGGTCGGCAGGAGCGTCGGGATTGACGTCACCGTGAGAGGGGGCGCAGTCTCCGTCATGGTAGGCGTGGCCGACGGCGCGAACGCAGGCGTTGGTGAGGGGGCCGGAGTCTGCGTCTCTCTTAGCGGTGCGGTTGGCGATGGCGCTGCCGGTGAGAGGGCAGTTGGCGACGGCGCGGGGGTGTCGCTGGGGGCGACGGTTTCCGTAAGGACGGCGGTCGCCGTCGGCGTGGGCGGCTCGCTGACCGGGAGGATCACCACCTGCGTGAGTGCGCCGGGCAGCGGGGGCGCGGGCAGGGCTGTGCCGAGCAATCCGGGCGTCGGGGTAGGTTCGGGCGTGCCGAACAGGTAGGGCGGCACGATCACCGCGTCATCGGGGGCCAGGAGCCGCCAGCCGAGCAGCGCGAGTCCGCCCGCCACGCACGCGAGGCCGATCACGCCGAGCGCAATGCCGAGCGCGAGCGTTCCCCAGGACGGTGTGCGGCGGGACATGGCAGGCACGCGGTCAGGTGCCGCGCTGGCCGTTCAAGATGGCGCGCAACACGGCGCTCGTGTCTTCGAGCGTGGGGAAAAGACCGTCCGGCTGGTGAACGGCCAGTTCGTCGGCGCTGAACGGCCCGGTGGCCACGGCGATAGTCCGCGCGCCGATGCTGTGCGCGCAGGTAATGTCGCCGGGCGTGTCGCCGATGATCACGACGCGGTCGGGCGCGAAGTCCGCCCCGTTGAATGCGTTGGCCCGCGCCAGCGCCAGCGGCGGCAGCATGGCCCGCTCCCAACCCTCCGAGCCGAACGCGCCGATGGGGAAGTCGGCGGGATCGAAGCCCGCCGCGCGCAGCTTGATCGGCACCAGCCCGGCCATGTTGCCCGTGACCAGGCCAATCAGCACGGCGGGGTTGGCACGCAGCGCGGCGACTAGCTTCAGCGCGCCCGCGCACGGCTTGACCGGACATCCGCTGATGATCGCGACCAGACGGCGGGCGACGACCAGGTTATACTCGGCGAGGCGTCGCTCTATCTCCCCGGCGGCAATGCCCGCCGGAGTCAGCGCCTCCAGCAGAATCTGCCAGTCGGTCTTGCCGGCGAAGCCCACTTCATCGAGGAGGCCGGCGGTGCCGAACACATCTTGCACCGCCAGGCGCGTCGCAGCGCGCCCGCAGCCGCCGGAGTGGAGCAGGGTGCCGTCAATGTCGAACAGAACGAGCGAGGTCTTGGGCATGGTCAGGGGTCGCGGATGCAACGTGCATGGGCCTGTGCAGATTATACCGTCTCAGGCGGCGCTGTGGTGGGTATGTGCAAAATCTGTCAGGCCGTTTGGCCGCACCCTGTTTACCTCACCCCCGCTCGGCGCTGGCGCGCCTCGCCTCCCTCTCTCCGCAGCGGAGAGGGGGAAAGGCCGAGCGCAGCGAGGACAGGGGGGTGAGGTCAATGCCCTGGTGTCAAGCGATTCGCTGACAACCTTTGCACGCGCCCGCTGCGGCTGCTCGCCGGGGCAAAAGTGACACTCATCATCCATATCACGACATTCCACACTACTGAGGCCCTGGCAAACGGTCTAGACTCTTGGCGAAGCGACTGGGAAAACGTCGAAAACCGGGCCAGCCAGGCCCGCGCTCTTGCGATTGTCTCACACCGTGCTTCCAACGTTTGCAGTGCATGACTTGTCCAGCGATCACTCCCTGCCAGATTTCGCGTCTGGCGCGCGGTCGTTTGGCGAGAGGACACAGGAGGAAATTGATGGCAAGTGATAAATCGTCCCGCAACATGGTGACGATTGATGGCAACAGTGCTGCCGCCCAGGTAGCCCATGCCCTCAATGAGGTCATCGCGATCTATCCCATCACGCCGTCGTCGCCGATGGGCGAGGAAGCCGACGAGCTATCGGCTGCTGGCGTGAAGAACATCTGGGGCACGGTGCCAGATGTCACTGAAATGCAGGCCGAGAGCGGCGCGGCGGGCGCCATTCACGGGGCGCTGACCACCGGCGCGCTGGCGACGACTTTCACGGCGTCGCAGGGCTTGCTGCTGATGATCCCCAATATGTACAAGATCGCCGGCGAGCTGACGCCCACCGTCTTCCACGTCTCGGCGCGCTCGCTGGCCGTGCACGCCCTATCCATCTTTGGAGATCACTCGGACGTGATGGCCGTGCGCCAGACGGGCTGGGCGCTGCTGGCGTCGGGCAACACCCAGGAAGTGCACGACTTCGCCCTGATCGCCCAGGCTGCCACGCTGGAATCGCGCGTGCCGTTCCTCCATTTCTTCGACGGCTTCCGCACGTCGCACGAAATCCAGAAGATCGAGGAGCTTACGCACAAGGACATGCGCGCGCTCATTGACGATCAGCTTGTGTTCGCGCACCGGATGCGTGGCATGTCGCCTGATCGCCCTGTGTTGCGCGGCACGGCGCAGAACCCCGATGTCTACTTCCAGGGCCGCGAGACGGTCAACCCGTTCTATGCCGCCACGCCGGGCATCGTCCAGAAGGTCATGGATCGCTTCGCCGAAGTCGTGGGCCGGCAGTACCACCTGTTCGATTACGTGGGCGCGCCCGACGCCGAGCGCATCGTGATCCTGATGGGTTCCGGCGCGGAGGTGGCGCACGAGCTGGTCGAGTATATGCTGGCGCGCGGCGAGAAGATCGGCGTGCTCAAGGTCCGCCTGTACCGCCCGTTCGTCGGCGAGGCGCTGGTCGCTGCCGTCCCCAAGACGGTCAAATCCATCGCCGTGCTCGACCGGACCAAAGAGCCGGGCGCGGCGGGCGAGCCGCTCTACCAGGACGTGATCACGGCGTTCACGGAGGCGATTGCCAACGGTTCTTGGGACAAGATGCCGCTGATCGTCGGCGGGCGCTACGGCCTCGGCTCCAAGGAGTTCACGCCGGCGATGGTCAAGGGGGTGTTCGACAACCTGGCCGCCGCCAAGCCGAAGAATCACTTCACGATCGGCATCGTGGACGACGTGTCCTTCACCAGCCTGGACTGGGACGACGACTTCTCCACCGAGGGCAGCGACGTGCACCGCGCGCTGTTCTTCGGCCTGGGCGCGGACGGCACGGTGGGCGCCAACAAGAACTCGATCAAGATCATCGGCAAGGCGACCGACAACTACGCCCAGGGCTACTTCGTCTACGACTCCAAGAAGTCCGGCGCGCGCACGGTCTCGCACCTGCGCTTCTCGCGCAAGCCCATCCGCAGCAGCTACCTGATCAAGAAGGCGGGCTTCATCGCCTGCCACAAGTTCACCTTCCTTGAGCAGTTTGACATGCTCAGCCAGCTCGAAAAGGGCGGCACCTTCCTGCTCAACAGCTCCTACAGCGCCGCCGAGGTGTGGGATCATCTCCCGCGCGAGGTGCAGCAGCAGATCATTGACAAGCAGCCCAAGTTCTACGTCATTGACGCCGACTCCATCGCCAAGTCGGTTGGGCTGGGCGGTCGCATCAACATCATCATGCAGGCGGCCTTCTTCAAGATTTCCGGCGTGCTGCCGGAGGAGAAGGCGATGGAGATGATCAACGCGGCGGTCGAGGACACCTACGGGCGCAAGGGCGGCAAGGTCGTGGATATGAACATTCGCGGCGCAGAGGTGGCGGTGGATCGCATCGAGCGCGTCAGCTACCCCAGCGAAGTCACCAGCAAGTTCTCCATGCGCCCGCCCGTCCCGGAGTATGCGCCGGAGTTCGTCCAGAATGTGACCGCCGAGATCATTGCCGGGCGCGGCGATCTGCTGCCCGTGTCGGCCATGCCCCTCGACGGCACGTACCCCACGGCGACCACGCAGTACGAGAAGCGCACTGTGGCGACCGAGATTCCCGTCTGGGAACCCGAAGTCTGCATCCAGTGCAACCAGTGCGCCTACGTCTGCCCGCACGCCACGATCCGCATGAAGGTCTACGACGCGCAGTACGCCAACGGTGGCTCGCCTAAGACCTTCAAATCCACCGAGGCGAAGGGTCGCGAGTGGAAGGGCATGAAGTACACGCTCCAGGTCGCGCCCGAAGACTGCACCGGCTGCGGGGTGTGCGTCGAGATGTGCCCAGCCTATGCCAAAGACGAGAGCGGCCAGAAGACCGATCGCAAGGCGATCAACATGGCCCCCCTCACCGAGGAACTGCGCCGCAACGAGGCCGCGAACTGGGATTACTTCCTGGCCCTGCCGGAGACCGACCCGGCCACCTTCAACCGCTTCACGGTCAAGGGATCGCAGTTCATCCGCCCGCTGTTCGAGTTCTCCGGCGCGTGCGCTGGCTGCGGCGAGACGCCCTACATCAAGCTCATGTCGCAGCTTTTCGGCGACCGGGCCATCATCGCCAACGCGACCGGTTGCTCGTCCATCTACGGCGGCAACCTGCCCACCACGCCCTACGCTGTGCGCGCCGACGGGCGCGGCCCGGCCTGGTCGAATTCGCTGTTCGAAGACGCGGCGGAGTTCGGCATGGGTATGCGCCTGACCGCTGACAAGCTGACGCAGTACGCCCGCGAGCTACTCGACCAGCTCATCGCCCAGGCGCAGAATCACCACGAGCTGCTTGAAGCCATCCGCGACGCCGACCAGGGCACGCAGGAAGGGATCGAAGAGCAGCGCGGGCGCGTGGATCAGCTCAAGGGCTTGCTGGAGCAGGACGGCAGCCCGTTCGCCAAGCAGCTTCTGAGTGTGGCCGACTACCTGGTGAAGAAGTCGGTGTGGATCTTCGGCGGCGACGGCTGGGCCTACGACATCGGTTACGGCGGCCTGGATCACGTCCTGGCGTCGGGGCGCGACGTGAACGTGCTTGTGCTCGACACCGGCGTGTACTCCAATACCGGCGGCCAGATGTCTAAGGCGACGCCGCGCGGCGCGGTGGCCAAGTTCGCCGCCGCTGGCAAGGGGATGCCCAAGAAAGACCTGGGCATGATCGCCATGACCTACGGCAACATCTACGTCGCTCAGGTAGCGCTCGGCGCCAACATGACCCAGGCGATCAAGGCGTTTGCCGAGGCGGAAGCCTACGACGGGCCGTCGCTGATCATCGCCTACAGCCAGTGCATCGCGCACGGCTACGACCTGCGCTATGGCTACCAGAACCAGAAGGACGCCGTTGAGTCTGGCTTCAGGCCGCTCTACCGCTTCAACCCGGACAACACGCGCGCCGGCAAGCAGCCGCTCATGCTCGACTCTAAAGCGCCGACGACGGACGTCGAGGAGTGGATGTACAAGCAGAATCGCTTCCGCATTCTGCGCAACGCGGATCCGGAGCGGGCCACCGAGCTACTGGAGATGATGCGCCAGGACGTGGCTACCCGCTGGAAGATGTACGAGCAGTGGGCGCAGTTCGACCTCTAATTGCAGTTCGCCCGCTTTGAAGAGACTTCCGAAGTCTGCCAGACTTTGGAAGTCTGATCCACTCAGAACCCAGCACAACAACGCCCCAGAGCCGCAACCCTGGGGCGTTTTGTGTCACCAGCCGGGGGCGTTTACTCCGCCGCTGTCACCGTGAACAGCGTCCCCGCGCCGCGCCCGAAGACCTCCGGGAAGTAGAAGGCGTAGGCGTGGCTGGGCATCGTCTGGAACTCGCCGGGCACGCTGGCCCGCACCTGGTAGGTGTAGACGTAGGTGCCGCCCGGCAGGAAGTCCGCGTACAGGTTGAGCTGCTCGTCGCGCAGCTCGGAGCGGTCGAACAGCCACCAGCCCCAGTACCAGTACGGGTCGTACATCGGTCGGATGGTCGGCGGCTGGTCAAGCTGGCTGGTCGTCAGCAGCGACGTGTCCACTGGCTCGGTGCCCGCCGGGATCGGGTCCTCGAGCACGAAGTAGTAGATCTCCTGGGGCAAGGTGATCGTCACGCGCACGGTGATCACGTCGCCCACCTGGGCGGACGTGACCGGCGAGCCGGGGTCGTCGGCGCGGAAGTACTCGCGCGAGACGGTGATGCCCCGGCTGATCGGTTTGGCTTCCGCCGCCCACAACCGGGTCTTCAGGTGCGCCGTGTAGTACAGCACGCCCTCGCCCGCCGAGCGGGAGACCGTCACGCGGTTGATCTCGTCGCGCAGCAGGTCTTTCACCGCCACCTGCAGCACCTGGCCTTCGCGCACTGTCTCTGGCGTGACTGTCCCTTCGGCCAGCCCCGCCCCGTTGACGGCCAGGCTGTAGGTGTAGTCGCCACGCAGCTCGCCGCTGGCGACCATCCAGTCGGTGAGGGCCATCACCGCCCAGGCCGTCTCCTGCGTCGTCGTCCAGTGATCGCCCTGGCGAGCCACCATCAGCCAGCGCACCACATTGGGCAGCAGGTCATGAGTCGGCTGGACGCGCGTCAGCGCCGCCAGGGCGATGGCCGTCGTGCGCGTATCGCTGCTCCAGTTCCACCAGTCCGGTTTAGTGTCTTCCCAGTGCGCGCCGGTCGCCGAGCGGATCGCCGCGCTCTGCAGGTCGCTGACCAGAGCGGGGATGGCGTCGTCAGTGGGATCGAGTTGCTGGTAGGCCATCAGCAGGAACGCCAGCGCCCAGGTGTCCATCTCCAGCCGGTGATCGAGCAGCGCGTTCAGGTCGGCGGCCTGTGCCTGTCCCGCCCGCGCGAAGACGTAGGCGTAGAACGCCTGCCGGTTCAGCCGCCACACGGCGGTGTCCATCGTGGGCCGGATCAGGTCGAGACGCACGAAGTTGAGCGCGCGCTCGATCATCAGCGCGTCCACGTCAAAACCAGCGTCGCGCGCCTCAGCCAACCCCAGCGCGGCATACGCGGTGATGTACGGGTTGCTCTCCATCTGGACAAACCAGCCCCAGCCGCCGTCGGGATTCTGCTCGCGGGCCAGGCGGGCCAGCGCCTCGTCCAGCACGGCGCGCAGGCTCGCTTCCAGGGCCGGGTCGTCCAGGCCGAGGTCTTTCAGCGCGCGGTAGGTCATCACGTTAGGCAGGAAGCGGCTGATCGTCTGCTCGATGCACTGGTGCGGGAAGTTCTTCAGATAGTCCAGCGCGTCCACGGTCGTCACCGCCAGCGACGGATCGAGGTGAATGGTCAGCTCGCCCTGGTCGGTGTCCAGGCTGGACGGCAGGCTGATCGCCTCCGTGCGCGCGCCCTCGGCGCGCAGCATCCCGCCCGTGCCGACCGTGTCCGGCGCGGTGTAGCGGTAGACGGGGATGGTGCCGTCCGGCCC
>DYGW01000149.1 GCA_020724485.1 Thermoflexus sp. | reverse complement strand
CGCCGCTGCCGACTGCCACCGCTACACCGATCCCGACGGACACGCCGCTGCCGACTGCCACCGCTACACCGATCCCGACGGACACGCCGCTGCCGACTGCCACCGCTACACCGATCCCGACGGACACGCCGCTGCCGACCGCGACCGCTACGCCTATCCCGACGGCGACGCCTTCGCCGATTCCCACTGCTACGCCTTCGCCGACCGTCACGCCTTCACCGACGGCCACGCTGACGCCGTCGGCGACCTTCACGCCGTCGCACACGCCCACGCCGACGCTGACTTTCACCCCACCGCCGACGCTCACCTTCACGCCCTACCCGTCGCTGACGCCCAGCATCACGCCCTTCGGCGGCGAGCGCACCAGCACGCCGGGAGTCACCGGCTGCACCATCCCCGACGAGTGGATCGCCTATGTCGTCCAGCGTGGCGACACGCTGTCCTATCTCTCGCGGCGCTTTGGGCTGACGGTTGCCGAGCTGGCCGAAGCCAACTGCATCGAGGACCCGAACAACATCACGGCGGGGCAGCTTCTCTTCGTCCCGCCTGGCAGCAACGTCACCCCTCCCGCGCCGTCCACGCCTATCGCAGCCGGGCCCACGCGGTTGCCTGGCGACTATCCCAGCTTCAACTGCGACAACCCGGCGGCGACGATCAGCCAGCCACTCCGCGGCACGGTGCTGCGCGGCGCGTTCGCCGTCTACGGCACGGCCACTCATCCCGATTTCCAGTTCTACCGCCTGCAGGTCTCCGGCAGCGGCACAGCGGACGCCGATTTCGCCACGCTCCAGGTCTACACGACGCAGGTGTACAGCGGGCAGCTTGGCACGGTCAACGCCTCGGCTTTCGCGCCCGGCGACTATTGGCTGCGCCTGACCGTCGTGGACATCACCGGCAACTACCTGCCGCAGTGCACGGTGCGCGTGCGCTTCGAGGGCTAACCATGAGTGAGCTTGTGCTGGCCTACAGCGAATCGCCGCTTGGCGTGCTGGAGATAGCGGGCAGCGACGCCGGGATCCGCGCCGTGCGCTTCCTGGATGAACCACCTCTCGCGCCCGCCACGCCCAACCTGCCCGCGCCGCTGGTCTCGTGCGTGCAGCAGCTTGCCGAGTACTTCCAGGGCCTCCGCCACACGTTCGAGGTGCCGCTCGACCTGCGCGGCACGGAGTTCCAGCGGCGGGTGTGGGAATTGTTGCTGCACATCCCGTTCGGCGAGACGCGCACCTACCTGGACATCGCCCTGGCTCTGGGCGACCCGAAGGCGGTGCGCGCCGTCGGCGCTGCCAACGGGCAGAACCCGGTGTCCATCATTGTCCCCTGCCACCGTGTCATCGGCGGGGACGGGGCACTCATCGGCTATGGGGGTGGGCTGTGGCGCAAAGAATGGCTGCTGGCCCACGAAGGGCGTCCCGTGCAGGCTCGCCTGTTCTGACGCTCGCCCTAGGGCAATCGTCTCAAAGTCCGCCGCGCGCAGCCGGTTGACCTCACCCCCGCTCGGCCCGCTGATACGGGCCTCGCCGCCCCCTCTCCGCGTGTGGAGAGGGGAAGAGGCCGAGCGCAGCGAGGCCAGGGGGTGAGGTCAATCAGTACGCTTGCCCCGCCCGGCTTTTCCCCCACGCCCGCCTGCCGCACCCTTGCGATCCGGTCGCCGCGCGCTACACTTGCCAGGTGCGCGGGCGAGCCGTTGCGTCCCCGCGCTGATCTACAAGCTATGCGGAGAAAAGCCGATGCTGTCTCGACTACGTCCTCTGGCGCTGATCGCGGGGCCGCTGGCCCTGGCCATTGTGCTCGTCGCGCCGTCCTTGCTGGCGGCGGCTGATGGCGCGCTGGCCTTCCAGGGGCCGACGCCGCCGCCGACCAACACCCCGCGCGCGACGGCACTGCCGACCAATACGCCGCGCCCCACCCTGCCGCCGACCGAGACGCCCCTGCCAACCAGCACGCCGACTCCGGTTCCCACTGAGCCGGCCTTCCTGCCGACGCCAACGCTCTACTACCCGCCGGACTACCAGCCCAGCCGCGAGCAGCCCACCGCCATCCCGACGGCCATGCCGCGCCTGCGCGCGCTCGACGAGACCAACACGCCTTACCAACTGCTCAACGTGCTGCTGCTCGGTCACGATGGCGACCTGCAGCCAGGCAGCCCGTTCCACACCGACACGATGATCATCGTCTCGATCAACCGCGACACGAACACCGTCTCCATGATCTCCCTGCCGCGCGACCTGTTCGTCTACATCCCCAACTGGGGTATGGCTCGCCTCAACCTGGCCTGGGGCTACGGCGAGGCGATTGGCTGGACGGATGGCAGTTGGGGCATGATGCGCCAGACCATCCTCTACAACTTCGGCATCGAGACACACTACTACGCGATGGTAGATTTCGAGGGCTTCGAGCAGATCATCGACGCCGTCGGCGGCGTGACCATCGCTGTGGACTGTCCGATCCAGGACATCCGCTGCACCGGCGCAGCCTGCACCGACGGCATCCCCGGCAACGAGACGGACAGCGACTTCGAGCTGTACACGCTGCCGGTCGGCGTCTTCGACATAGACGCTGAGCTGGCCCTGTGGTACGCGCGCAGTCGCAAGAACACCATTGACTTCGACCGGGGGCGGCGCCAGCAGCAGCTTCTGCGCGCTATCTGGGCCAAGACAAAAGCGACCGGGCAAATCACGCAGATTCCGCAGTTGTACGACCAGCTTACTTCGGTGGTCGAGACCAATATGCCGCTCTCGGAGATCATCCCGCTGATCCCACTGGCGCTGAGCATCGAGCCGAACGACATCGAGAATCACTTCTTCCGCAAAAACGTGGAGACGGTCGCCTGGTCGCCGGACGGTGTGACCAACGTCCAGCTTCCCCACCCCGACGGCGGCATGAACCGGCTGATCTACAACTTCCTCCAGCCGCCCACCCAGAACCGGCTGCGCCTGGAAAACGCCCGCATCGCCATCTACAACGGCACGAGCAACCCCGGCTGGGACATCGTCGCCGCCGAGCGGCTGGTCTGGGAAGGATTCGCCCCCTCCGCCCTGGGGCCTGCCGACCGCACCGACTACGCCACCTCCACGATTATTGATTACACGGGGGCCAGCAAGGGCAGCAGCCTGAACCAGTTGGTCGGGCTGCTCAACATCCGCCCGGATCAGGTCGTCGTCCAGCCCGATCCCAACCGCACGGTGGACTTCGAGATCATTCTCGGCGCGGACTATAACTCGTGCGTGGGCCGCCAGTGGGTGGCTCCTACCGAGACCGGCTGAGGCTCAGGCCCCCGGCTTGCGCCGCAGACCGTTCGGGTCTAAGCTACCTCAGCATGTAGGTGACGCACTCCCGGAGGCGTGCTTTGAATTGGACGCGCCCGAAGCCTGTTCTCTTGCTCGCCGCCGCGCTCCTGGGCGGGCTGTTACTCCCGGCGTGCGGTGACGACGTGGGGAGCGATCCCCCGCCGAGCATTCTGATCACCGTCCAGCCGGAGCCGCTAGGCACAGTGTTGCCCGGCTGCGAGCCAGGCGAGTTGGAAAGCTGGTATGAGCTGGCCGGATCGCTCGTCGTGACTTTCCGTGACGAAAGCCTGTCCGCGCTCGACGGGTTGCCGGACACGCTGGTTCCGGCGCTGCTGCGCCTGTCGGACCTGCGCGATGCTATCGCCGCCCAGCCCGCCCCGGAATGCGCCATGCTCGCCCACAACGCGATCCTGGTTCACGTGCGCCAGACGCTCGACGCCTTCCAGTCCTACGCCACCGGGACGCTCGCCGAGGACGCGCTGCGCGCCGAAGTGCAGGCGGCAGCCGACACCATCAGCACGTCGGTCGCTGGCTTGCTCGACACCACGCACATCCAGCTTGAGGCCGACCTGCGCGAGCAGCGGGCCACGCAAGCCGCCAGCACGCCCTGAGCAACGCTCAGCGAACAGCCGCGAGAGTCAGCCAGGCGCGACAAGACTTCCGAAGTCTTCGAGACTTCGGAAGGCTGGAGCCCATCACCCGTTCCCTGCGGAACCTGCTTCTTGCTTGGCCTTTGCTCCGTCCGGTATAATTGGGGCGTACTGTGGAGTAGAAACCCCAAGCGTTCAAGATCACCCATTCGACCTGGTAATCAATGCTCATAGCACATGACTGGGGAGACATTCGAGGATGTCTGGTCATAGTAAGTGGTCAACCATCAAGCGCAAGAAAGGCGCCGAAGACGCCAAGCGAGGCAAGGTCTTCACCAAGATCGCGCGTGAGATCGTGATGGCGGCGCGCAAAGGCGGCCCAGACCCCGAGACGAACGCGGCCCTGCGCCTGGCTATGGACAAGGCGCGCGCGGCGAACATGCCCAAAGACAACGTTGAGCGCGCCGTCCATCGCGGCGCGGGCATCGGCGACGACGCGGTTGAGATGGAAGAGATCGTCTACGAAGGTTACGGCCCGCACGGTGTCGCCCTGGTCATCAGCGTTGTCACCGACAACCGCAACCGTACCCTGGCCGATCTCAAGTACATCCTCAATCGCAACAATGGCAACCTGGCCAGCGCCGGCGCGGTGACCTGGCAGTTCACGCAGAAGGGCTATGTCGAGGTCGCCGCCGAGGGCGCAGACTTCGAGGAAGTCTTCCTCATCGCCGCCGACGCGGGCGCAGACGACGTGCAGCAGGAAGAGGACATCTACGCTGTGTACACCCCGCGCGAAGAACTGGCCGCTGTCGCCAACGCCCTCGAAGACGCTGGCTACACCGTCGAGGAGCGCGAGCTGATCTGGATGCCCCAGAACGAGGTCGAGGTGGGTACCGAAGAGGCGCTCCAGGTCATGAGCCTGATCGAAAAGCTGGAGGACCTGGACGACGTGCAGCGCGTCGCGTCGAACCTGAGCCTCACCGACGAAGTCGCCGCCGCGCTGAGCGCCGCCTAGCCCGGCGACTCGCGTCTGCTGCGCACCCTGTCAGGCCGCGCACCGGGGGCGGTGGGCGGCCTGATGGTGATTTAGGAACCCTGCCATGCTCATCCTGGGCATTGACCCTGGCACGGCGACCACCGGCTACGGCCTCGTGCGCGAGAGTGAGGACGGCGACCTGACCGCCGTCGCTTTCGGCGTCATCACCACGCCCGCGCGCACGCCCATGCCCGACCGTCTGCTCCAGCTTCACGCGGAAATCACGACCCTGATCGCCCGGTACCAGCCCGACGCCGCCGCCATTGAGACGCTGTACTTCGGCAAGAATGTCACCACGGCGATCACCGTCGCCCAGGGACGCGGTGTGATTCTGCTGGCGCTGGCCCAGGCGGGTCTGCCCGTGCGCGAGTACAAGCCGGCGGAGATCAAGCAGGCCATCGCCGGCTATGGCAACGCGGACAAGGGACAGATGCAGGAGATGATCCGCCAGCTTCTGGGCCTGGACGATCTCCCGCGCCCGGACGACGCCGCCGATGGGCTGGGCGTGGCCATTACCGATCTCAACGCCAGCCGCTTCGAGCGCCTGTCCGCCGGATGACCCGCCATCACCCAGCAGGGAGAGCACAGCGATGATTGACACCGTCACCGGGCAAGTCGCCGCCATCACCAAGCAGTATGTGGTCGTCGTGGTCGGCGGCGTAGGGCTGCGCGTGCACGTCCCTGCCACCGTGCGCGACCTTGTGGACGGCCCTGGGCACACGGTCACGCTGTACACCCACTTGCACGTGCGCGAGGACGGTCTGATCCTCTACGGTTTCGCCGAGCAAGAGGAACGCGCCCTGTTCGAGACGCTGATCGCCATCAGCGGCGTGGGGCCGCGCATCGCCCTGGCGCTGCTCAGCACGCTGACCGTCGAGCACATCCACAACGCCGTCGCCCGCGAGGAACCGGACGTGCTCACCCGCGTGCCGGGCATCGGCAAGAAGCTGGCTCAGAAGCTCGTTTTTGAGCTAAAGGACAGGTTAATCCTGGAGCCGTCGCTGGGCATTGCGGCCCTGAGCGACGTAGACACGGATGTGATCGCCACGCTCACCGCGCTCGGCTACAGCGTCGTCGAGGCGCAGGCCGCGCTGCAAGCCATCCCGCGCGACGCGCCCGCCGACATCGAAGAGCGAGTCCGGCTGGCGCTCCAATACTTCGCCTGACCCACACACCCGCGCAGAGAAAGGCAGCCGCATCATGACCGATCACCCTTCGCCGCGCGACGCGCTCATCGGCAAGCGCGTGGACGTGCTCGACCAGGGCTGGATCGAGCTGCAAGACATGATGGGCGATGACCTGGCCATCGTCAACGCCGCGCGCGTGTCCTTCCTGGGCGAAAGCAAGGGGGCCGACCGCGACAAAAAGCTGCTCTTCTACCTGCTCCAACACCGGCACACGTCCCCGTTTGAGCAGGTCGAGTTCCGCTTCCGCGTGCGCGCGCCGCTGGTCGTCTGGTGGCAATGGGTGCGCCACCGAGTATGGCACGTTAATGCCCAATCGGGACGCTACACAGCTTTTAAGGAAGGTGACTTCTACGTACCTGCTGCCTGGCGCTTGCAGGCCGCCGACAACAAGCAGGCCAGCGAAGGGGAGTTGAGCGGCGCGCAAGCCGAGGCGCTCACCCGCGCGCTGCACGACCATTACGAGCAGTCATTCGCGCTCTACCGGCGCGCCCTCGAAGCGGGCGTCGCCCGCGAATTGGCGCGCATGTTCCTGCCGGGCTTCGCTGTGTACTACACCTGGGTGGTCAAAGTGGACGCGCACAACCTGATGCACTTTCTGCGGCTGCGCATGGCCCCGGACGCGCAGCACGAGATTCGCCAGTACGCCCAGGCGCTGTTCACTCACTTCTTCAAACCGGCGTTGCCCTGGACAGCGGAGGCGTTTGAACGCTACATCCTGCCCACGCTCGGCCCGCTGCCGGGCTGAGCGGCGAGCCGCTATCTGCCATCAGAAGCTAACGATGATCTCCCCGCCGACCGCGTAACATGCGCGGTTACCGGCAGCGTCCAGCGGCCACACTTCCCAGCCATACGCTCCGGTCACGGTGAACAGGTCGCCGGGCAGCGTGTGCGCGCCGCCGGTCGCTGTCTGCGAATAGACGATCCCGCCGCCGGGGTGCCGCACGATGACCAGGTAATCGCTGAATTCGGCGATGGGCGTCCAGCGGACGGTCACTGCCACGCCCGCGCGCGTCGCCAGGTCACCGCCCACAACGGTCAGGGCGAGGCAGTAATCTGGGTGCGTCGTCCAGGTGGGCGCGGGCGGCAGTGTCGGCGCGACCGGCGTCGGCGACACCCTGGGAGTCGCGCTCGGCGGCGATCCCGGCGTCCAGGTTGGCGGGAACGGAGTGCCCCCGGCCAGCGACCCGCCCACGTTCACCCCGCCCGGCGTGCGGTCAGCGGTGTTTTCAGGCGTGGGCGTCGTCGAGGGGACAAATCCCGGTGGGCTGGGCGTCCACGTGGGCGGCAGCGGCGAGGGCGTGAAGACAGTCGCCGTCGCGGTGGGCACCTCCTCGGCTTTGTCGCCACCACAGCCCGCCAGCAGCGCCGCCGTCAGCAGCCCGATCAGCAGCCATCCTCTGTGCATCCGCCCCTTCCTCTCCTGCGCCGTCACAGCAAATAGCCGAACACCAGCCCGAACAGCGCCAGGACGATCACAACCAGCAGCCCGGCCCCGCCCGCCGCCGTGTACAGCACCGCCGCCCGCCCCGGACGCCAGGGATGGGCAGGGTCCCAGTCGAACCCGACCAGCGCCCACCAGCCCACCGCGTAGAGCACCAGCCCGGCCCCCACTGCGATCCAGGCCGGGGCCGCCCGCCCTAGATCGCCTTCGACCACGCGCTGGATCAGCAAGCGGTCTACGGCGAAAGAGATAAGGATGACCAGTTCGAGCGTGATAGCCAGGCTGAGCGTCACTCGCCACCCGCGCGAGAGACGCCCCAGGCGCGCCGCCCACCGCTCGATCGCGCTTGTTGACGCCGCAGGTTTGGCAGCCACAGTCCTCTCTCCTGCGCGCCGCCAGGCAGGCCGCTACGCATTGATCAGGTGCGTGGCAGTGCGCTCAAAGTATTCCTGGATCACGGTGCGCGCCGGGTCTGGGATGCCAGCCTCGTCCAGAGCGGCCAGCATGTGCCGCACCCACACGTTGCGCGCCGTTTGGTCAATCGTAAACGGAGAATGGCGCAGGCGCAAGCGCGGCTGCCCTCGCTCCTGGGAATAGGCGTCCGGCCCGCCGAAAAACTGCACCAGGAACATCCGCAGCCGGCGTGCGGCGGGCGCGAGGTCGTCTTCCGGGTACATCGGGCGCAACACCGGGTCGGTGGACACGCGCCGGTAGAACGCCTCCACCAGCCGGGCGATGCCCTCCTCGCCGATCTGCTCGTACACGGTTTGCCGGAAAGCTCGTGAGTCCATTGTCGGCAGCATTGTCTGACCACTCTCCTACGCGAGTGTGAGCACCATCGTGCACAAGGACGCCCAAGCTGGGCGCACCTCCTAGCATAACCGCCTCCTCTAGATTGGCAAGGCTTTTGCGGGCTGTCGGACGGCAGCAGAGAAGTCACTGGCAACTTCGCACACGTCCAGAGCAGCCAGACTCCTACCACGCCCTGTTAGGAATCTCTAATCTGCTTCTAACGTGCATGGGCCGAACGTTGGTTGAAGGGCTGGCAAATGGGTGATAGACTCAGGCTGCTGGTCGCACGCGATCTATTTTCTTCACATTTCGCATAGTGGGAAGCGTCCATGATCGACCGCATACAATGGCTAGGGCATGGTAGCTTTCTCATCCAAGGGCCGCCGTTGATTTACATCAACCCCTGGCGGGTGTCCCGTAGTGCTTTCCATCCCGACGCAATCCTGATCACCAACGATCTGTACGATCACTGCTCGCCCGGCGACATTGACAAGCTGCGCGGCCCGCAGACGATGATCATCGCCAACCCTGCTGCTTCAAATGTGCTGGGCGATGGCGCGCTGCTGCTGCGCTCGTGGCAGAGCGTCAACGTGAGCGGCGCGCGTATCACCGCTGTCCCCGCCTACACCCGCTCCGATTACTACCCCGCATCGAAGGGCGGGCTGGGCTTTGTGATCTCCATTGACTATTACGACATCTACTATGCCGGGACGACAGATTTTGTGCCGGAACTGGAGAAGATTCGCTGCGATGTGGCTATCCTGCCGCTGTCCGGCGGGCCGGGCACGCTCGATCTGGAGCGGACGGTCGAGCTGGTGCGCGTGCTACAGCCGCGCTGGGTGATCCCCAGCCATTGGGGGACGTTCGGCGGGACGGCGCTGGATGTGCAGGCGTTGGAGCGCGCCCTGAGCGATCTGGCGACGGTTGTCGCGCCGGAGCGGGTGCGCTAACCCGCCGGGATAGGTTTTTGCGCTCCGGCCTGGGGTTGGGTAGGATCACAACGGTCGCGTTTCCGACCAGCCGGGTACCTGGCTGGCTGTGGAAGCTAAGAGACTTACACAACAGAGTTGACGAATAGACGGGATTTGACCACCTCGTCCGTCCAAGTGCCAAGAGGCTTTGCGAATTAGACCCCCAATTTGAGAGATATTTTGACGAGGCGGCCCCAGGCTTAGTGAGAAGGGGCCGCCTCGCATTTATTTGGTGCAGACCTCACCCCCCAGCTAGCTACCGGACACTTGAACAAATGAACGAAGGTTGAACCACAAGGCCA
>DYGW01000148.1 GCA_020724485.1 Thermoflexus sp. | reverse complement strand
AGCCGCGCGCGCCGAATTGGCGACGACGGTGGCCGGTGCGGTGGAGGCCACGCTGACCGCCTGGCCGACTGCTACATCCACGCCGACTGCCGTGCCGCCCAGCCCGACCGTCGAGCCGACTGTTGCACCGAGTAGCACGCCCAGCCCCGTGCCGCCGACCGCCACACCGACGGCCACCGCTGTGCCAGCCAGCCCGACGGCGCTCGTGCCGCCGATCCTGCCCACCGCTGTGACCGAGACTCCCATCCAGCCCACCGTCGTGGTGGCGACAGCCTCTCCACTGCCGCCCACACCGTTTGCCACGCTGCTGCCTTCGCCGACCGGCCCGCCGCCCGATCTGTTTGCCACAGCCACCGCCCTGGCGATGACTCAGATGGACATCGAGGCGACCGACGTGGCCGTTGCCGGGGCGACCCAGACGCAAACCGCGCTCGATCTCCGCGCGACCGAGGTCGCCGTTGTGCTGACCGAGACGCTGTTGCCCTCGCCTACCATTGGCTTCGAGGCGACCGCGACGGCGCTCGTAGCCGCTGTCACGGCGACCGCTGAGGCTATCGCCGCGCAGCCGCTTGGCGTTGTCTTCGATGTCCCACCGGGCTGGAGCGCGCCGGTTCAGACCGATCTGAACACCCTGCAGCTCAGCGATGGGACGGCGCTGATCTTCATCTATCGCGGCGATGCGGCGTTCTTCGCGGGGTGGGGCATCTCGGCGGACGAGACCGATCTGGTTGCCGCCGCCGAGGCGCTGGCCGAGCGCACCGGCGGGGCGATCCAGCCCTACGAAGGCAAGGCGGCGATTCCCGTCCTGCTGCCTGGTGTGCGCGAAGGGAAGCGGGGCGTGCTGTACCTGGCCAGGCTGGCGGACGGTGACTGGCTGCTGCTGTCCGGCAGCGCCCCGGCTGACGCCCTGGCGACGTACCAGGCGGAAGTCTTCGAGCCGCTGCTGCTCTCGCTGGAAATCGCCGGGCCGGAGCCGGCACCGACTCCGCCCCCGATGCGCACGCCACAGCCCACGCGCACGCCGATCATCATCCCACCCACCCCTACGCCCACACCCACGCCGCTGACGCTGGTCTCGTACAGCAGCGCGGCGCTGGGCCTCACCTTTGACGCGCCGGAGGGCTGGACGGAAGCCATGCTGCCAGACCTGAACCCGTCCGATGCCAATGTCGCCGGGGTGATCTTCTATGCCGGCGCGGACGACGCGGCCAACCCGTCAGACAGGGCGGAGCATCCGGCGCTGCTCGTGCTGCGCGTGATGCCCGGCGACTATACGCTCGACCTGGCGGGAACCATGCCCGCCGACGTATTGGCCGGGCTGTTCACGGTGCCGGAGCAGTATATCCAGTCGTTCGCAGCCGCTTATCCCGCTGCGCGCGCGGTTGTCGCCCGGCCAGAGGGTGCGGCGGTGGTGTACGCCCTGGCGCTGGACGCGGACGATTGGACAGTCGTGTCGGTCGTTGCCCCACCCGGCTACAATGCGCTGGAACTGGATCAACTGGTGCTGGTGCCGCTCGTCCGCTCGTTGGCTGTGAGCGGCGAGTAACAACCGCTACCGCCCGGCTGATCGAGTCCGAGTCAGCCGGCAACAGCCATCCCTGGCAACAGAACGGCTCGCCGCCGTGTTATGGCGAGCCGTTTTTTGTATGTCTCTTCTGTGCGCAGCTACCCGCCGGGGTCGAGCGTCGGCGCGACGGACGGGCGCGGCGTGTTCGTTGGCAGCAGGGTCGGCGTGATGGTCGGCGCCAGCGTGATTGGCGTGCGCGTGGGCTGCGGCGTGCGCTGCGCGCGCGGCGTGGCCGTCAGCGACGGCGTGACGCTGGGCGTGTTCGTCGGCGTCGGCGATGGCGTGACGGTTATGGTTGGTGTGGGCGTTTCGGACGGCGTGGCTGTCAGCGATGGCGTATAGGTGATCGTCGGCGTGGCGGTGGGCCGGGCCTGCTCGGTCTGCGTGGCCAAGTCCGTCTGGCGCGTGGCCTCCAGGTTGAGCGCCAGCGTAACCGTTGGCGCGCCGGTCGCGGGAACGTCCTCCGTGTCCTCGCCGCCGAAAAACCCGCCCAACGCCGCCGCGCCGAGCGCGATCACCACGACCAGCACCAGGGCCAGGCCGCCGAGCGGCGCGGCCTGGCGCAGCCGCAGCCTGGGGCGGGATGGCTGCGCCGGGGGCTGCCCTGCGATCGCGCGCACCCACTCAGCGATCAGGCGCGCGGGCAGGGCGTAGGTGTCCGCCTGGGCGATGGCCAGCCCGTTGTAGCCCAACCCGCGCAGCGCGGCGGCAAGCTGGGTCTTGTTCAGGGCGTACCCCGCGCCGAGCAGCCAGCCGCGCACCACGTCGAAGGAAAACGCTTCGCCGGGCGCTTCTTCGTCCAGGCGAACCAGGGCGATCAGCGAATAGCGTTCGTTGGGCGTCAGGGCGCGCCACAGGGGGCTGAAAATCTCGTCGGCCTGGTCGAGCGCGGCGGTGTGCACGGCGGTGAGATCGTGGGCGGTGATCGGCCCGGCGTGATGGCGCTCCTCAGAACGGCGGAACAGCAGCCGGCAGACCGAGTGCAGCAGGAACGGGTGCCCGCCGGCCAGGGACAGAATCCCCTCGACCACTTCATCCTCATAGTCCAGCATGCCCGCAACCGGCTCGCGCACCAGGCGCTCGGTGTCGGCGCGGCTCAGCTCGCCCAGCCGGATGTGCAGGGACGGGTCGCTGAGCAGCTCGGTGCCGAGCACGCGATCCTCATGGGTTGTGTCCAGCGCGAAAACCAGCGCCAGCCGGTCATAGGCAGCCAGCAGATCGGCGAAGTAGGCGAACAGGTCGCCGGGGAGCCTACCCTGGTCTATCGCGTCGAACAGCAGGTGCGCGTCGTCGAAAACCAGCAGCAGGTGGCGCAGGCGCAGCGCCGACATCGTCACCGCCAGGTAGTCCGCCTTGAACCAGCCGCGCAAGTCGGGCGGGGTGCCATCCTCGGCGGGCGCGGGCCAGTCGGGCAGGCGGTAGGTGCTGGCTCCGGTTCCTTCGAGCGTGGCGTGAATCGCTTCCACGAGCGCGGCCAGCAGACGATCCTCGCCAGCCAAGTCCAGCGTGCCCAGGCGAATGATGCAGGGCCGGTAACGCTCATCAATCTGGCGCTCAAGCTGGTGCAACAGGGCGCTTTTGCCCAGGCCCGCCCGTCCGATCAGCACTAGGCCGTGTGCGAGCGGCGCGCCGACCAGGTGTTGGCGGAAGAAGGCGAAAACGTCTTCGCGCCCGACGAAGGCGACCGGGCCATCGGCAGTGAAGTGCGGTTCGTAGGGGTTCGCCACGCTCATGGTCTTGCTCCCAGGGGTGTGCCCAATTGTGCTGTAGTGTACCCGCGAGCCAAGTCGTGGGGCAAATGGGGTGAGGCCAAGCGCCCCCGCATATTTGCGGCGCTGACCGGAAGCTGATCCATCCGTGCGCGCCGAGAATGATGTATCATGAAAGCAGGGGGATCTCTGAGCAGCCATGACGCCGCCGTTGGATTACGAGATGCTGCGCGAGCGCATGGTGCGCGAACAGTTTGCCGCGCGCGATATAGCCGATCCGCGCGTGCTGGAAGCGATGCGCCGTGTGCCGCGCCACGCCTTTGTCCCGGAGCCGTTCCGCGCGCGCGCCTATGAGGACGGCCCGCTGCCCATTGGCAGCGACCAGACGATCTCCCAGCCGTACATCGTCGCCCTGATGACGCAGATGCTCGAACTGACGCCCGATGACGTGGTGTTGGAGGTGGGCACCGGTTCCGGCTACCAGACGGCGGTGCTGTGCGAGCTATCCCGCCTCGTCTACTCGCTGGAGCGTTACCCGGCGTTGGGTCAGCGGGCAAACGCCGTCCTGATCGATCTCGGCTATCACAACGTGGAGGTCTACATCGGCGACGGCAGCCAGGGGCTGCCCGACCAGGCCCCCTTTAACGCGATCATCGTCACGGCGGCGGCCCCGGCCATCCCCGGCCCGCTGCGCACGCAGCTTGCCAACGGCGGGCGCATGGTCATCCCGGTCGGCGACCGCTTCCAGCAGATGCTCCAGCGGGTGCGGCGCAAAGATGATACGTGGCGCGTTGAGGCGCTGATTCCGGTGATGTTCGTGCCGCTCTATGGGCGGCACGGCTTCACGCCCCCCGACGACCCGCTCGAAGACGAGCCTTAGCTCCTCGCCGCAGGTCGCCCCCGCCCGTTCAGGCCGTGCAGGTACTCGCTGGCGAAGCCGCCCCCATTCGTGGCGACGATCACGCCGGCCAACTTCTGCACCTGTAGCTCGCCATAATGCCGGATCAGACGGGCGATCTGCTTCTCCATTACGTTCATGAACTCGTCCCAGGACACGCCGGGGGGAAGCTGCGGCGCGCGGATGGCCTGCATACTGTTGAGGTAATCCATTACCGGCTCGACATCGGGGAAGTGCAGCGCGCTGGGCAGGTCGTAGCGGGCGACGGCGCGGAAGAAGCGGGCAGCTTGCGCCGGGCCATTCTCCAGCGTGAAATCGCGGTGGATTGGGATGAATTCCTGGCGGGGATAGCCCAGCAGCGTGCAGGCGCGCCGGGCCAGCGTTTCCAGTTCTGGCATAGTCGCGGCGCTGTTGGTGGCGGCGACCAGCAGGCCAGTGGGCTTGAGCACGCGCTTTAGCTCGCGCAGGGCGCGCGTGATGTTGGGGACGTGGTACAGCATGTGATTAGCCAGCACCACGTCAAAAGTAGCGGCGGCGAAGGGCAGGCACTGCACATCCAGGTTCAGGGCGGGAACGCCCCCTGCACTGGCCTGTCGCGCCATGCCCAATGACAGGTCGCCGGCGATGTACACTCCGTCCGGGATACGCTCGCGCACCAGATCGCTGTAGGTGCCTGGCCCGGCGCCGACATCCAGCACCCAGACGTCACGGTGCCAGCTAATCGTGTCCACTACCCAGCGCGGATAGTCCACTTTCGGCTGGCTGTACAGTTCGTGGGTACGCATCCGCACCGCCAGGTGCGTGTCGGTGGCGTAGGCGTCTTGAGTCAGAATGAGACGGTCGGTGTTGGGGTTGATCTCACCCATCGTGTATTGTGTCCAGTGTTGCGAGATGCTGGCGCGGCCTGCTGTTGCGCGGTCGCGCACGCACGCTGTCACCAAGCAGGCGCAGGCAGCGAACGCGCTGCTGCCGCAGCGAGGCCGTGCTGCCAGGGGAACTTCTGCCGACATTACAGCTAGTTTAGCACGATTATCCGGGACTTAACGCTGTCTCCGCCGGATTTAAGATAGTTTTCACGTTTGCCGGTTTGCGCGATGAGCCGTGTAACGGCACAATCGGGAATGGGCTGTCCAGCCAACAGTCGTGGGGCGGCTCTAACCACTGACACCCGACAATCTTGCCAATCTGACATTGTCGAGGTTGTCAGTTGTCAGTGATCAGAGAGCGCGTGTGGTCAAAGTTCAGAGTCGTGAGTTTAGAGTCAGGAGGCCGGCGCATAATTTCCCGACTCATCACTCCCGACCCACAGCCACTGACGACCGAGAACTGAAAACCGATGACCAACAACCAATAACCAACAACCAGCTACCAGGGAGCGTGCGGTGGGCGATCTAGAGCGGGCCGGGGGCGTTTCGCCGGAGCGAGTGCGCGCGGCGGCGGACGCGCTGCGCGCGAGCCGGTGCCTGGTCGTGCTAACCGGCGCGGGCGTCTCCAAAGAGAGCGGCATCCCCACCTTCCGCGACGCGCTGGACGGCCTGTGGGCGCAGTACGACCCGGCGCTCCTGGCGACGCCGCGCGGTTTTCGCCGCGATCCCAAGCTGGTCTGGGACTGGTACCAATACCGGCGGACGCTCATCGCCCAGGCGCGGCCCAACCCCGGTCATCTGGCGATTGCCGCCCTGGAGCGTCATCTGCCGCGCGTGGTCGTGATCACGCAGAATATTGACGGGCTGCACGCCCAGGCGGGCAGCAGCGATGTTATCCCTGTGCACGGCGACATTCACCTCAACAAGTGCTTCGCCAACTGCCAGGGCGACCCAACCCTCATTGACATCAGCGTGCTGGACTGGGACGCGGGTGCCGGGCCGCCGCGCTGCCCGCACTGCGGCGCGTATGTGCGCCCGGCGGTCGTCTGGTTCGAGGAGTTGCTGCCCCCTGACGCCATTGACCGCGCTTTCGCCCTGGCCCGGGCCGCTGACGTGATGCTCGTCGTGGGCACATCTGGCGTGGTGCAGCCGGTCGCCAGCCTGCCCTTCGTCGCCTGCGAGCACGGCGCGACAATCATCGAGGTCAATCCCAACCGGACGCCGATCACGCGCCTGGCCGACTGGTTCCTGGCCGGGCCTGCGGGCGTGGTGCTGCCGCAGGTCGTGGCGGCGCTGGCCGGGGGGGAGTCCGGCCATGCGTAGCCGGCTGGCCGTCCTCGCGCTGCTCGTGCTCGTGGTAGCCGTGTGGGGCGCTGCCGTCCCGGTCGCGGCGCGGCAAGGCCCCGCCGGGCGCGTTGACGTATTCGTGGGCGAGGACGCCGAGACCGGCCTGACGCGCCTCTATTTTCTGGACGCGCTGAGCGGCCTGAGCACGGTCGTCAATATCGAGAGCGGGCGCTACTTCGCCCTGGTCGGCGATTACGTGATCTATGAGAAGGCGCGCACCGGCGCGATCATGCGCGCCAACGCGCGCGGCACGCTGGAGCCGCATCCCTTCATCCGGCGCAGTGCCGGTATCGAGCAGATTCGTTGGGCGGCCTCGCCCGACGGCGGCGCTATCGCCTGGGTAGAGGTTAACGCGGACGGCGTGTCCGCGCTGTTTGTCGCCCAGACGGACGGGAGCGGGCTGCGCCAACTGCCGGTTTCCACGCCGGGCAGCGGGCAAATGCTGCTGCCCCTGGCGCTGTCCAACGGCATGACGCAGCTCGTCTATGACGCCGCGCATCCATTGGAGTCCCCGCCTGGCGCGCTTTTCGAAGTCTATGAGCATCTCAGCGTGTACCGGATCGTCGAGGAGCGTTTCGTGGCGCTGTCTGGCGAGCCGATCTGCCCGTGCGCGGCGGCGGCGGCCCCGGACGGGCGCACGGTGTCTCGCCTGGAAGCGGCGGAGGGGCGCGGACCGTTCGCGCTGCGCCTGTGGGACGTGCCAACGGGCGCGGAGACGCTGGTGCCTGCGCCGAACCTGCCCTACCGGTTGGCCGGCGATTTGATCCTCAACGAGACGGGGACGCTGGCCGCCTACAGCGCCGCGACTGGCGACGGCCCGCCCTACGCGCTGATCGTGGTGGACGCCGTAGCCCGGCGGCAGCGGTTGGCCCGGTCGTCGGAGGCGGTGCGCTACCGCCCGCTGGCCTTCATTGACGGCGACAGCGCCCTGCTGCTCACCGACGCGGAGGCGGGCGGCACGCTGAAGCTCGACCTGACGACCGGCGAGTTGATCCGTGTCTCCGACAAACGCTATCTCGGTGCGATTGGCCTGCCATGAGGTAGACGAGAGTCCCATCTCGCCCGGCGCGGGTAGGGGGCATGGGAGTGACGCCGCCTTGTAGGGGTGTATCGCAATACGCCCCTACGAGACCTCACCCCCAGCCTCGCTACGCTCGGCCTTTCCCCCTCTCCATTCGAATGGAGAGGGGGAGGCGAGGCGCGTTAGCGCCGAGCGGGGGTGAGGTCAAGCCAGGGCGTAGCGGAGCAGCGCCCCCCCAGACAGGTTTTGCACACGCTCCGGCGCGCAGGGTGCGTCCGGATTTGGGGGCGAGAGTCTCTGAACCGTAGAGACGCAGAGGACACAGAGGAGAACCTTGAGGAGAACTATGCAGATTCTTTGCTTTTCTCCGCGCTCTCTGCGTCTCTGCAGTGATACTTTGCCCCAAAATCCAAATACACCTGGCGCGCAGGGCGTTTTTTGCCCGCGCAGGCGGGCTGGTACAATAACCGGCGCAAGCTCTCCTATCGTCTGGACTGAGACGTGATGCATATGAAGGCCGGTCGCAAACGGAAAATCGCGCTGCTCGTCCTGCTCGCGCTGCTTGGCATGGCCGGGCAGGTCGAGGCGTCGGACGGGATGCGCGGCGACCGCTGCGTGGTCGGGCAGGACGATTACATTGTCGAGGACTTCTACTTCTTTTGCCGCCTGCTCGACGTGTACGGCACCATTGACGGCGACCTGATCGGCCTGGCCGCCGAGGTGACGCTGCATCGCGGCAGCAAAGTGACCGGCGACCTGTGGGTGGGGGGCGGCAGGCTGTTGGTCGAAGGCACCGTCGGCGATGACATTCACTTCGGCGGGCTGACGGTCATCATCACTGACAAGGCGCGCTTCACCGACCCGCGTCTGGACTTGATGGCGGTGGCGCTCAATGTTGAGATTCAGGCAGATGCCGTGCTGCCCGGCGACCTGCTCGTTTACGGCTACCAGGCGCGCGTCGCCGGGACGGTCGGCGGCGATATTGATTTCGGCGGCGAGGCGCTTATCATCGAGGGGGTGGTCGTCGGGCGCGTGGATGCGGAGGTCGGCGACGCGCGGCGCAGCGCCGATGTGCCGGATCTGCCGTTCTACGGCCTGTCCTTTGAGAACCCAGGGCTGACCATCATGCCGGGCGCGCTGATCGAGCGCGACGTGTCGTATCGCTCTGTGTCGCTGGCGGAGATCGCGCCGGGGGCGGTGAAGGGGCGCGTGCGCTTTGAGCGCATCGGCGGGCAGCCCGATATCACGAATATCGCCCAGGCGGACGACGCCGCCCAACTTCTGCGTGAATACACGATCGCGTCGCTGCGCGATGTGCTGTCGCTGCTGATTCTGGGGGCGGTGGCCCTGCGCCTGATGCCCAACGCGGTGCGCCTTTCCGCCGTGCAGGTGCGGCGACGGACGATTCCAGCGGTGGGCTGGGGCCTGGCCACGTTCATGCTGTCCATCCCGCTGGTCATTGTCGTGCTGGTGCTCGGCCTGATCGTGGTGCTGTTGCTGTATGTGATCAAGCTCAATTCGCTGACGATCATGGTGGGCGTTGGCGTGCTGCTGGTGACGGGCGGCATGGTGGGCGGGTTCAGCTTCCTGCTGTTTTTCATGGGGCGCGTGGTGGTCAGTTTTGTCATCGGGCAGTTGGTCTACCGCTACGTGCTGCGCATCGCCGGGCAAGGCGACTTCCGCCGCTGGGTGGGGATGCTGGCCGTGGGGGCGGTGCTCTACGCCCTGCTGACCAACATGCCCGTGCCCGCCCTGGGGTTGATCCTCGAGCTGGTCACGGCGCTGGCGGGCGTCGGAGCGGTGGCGATGTACGGGCGCGCGCTGTTTCAGGATGTGTGGCAGCGCGGCCCGCGCCTGGCGGGGGCGGGCGCGGCGGTGGCGACCGTCACCATCCCCGCCAGGGCACAGTGGGCCGAGGAACCGCTCCCGCCCGGCCTGGACAACCTGCCGGAAGGGTTCACCGGCTTCGACGAGGACTGGTGAGCGGATAGGCCAGCCGTGACGTTCTATCTCACCCTCGGAAACGCAAAAACAAGACTTCCGAAGTCTGCGCAGACTTCGGAAGTCTGACGCACTGTCCCTGGTTCTTCTCAGCGCCCTCAGCGTCTTTGCGGTTCAGAGAGTCTTGTCCCAAATCCGAGTACACGGGTCCACGAACAAGTCGTGAAGGTGTTTGTCCCCCCCATCCCCGGCCCTTCCCCCCTCGTGGGGGAAGGGAGAAAAGCGGCGGGCCGGCTCCCCTTCCCTCCGCGCAGCGTGGGG
>DYGW01000364.1 GCA_020724485.1 Thermoflexus sp. | reverse complement strand
TGCAGCAGCGCCTGGAGCGCACGGGCAAACCGCTGACGGAGGGCGAAGTGTTGCCGTGGATCGAGCAGGTGTGCGATGCGCTGAGCTACCTGCACAGCCAGAACCCGCCGGTGATCCACCGCGATATCAAACCGGCCAACATCCGCATCACGCCCGAAGGCAAGGCGATGCTGGTGGACTTTGGCATCGCCAAGGTCTACGACCCCGGTGCGCCCACCACGTTGGGGGCGCGGGCGGCGACGCCGGGTTTCTCGCCGCTGGAGCAATACGGGCGCGGCGGGCGCACAGATGCGCGCAGCGACGTGTATGCGTTGGGGGCGACGCTCTACACCCTGCTCACCGGGCAGACGCCGCCGGAAGCGCCGGAGCGGGTGTTTGGGGAGGCGCTGCCGCCGCGGCGTTTGAACCCGGCGCTCTCGCCGCGCGTTGAGCAAGCGATCCTGAAAGCGCTGGAAATGCAGCCGGAGCAACGTTTCCCGACGGCGGAGGCGTTCAAGGCGGCATTGCGGGCGGCGGAGACGCAGCCGATACAGCCGGTGCAACCGGTGGGGAAAATGGGGACGGTGGTCGTTCCTTCCCCGCCGCCGGCGACGGCGGGAGGCGGACAGACCGTTGTTGGGCGAGCTGTGCGACGTCCCTGGGTCGTGTGGGCAGCGGCGGGCGTGGGCGCGTTGATTGGAATGCTGCTCCTGGGGTGGGCGTTGGTGATCATCATCCCACCGCCGACGGCAACGCCGCCACGCCCGAATGAGGTGTGGGAAACCCAAACCGCCCTGGCAGAAGTGGAGGGGACGCTGGCAATGCAGAGCGCTCAGACTCGGGTGGCGTTGCTGTCCAGGCAGACAGAGGAAGCGTGGATGAAGACGCAGACGGCTTCTATGCCCCCCCGGTTACCAACAGATACGCCGACGCCCGAGGAGTTGCAGCCGTTCATCACCGATGAGCATGGCGTGCGTATGGCGCTCATCCCGGGCGGTGAATTTCAGATGGGCAGCGATGCGGATGATTCTCTTGCTGAATGTGAGAAATTTCGTTCGGATTGTCAACGAGATTGGTTCACAGATGAAGAGCCGATGCACACGGTGTACCTGGACACCTTTTACATGGACGTGTACGAAGTCACCAATGCCTTATTTGCGGAGTTTCTCAACGAACTGGGCAACCAGGAGGAAGGAGGAGTGACCTGGCTGGATGCTAACGATGGGGATGCGCGCATCCATCGGGTGGGAGGGCGCTGGCAAGCCGACGCCGGGTACGAGGACCACCCGGTGGTGGAGGTGAACTGGTATGGGGCGCGGGCGTTCTGTGAATGGCGCGGGGCGCGGCTGCCGACAGAAGCGGAGTGGGAGAAGGCTGCCCGCGGCGGGTTGG
>DYGW01000147.1 GCA_020724485.1 Thermoflexus sp. | reverse complement strand
AGGGGAGCCGGCCCGCCGCTTTTCTCCCTTCCCCCCTCGTGGGGGAAGGGCCGGGAATGGGGGGACAAACACGTTCACGACTTGCTCGTGGACCCCCCAGCCAGGTAGATTGCCCCGTTTGCGCTATGATTGTGCGCAACATAGGTAGCGGCGCTGCCAGCGCAGTCTGTCGCCCGCGCTGGCCTCACGACGGAAATCAGCATGAAAATGGTTCCTCTGCACGTCTCGTCGTGCGCGCAATCGGCGCACTTTCATAGCCTGGCCCAAGCGATTGACGCGCAGCAGGTCATTCAGACCGCTGTGGCTATCCAGCAAATTCCCGCCCCAACGTTCGAGGAGCAGCGCCGCGCCGAGCATGTTCGCGACCGCTTCATCGCAGCGGGGCTGCGCGACGTGGGCGTTGACGCGCTGCACAACGCGGTCGGTCGCTGGCCCGGCGCCGATCCCGCCCGTCCTGCGCTGCTGGTCTCGGCGCACACCGATACGGTGTTCCCCGCCACCACCGATCTCACCGTTCGTGAAGAAAGCGGACGCCTGTACGGGCCGGGCCTAGGCGACAACAGTCTCGGCGTCGCCGCCCTGATCGCCCTGGCCGAGCTGTTCGCCATGCACGACATTCACCCCCCAGCAGACATCTGGTTCGCGGCCAACAGCCGCGAAGAAGGGCTGGGCAATCTCGACGGCATCCGGGCCATCTGGAATGCGCTGGGAGCGCGCCTCGGCGCGGCCATCGTCATCGAGGGCATGGCCCTGGGGCGCGTGTACCACGCCGGGATCGCGGTGCGGCGGCTGCGCGTCATCTGCCGTGCCCCAGGCGGGCATAGCTGGTTGCACTTCGGCCAGCCGAGCGCCGTGCACGGACTGATTGACCTGGGCGCGCGGATCATGGCGCTCACCCCACCCCGCGAGCCGCGCACGACGTTCAACATCGGCCTGATTCACGGCGGGCACTCCGTCAACAGCCTGGCCTGCGAAGCCGACCTTTACCTCGATCTGCGCTCAGAAGACCCGGCCTGCCTGCAAGCCTTCGAGCGCACCGTCCGCGAGTGCATTGACGCGGCGGCGCAGGCTCCCATGCTCACTTTCACCACGACCGTCGTTGGCGACCGGCCCGCCGGTCACATGGACCACGCGCACCCCCTGGCGCAGATGGCCGGCGCCGTCCTCGACCTGGCCGGGATACCGGCTGTCTACGAGCGCGGCAGCACCGACGCCAACGCCCTGCTAGCCAGCGGCCTGCCAACAGTCACGGTCGGCGTCTCGCGCGGCGCTCACTCCCACCGGCAAGACGAGTACATCGAGACACCCCCTGTCGCGCCCGGCCTGTGGCAGCTTGCGCTGCTCGTGCTGTCCGCCGCCGAATGGGATTTCCAGGGCGGCCCGTCGTGCGAGTGATCGGTGGTCGGTGGTCAGTGATCGGTGGGTGAATGCAGCACCTTCCCCGGTTGGTATTCCGGCCCGACGCTGCGTACAATAGGGGGCGTTGCGCCTTAACGATCCGCCAGCAATCGCGGGGAGTCGTGCATGTCCAACCAGCCCCCAGGGCGTCGCACCGAGAGCCTGTTCGACAACCGCTACCGCTACGACCACATCTACCCGCGTGGCCGCTCCGGTGAGACTCTGCGCGCCTACGACACCCACGACAACAACCGCCCCGTCGTCATCAAGCGCCCCGCCCCGCAGGACGCGCCCCCCATGCGCGCCGGGCAGGAAGTCAGCATCCGCACAGAGCGCCAGGCATTGGAGCGGCTGGCCGGGCATCCCGTGCTGATCGAGCTGCGCGGCTCTGGGACGTTTCGCGTCGGCGGGCACTCGCACGAGTACATCGTCATGGACTTGGCCGGGGGCGAGATTGTCGAGCGCATGGTGCTCGACCTGGCAGCCAGGGGCGCGACCCTTCCAGAACTGGAGATCCTGACTATCGTAGACAGCCTGCTCGACCTGCTGGCGCACGCCCACGACAGGCAGGTAGTCTACAACGACGTAGACGCCAAGCACCTGTTCTGGGATCGCGCCAGCTACCGCCTGAAGGTCATTGACTGGGGTAACGCGGTCTTCCTGGACGAGCCGGGCGCGTTGCCCACCGTCTCGCGCGCGACGGACATTTACCAAGTCGGGGAGCTTCTCACCTTCATCCTCACCGGCGGCAATCGCCTCGTCGTCGAGACTGGCGAAGACGGCGAGCATTTCTACGTCAACTTCGGCGCAGACAGCGAGCGCATCCCACCGCGCCTGCAGGCGATCATCACCCGCGCCGTGCACCCCGACCCGCGCCGGCGCTTCGGCACCATCCTGGAACTGCGCCACGCGCTCAACGAATACCGCCAGCCGCTGTTCAAGGCGCGCGATGAGATCGTCTCGCGCGTGCGCAAGCGCGTGCGCGCCACAGCCAGCGTCGAAGAATTGACCGCACTTCAGGCTGAACTGGACGCCGCCTTGGAGATGGACCCTGGCTTCCCCGAAGCGACGCGATTGGCTAGCGAGATACAGTCGTGCCTGCGCCAGATCAGCGTGCAGGCCGACCTCGACGCCATCCGCATCTACCTGGAGAGCGGCAACTGGCCGCGCGCCCTCTCGCTGCTCGACGACCTGCTGCCCAACGCCGATCCGGCTCACGAGCCGCTCATCCGCTTCCTGATCGCGGCCTCGGCCACGCTGGATAACCTGGAGATCACCCCTCCGCCAACCGGCTTTTTGCAGGCGCTGGATTTGCTATTCGGCGGCGAAGCGCAGCGCGCCGGCCAGACGCTGCTCACCGCGCCGGAAGTGCGCGTCAACGCGCGCCAGGCGCAGTGGTTGCTGGCCGAGCAGCTTGCCGCGCACATGCCCGCAGTCACGCTGTTGCGACCGCACCTGCTCAAGCTGCGCCGCGACTTGGAGGACGTACCGGCAGGGGCCAACGCGCTGGCGCTCATCGCCGACATCGAAGCGGCGCTCGCCCGCGCTCCCGTTCCCGGCCTGACCGGTCTGCATGTGCTCTACCGCCAGGTCGCCGCCGGGCTGGTTGACCTGGAGCACGCCTTGACTCCGCTCGACGGCGCTGTCGCCGATCATGTCTATGAGGCCACGCTCGCCTCGGCCCGGCGCGCTCGCGCCGCCGCCGACGCGGTTGTGGCGCTGCTGGAGAGCGTTGGCAGCAGTGTGTACGGCAATCCGGCGCAGGCCGGGGACGATCTCTACCGCGCCGCGTGCATTGACCCCACCTCGCCCCACTTCGGTGCGCTGCACGACTATTTCGACGAGGTGCACCAGGCCATCAGCGCGCTCCGCCTGTTCCGTCCCCGCTCGGACGGGGCGAACCTCGCCGCCTGGTTTGCCGACGTGGAGCAGTTCCTGCGCCCCTACCTGGACGACCTGCCGGACCCGGCGCTGCACGACGCGGCGCGCGCCATCACCGCCGCCGCCGAGCGCTGGATCACCGTCATCAACTATCTGGCGCTGGGCCGCCGTCGCCCGTCTGTGCTCCTGCTGCGCGAAGCCGCCGACAGCGTGCGCGCCGTCAATGAGCACATCGCCGCCTGGCTCGGCGACCTGGCTAATCGCCTGCCGGATGTGCCTTTCGTAGAGAAGCTCAGCCCCAATCAGGTGCTCGCCGACGCACTGATCGCCGGTTGGAGCGCCTGGGATCGCGGCGAGGGCCTGACCGCCGCCGACTCCGGTCGCACCGCCTACGACTTCGCCCAGACAGACGGGGAACGCCTGGCCGCCAACCGGCTGCGCCGTCTGGGTGAGTTGCTCGACCGCTGGCTGCGCGAAGGGAGCCTGCAAGAGGCCGAGCGCACCGACGAAATCGAGAGCGAGACGCTGGCCGTGCTGCTGAGCGACGAAGAGCACGAGCGCCGGGCTTTCGCCGAGCAGATGCCCAACACGACGCTCTACTTGCGGGCGATGGGGCGCGGCCTGATCGCCCACATCCAGCAGAGCAGCAGCGCCGGTTGGCGCGCGCTGTACCTGCACTACGTGCTGCGCGGCGCGCTCGCCCTGCAAGCCGATGACCTGGACGAAGCTGAATTCTGGCGCAACGCCGCGCAAACCTGCTACGACAGCGCGCGCACCCATATCGCCTTTCAGGTGCTCGACCGCGCGCTGACCGGTCGTCGCCTGGTGCACACCGCCCAGCAAGCCATGAACGCCGTCGCCCGCCCCGGCGACCTGGGCGCAGTGCGCAGTGCGCTCAATGCGCCGCTGGCCGCTGACATGCTGGCCGGGGCCGGGCGCGCCGTCGAGCTGATCGAGGAGGCCCTGCGCAGTTGGTCTGATGGCGATTTCTACGCCACGCGCGGGGCGCTGGACGGCGCGCTGGAACGACTCCAGCACGCGGCGAGCGCGGCAGACCTGCATATTGAGCCGTTCCTAACCTGGGTCACCAGCCTGCGCGACGCGGCGGCGGAATTACAGCAGGTGCGGCTCGGCGTCGAGCAGAGCGCCGTCACCACCAGCCCGGAACCCGACCCGGCGCTGACCGACGCGCTGGCCGCCATTGTCCGGGTGACGCTGGACAGGCTCGGCCCCGACCACGCGCACCAGGTTCGCCAGTGGGACGATATGTACCGGGCAGTGCTCGACACCTACACCACCCAGCGCCTGACCCGCCGCGAGAAGCTGGCCGCATTCGACCGGCACTTCGCCTCGCTGTTCATCACCCGCCACCCGGCCTACCCGCTCTTCCGGCATTGGAAGTCGCTGGTCGAGCAGCTTCCGCCGGACGAAGCAGAAGATGACATGATCCATCTCGACGACCTCTCGCTCGCCGCCGCTGACGCCAGGGTGCCCGCTTATGTGGATGATGAAGAGGCTCCCGCCGAGGCTCGCACGCCAGCCGCCGCCAGGAAAGGCAACGACCGGGCCTGGAACCGGGTGATTGTCGTCGCCGTCCTGCTGCTGATCGCTGCCCTGGGCGTCGCCCTCGCGCGCAATCTGGGCGCTGAGGATCACCAGTCGCCCACGTCCGCGCCGGAGCCGACCGCCGCCCTGGCCACGCTGCCCGCCGTCGCACCGCTCAACACGCCGCAGACGAAGATTGCCGGGCAAGTCACCAGCACGCCGCCGCCCACGTCCAGCCCCGCGCCGCCCTCGCCGACGCCGACCACCTCAACGCCCAGCGCAACTCCACCGGCGGCAGCCACAGCCACCCCGACGGCAGCGCCAACCGAGGAAGTCACGCCCTCGCTCACGCCAACGTTGTTCGTGACCAGCACCCTGGTGCCTAGCCGCACGCCGGCGCCAGCCGTCGAAGCCGCGCCAGCCAGCACCGGCACGCGCGGCAACCTGTTGGCCGGGCTGGCGAGCCTGCCGGTGGACAACCTGCCTGGGCCGTCCGGCGCGCTGACGCCGAACAGCGACGGCACCTGGACGCTGTCAACGGCGGGCGACGCCGGGCAGGCCACCGTAGTGCTGTCGCCGGAGCTGCTCAGCGCCCTGTTCCAGCCGGGCGTCGCCAACACGCTGCGCCGGGCGGATGCCGTTCTGGAGCTTGTCAGTTACAATCAGGCCGCGATCAGCGATGGCGGCGTCGCCTTCGGCCTGGGCGCGACCAACGGACTCGGCCAGCAAACCATCGGCCAGGTTCAGCTTGTGGACACGGACTTCGTCAGCCTGGGCCTGAACCAAAACGGTCGGTTTCGCTCTTCGACCGAGTTCCCGCTGCAAGAGCCGCGCCTCACGCTCTCGGTGCGGCGCACCGACACCACGACGCTCAGCTTCTACGTCAACGACCGCTGGCTGGGCGATTCGGTGTTCTTGTTCCCGCAGGGCGAGCCGGTGACGTTGCTGCTGTTCGCTGCCGGGCGCGATGTCGTGGTTCAAGTCCAGTCGTTTGTGCTGGACTACAGCCCGCGCGATGAGATACCCTAACAGATGGTGAGCAGTACTGATGGGGATACCAAAACAATGTCGCACAATCGCTTCGGGTAGTGAGTCCTGAGTTAGGAGTCTTGAGTCTAGAACACGGGACAATCCCATGACTCAAGACTCAAAACCCATATTTGCGGATTTGAATTGGTTCCTCCATGAGCAAAGCAGACACATCATGACAGAGTCGTCCCAGGCGCTCAGCGCCTGTTTCACGCTTGGCAATTTCATAGATACCTACGCGCCCGGTCACTATGCCCGCGTCCTGGAAGGCACGGACGAGCGCAGCGGGCAGCGCGTGGCCTTCAAGGTCATGCGCCCGGAGCACCTGTCCGACGACGGGACGCCGCGCTGGGAAGCCCGCGCTTTCGTCAGCGAAGCAGACTTGCTTGTGCGCCTGGCGGGCAGCGACGCAGTCGTGCGCTTCTACGACTGCGGCTATGTCTCGGCGCGGCGCGAGCGGCCCGATTCCGGGGAGGTCCTCTCTCTGGGCACGGACGTGGCCGCCTTCCACGAAGCGCTCTACCCGGCGCTGGCCCAGCGTTGGCGGCCTTACCTGGCCCTGGAACTGCTGCCGCGCCACCACAATCTCTTCTATCTGATGAAGCCAAGTTCGGGCAATGGCCGGCGCCGCCTGCCCACTGAAGAGGGCATTGATCTCGCCTTGCAGTTCAGTGATTTCTTGCGCGCGGCGCACGACCAGCGCATCGTTTACCTGGATCACAAGCTGGAGCACGTCTATTGGGACGGGCAGACGCTGCGCATCATTGACCTGAATAGTTCGCAGCTCGTCGAGACGGGCACGCACACGCTCGACCAGTATTTCGCCCAGGACGTGCACAACCTGTGCGTGGGCATCCTCTACCCCGTCTTCACCGGCCTGTCGCCCAAGAAGGGCGCGCTGCGGCCCCAACCGGCGTCACAGGCGGAGGTCGAGCAGCGGTACGCCGACGTGGATCACCTGGATTTCGGCGTCGAGCCGACGCTCAGCCCGGCCCTGCAAACGCTGCTCCAGCAAGGCGCGCGGCAGGAGTTGGCGGATGTTGCCGCGCTGCGCGCTGGGATGGAGCGCGTCGCCGGGCGGCACGGCTGGGAACTGCCAGGTACGCACACCATCCCCGCGCTGCGCGACGCTCGCGAGCACATCCGCGCTGGACTGGCCGAGCTACGCCGGGGCCAGGACGCGCTGCGCCGCGCGCGCGAACTGCTGCTGGAAGCGGTCATCCTTGACGACATCAACGAGGAAATAGAGGCCGAGTTGCGACGCCTCCTGGCGCAGATCAACGAGGCGCTCAACCACCGGGTGATACCCTAGCGCCCCCGGCGAAGGAGAAGTGATGGCCGATTTACGAGAGCAACTCGAACGCTTGCGCCTGCTGCTGGAGGCGCTGCCATCCAGCGCGACGGCTAGCGAGATCGCCCAACTGGAGAGTGAGGCGCGGGCGCTGCTCGCCCAGAGCAAGAACACCCAGTACGAGGCGGAGGCGCGCGAGCTTTTCACTCAGCTTGCCCGGCACAGCGCCCCGCCCACGCCCGAAGTGGCCACGATACGCGGGCTGCTGCGCCGCGCCCGCATCCGCATTGAGATCGCCGGCAGCGAAGACGACGTTGACGAGGCGATTGACATCCTGGCCGAGGCGCTCGATCTCGATCCGAACAACTCGGAGATTCACGAGCTACTCATGGAGGCCGCCGAGCGCAGCCCGCACCTGGACATGAAGGTGCAGGGCCTCTTGGAGCGGTACGGCATTGACCCTGGGGCGGTCGGCGCCACCCCAACCGTCACACCGGCGGCACCTCGCGCCGAGCGCGCCGCGCCACCGCCCCCTGCGAACTTCGCCGAGGCGGCGGCAGGCGGCATCTACTCGCTGTCCGAAGTCTCCGAAGCGTACTACGCCGGCGATTACCAGCGCGCCGTAGACCAGGCCAACCGCATCCTCGCCGCCGATCCGGGCAATGTCCAGGCGCGCGAGTACCGCCAGAAAGCGGAAGATAACCTGCTGCGCGGCGTGGTGCCCGACCACCGCATCCCCTTCGACGCGCGCATCGCCTACAACCGCGCCAACTCGCTGGTGCGCGCCGGCAACTACGACGAGGCCGAGCGCCTCTACCGCGAGGCGCGCGACCTGGCCGCGCGCGCCGGAATCAGCAGTTGGCAGGATGTGGAGCAGGCGCTGCTCGACATCCAGGACCTGGCCCTGGCCCGCGAGCTTCTCGCCGAGGGCGACCGCTTGCTGGCCGCTGACGATTGGGAGACGGCGCTGCAGAAGTACGAGGGGGCGACGCGCGTCGTGCCCAACGACCCGCTCGCCCAGGAGCGCATCGAGCTGGTGCGCCGCGTCCGCCAGCAGTTCGACCAGGCGACCGTGCAGCTCAATATGAGCAGCGGCCCGCTGAGCGAGCGCGCCCGCGAACTCCAGCAGCTACTCAACACCCTGGCCGGGTTGCGCCAGTTGCTGCCCGGCAGCGAGCGCCTCAAGAGCCTGGCGCGCGAAGTCGAAGAGCGCATCGAGAACATCATCGCCCAGCTTTACAGCCAGGCGCAGGGCGCGCTGACGCGCGTAGAAGCCGCGTCGGTCTTGGACGAGCGGCTGCGCCTGACCACTGAGGCCGTGCGCGCCCTGGAAGCGGCAGCAGACCTCGCCCCGGCCAATGAGGACATCACCGGGCTGCTGCAACGGGCACGCCAGCGCGAAGCGGACATGGCCGAAGCCCGCCACCTCATCGAGCGCGCCTCGGCCCTCGTCGCCCAGAATTACGAGAACGAGCTAAGCCAGGCGCGCACCATGCTCGCCGGGCTGCGCAGCTACGCCCAGGACCCACGCTATCGCATGGTCGTCGCCGACCTGCTCGCCCGGCACCTGGAGCGCGCCGAAGCCGCGCTCGACGACCGCGACCCGGCGACCGCCCAGCGTTGGTTGGATACGGCCAAAGATGATCCCTTCCGCATTCTGGGCCGGCGCACCGACATCCTGCGCCTGGAAGCGGAAGTCCGCCAGATGCGACGACGGCAGTATGGCATCTACGCCCTCAGCGCGGTGATCATCCTGATCATTCTTGGCGCGGTGGCAGTGGCCACCGAACCCACCTGGCGACCGATCCTCGACCCGCCGACGCACACGCCCACCGCAACCGCGACGATCACGCCAACGCCCACCGATACGCCGACCGTCACGCCGACGCCCACCGCGACCGAGACACCCAGCATCACGCCGACCCACACCTGGACGCCCACGCCGACCGACACGCCGACGCATACCTGGACGCCCACACCCAGCGATACGCCGACCCATACCTGGACGCCGAGCATCACGCCCACGCCCAGCGACACGCCCACGCCGACGCCCACGCCGACCTTCACCTGGACGCCGAGCATCACGCCCACGCCGAGCATCCTCTGCCTGGTCTTCGCCAGCAGCCAGGCGGTGAACGTGCGCGCCGAGCCTAGCCCGGTTGCCACGCGCATCTTCACGGTGGACTTGGGGCAGGCGCTAGAGGTGCTGGATCAGCAGCTTGGCCGCGACAACCAGCGTTGGTTCGAGGTGCGCTTTAAGGTGGGACAGTCAACGATTATTGGCTGGGTGCGCGCAGACCTGGTTCAGGAAGTGCCCGACGCGCCCTGCCCGACGCTTGGGCCTTGGCCGCGCCAGTGAAGCCCTGCCGGAATACAAAACGGCCACACTCGCGTGAGCGTGGCCGCCTGGTGGGTCGTACAAGACTCGAACTTGTGACCTCGTCGATGTCAACGACGCGCTCTAGCCAACTGAGCTAACGACCCGACGTGCCCTTAGTATAGCGAGGCCGCGCCGTTTTGACAAGGGCCGAAGACCGATGGGGTCCACGAACAAGTCGTGAACGTGTTTGTCCCCCCCATCCCCGGCCCTTCCC
>DYGW01000146.1 GCA_020724485.1 Thermoflexus sp. | reverse complement strand
GGGGGGCAATCCCAGCGCCCAAGTGCCCAGCCCTAACAGCTTGTTCGTGGACCCGAGTACACTCCCCTGTTGACTCCGCCTGGCGGCTCGTGCTATGCTGAGGCAAGCTGGGGCTGACGACGCGACAGCGGCTGCCAGCCGTCTGTATCGGTAGGGAGGGTGCGGAGTGTCACCGCAACGCCCGGCCCTGTTCCGCAGTATGGAGGTGCACACCTGAGACTGTCTGGAAGGCTTGGCGTGTGTGTATCCGGCGCTGCGGACTGTATGCTCGCGGCGCTTGTTGTTGCTGGCCCGCGATACGTGCTGATGCTGAGTGTGCTATGAGGGAGCAGCTTTGGGCGAACAACTGACAGGTCTGGTCATCCGCACGCAGAGTGGCTTTTTCACCGTTGATACCCCGCAAGGCCCCATCATCTGCCAGCTTCGGGGCAGGCTCAAAGAGGAATACCAGGATACCGATCTGGTCGCCATCGGTGACCGGGTGACGGTTGAGCGCCTGGAAACCGACGCGGACACCGTCGGCGGCGTGATCGTCGCCGTGGCCGAGCGCGAGCGAGTGCTCTCGCGCGTGGCGCCACGCTCGGCGGTGGGCACGTCGAAGGAGCGCGAGCAGGTGATCATCGCCAACCCGGACCAGGCGATCTTCGTCTTCTCCGCCGCGCAGCCCAGCCCGCACCTGCGGATGCTCGACCGTTTCCTGGTCGCCGCCGAGAAAGCGGCCATCCCCGCCATTCGCGTCTGCGTCAATAAGATCGATCTCGTCCCCGACCCGGCAGCGGCGCGCGCCCTGTTCGCCGAGTACGAGCGGATCGGCTATTCCGTGCTCTACGTCAGCGCCAAGACCGGCGCGGGGATCGCCGCGCTGCACGGCGCGCTGGTTGGCAAAATCTCCGTGTTCACGGGGCCGTCGGGGGTGGGCAAGACCAGCCTGCTCAACGCCATCGAGCCAGACCTGGGCCGCCGCGTGAGCGCGGTCAGCACGACGACGACGAAGGGCCGCCACACCACCCGCTACAGCGAGATGATTCCCCTGGCCGAGGGCGGCTATGTGGCCGACACGCCGGGCATCCGTGCTGTCTCGCCCTGGGACGTGGAGCCGGACGAGCTAGACGGCTACTACATCGAGATCGCGCCGCTGGTGGCCAACTGCAAGTTCCAGGACTGCACGCACACCCATGAGCCAGGCTGCGCCGTGCGCGCGGCGGTGGAATGCGGCGCGGTCAGCGCGGAGCGTTACGACAGCTACCTGCGCCTGCGCGAGATACTCGAAGAGGAATACGTGTACTAGGGCACGACGGTGGCTGACAGTTGGAATGTCGTTCGGTAGGGGCGCTGCTCTGCTGCGCCCGTGAACAACAAAGCATTCAAACTGTGTGCTCCGTTCTTGCACTAGGGCGGCCAAGTCCAGAATGACAAAGACTTCGGAAGTTTTGAAAACTTCCGAAGTCTTTTTGAAGGTCTGCCGCACACCGTGGGGGCGTATCGCCATACGCCCCCATGCGATCACTTGGCTGCTGGTCTCGCTCGAGACAGGGCGGTTTCACCGGCGGCGCAGCAAAGCAGCGCCTCTACTCTCAACTCCCGACTCAAGACTCCTCACTCCCTACTCCCCATACAGGATCACAATCACCCGCTTGGGGCCGTGCATGCCGATGGCCAGCGTTTGCTCAATGTCGGCGGTCTTGCTCGGCCCGCTGATGGCGGTGACGTTCGCCGGCAGGTCGCCGGAGCGGGCGGCGGCCCAGGTGAGGATGTCGCTGGTCAGGCGCTCGGCGGCGACCAGGGCGATGTGCACCGGCGGCAGCAGCGACGCCATGCGGCTGCGGCCCGGCCCGCTGCTGACGGTCACCGAGCCGGTCTCGGCCAGCGCCGCGTCCGCGCCAGTGACGCCCGCATCCGCGCCCGCGCAGAACGCGCGCAGATCGCCTTCCGTCCGCCCGACGACGTGCCAGGCGATGCCCGGCCAGCGCGCGGCCAGGTCAACGCCGGCCAGCGGCGGCTCGTCATTAACCACGACGCGCGCCGCGCCCAGGTCGCGCAGGACGTCGCCCAACCGGTCGAGCGCCTCGTCCGCCGACGCCGCCCGGATCATCTCACCGTGCAGGCCGGTCAGCGTCGCCGTGAAGCGCGCGGCCAGGTCGTCGAACTGCTGGCGCGAGCGCCAGGGCGCTGGCGCGGAGTTGCCCCCGCGCTCCCCCCTGCGCAGGGCCGTGAGAATTTCCTCGCGCGCAGTGCTCATCACCGTTTCCCTCCTCTGCGGCGCAGCAGGTGCCACAGCACGACCAGCGGCACGACGCTCGCCCCAATCACCGCCGCGATCCGCCCGCGCGACGGGGCGCGCACGGCCCTCTTGACCGGGGCTGCTCCGGCGACGGCCTCTTCTTCGGCGGCCAGTTCGTCCCACAGCGCGTGGAACGAGCGCGGGGCTAGCGAGGGCAGCCGCCGCTTCCCCGCCGGGTTGAGGCGGCGCGGCACGCGCAGACCGTCCTTGCTCAGCAGCGGTCGCTGGAAGACGCGCCCCACGTCCGTCAGCAGCCCGAACAGGCGGCGGTGCCCCAGCAGCCAGGCCGCCGACTTCTCGAGTGCCTGCTCTGGCGGGGCGATCACGCCGCGCGCCACTTCTTCGGCGCGCAGATCGAGCAGCATCCGCGGCAGGTCAATGCGCGCCGGGCAGACTTCCAGGCACGCCCCACACAGCGAACTGGCATGGGGCAGTGCCTCGTATTGCTCCAGGCCATGCAGCAGGGGGACAAGCACCGCGCCAATCGGCCCGCTGTAGGCGTGGCCGTAGGTCTGCCCGGCGATCTCCTGGTAGACCGGGCAGTGATTCAGGCACGCGCCGCAGCGAATGCACTGTAGCACTTCCTCGTAACCCGTGCCGAGCATCCCGCTCCGTCCGCCGTCGTAGAGGACAATGTGCAGTTCGCGCGGGCCGTCGGCGTCGCCATCGCGCGCCGGGCCGGTGATCGCTGTCGTGTAGACCGAGAGCGGCTGCCCGGTCGAGCTGCGCGCCAGCAGTTCGAGCCACACCGCCGCGTCGTCCCAGGTGGGGCAGACCTTCTCGACGCCCATCACGGCGACATGCACCGGCGGCACGCTGCTGACCATGCGCCCGTTGCCCTCGTTGGTGACCAGGACGATGCTGCCCGTCTCGGCCACGCCGATGTTCGCCCCGCTGATGCCGATCTCCGCTGCCAGGAACTTCTTGCGCAGGGCGCGGCGCGCCTCATTTGTCAGGGCGGGGATGTCGTCGGCGGAGAGCGGACGCCCGACCTCGCGCGTGAAAAGCTCGGCGACCTGCTGGCGCGTTTTGTGCAGGGCCGGGACGACGATGTGCGCCGGCGACTCGGCGGCAAGCTGGACGATCCACTCGCCCAGGTCCGTCTCGACCGGGGTGATGCCGGCCTCGTCCAGCGCGGCGTTGAGGTGAATCTCCTCCGAGGTCATGGACTTGGCCTTAACGGCCAGCCGCGCTCCGTGCTGGCGGGCGATGCCGATCACGATCTGGGTGGCTTCGGCGGCGTCGCGCGCCCAGTGGACGTGCGCACCTGCCGCGAGCGCCTGGCGCTCGAACTGCTCCAGGTGCTCGCTCAGGTTAGCCAGCGTCGCCGCGCGCATGGCCTTGAAGTGATCGCGCATGGCCTCGACATCGGGCAGGTCGGCCAGGGCGCGCAGGCGGTCGCGGCGAAACTTGAGCGTCGCACCGTCTACCGCGCTCTGCAGGTGCGGGTTGGCGATGGCCAGGGCGGCGTCCGCCCGGAACGTGTGGAAGCTCACCTCGTTCATCGCGTCAGCTCCTCCAGCAGCACGGCCAGGTGGGCCAAGCGCATCCCCGTCTGGTGGGCGAAGCCGCGCATCTGCATCAGGCAGCCGGGATCAGCGCTGACCAGCACCTCCGCGCCAGTGGTATTGGCGCGGCGCACCTTCTCCTGCGTCATGGCGTTGGAGACTTCGGGGATGCGGAACGAGAACAGGCCGCCGAAGCCGCAGCAGCGGTCGGACTCGTGCATCTCGACGATCTCGCAGCCCGCCGCGCGCAGCAGCGCCCGCGACTCCGCGCCCAGTCCCAGCAGGCGGTTCATGTGGCAGGAGTCGTGATAGGTGACGCGCGGGGCGCGGGCGGCGGGGGCCGGCTCCCACCCGGCGACGTGGACGAGGAACTCGCTCAGCTCGTAGGTGCGCGCGGCCAGAGCTTCGGCGCGGGCCGTTCCGCCGGGCCAACGCTCCAGCAGGTGCGGGTACTCCTTGCGGATCATCGCCGCGCACGAGCCACCGGGCAGCACGACCGCGTCGTATGGCTCGAAGATGTCCAGCGACCGCTTGGCGAGATCGGCGGCCTGGGCGCGGAAGCCGCTGTTGAAGAACGGCTGGCCGCAGCAGGTCTGCTCGACGGGGAACTCGACCGTATAGCCGGCGCGCCGCAGCAGCCTGACCGCGGCCACGCCGACCTCCGGCATGATCTGGTCTACCATGCAGGTGACCATGATCGCGACACGTTTCGGATCAGTCATAGGAACTTCCTTGTTGCAGGAATGTGGTGATCGGTGGTCAGTGATCAGTTTTCAGTGTTCGGTTTTCGATCCTCAGGAGCCGCCTGAGCTGCGCAACCTTTAAGAACGTTCCAGCGCCGTTCACGTCCCACTGTACGCCGGATGCAGCCAGGCGGCAACTGATAACTGGCTACTGTTCGCCGATCACTCATCATCAATCGCGTGGCACGAAGAGCAGTAGCGCCGCCAGCGCCAGGGCGTCGCCCAGCGCGGCGACCGAGCAGTTGGCCAGCAGCCCGGCGCTGAACAGCACCGGGCCGATCAGCGCGCCGAGCATACGACCGGCGGAGAAGGCCATCACGTTGCCCGCCATCAGCGTGGCGCGCGCGCCGGGCACTAACTCGCTCAGCAGGGGGATGGCGCTGACGATGGCGAATTCGAAGGTGAGATAGAACAGGAACAACCCCAGCAGCGCCGTCTCGACGCGGAACTCCAGCGCGGGCAGCAGCAGCGAAGCGGCGATATTCGCGGCAATGCCCCCGGCTGCCGCCCGCCGTTTGCCGATCCGGTCCACGAATCCGGCGACCGCGCCCTCCCCGGTCAGTTCGGCCAGGCCGATGACGATGGCCGACGCGCCCAGCGCCGTCACCTTGAGGGCGAAGGCGTCTTCCATCCACGCGCCGTAGATGATGCCGATGGTCTCGTTGCTGGCGCTGATCAAGAAGCCCATGACCAGGACAGCCAGCGCCGGGCGGTGGGCCAGAATCAGGCGAATGCCTTCGCGCAGGGTGGGCCGGTAGCCGGTGCCCAGCGAGTCCGCCGGGATGACGCGCCACAGCACGGCCAGCGCCAGCAGCGCCGCTCCACCCAGCAGCGGGTAGGGTGTCTGCCAAGTATCGGTGCGCGCGATCAGCCAGCCGAGCACCGGGATGCTGAACAGGAACGCGCCCGACCAGCTCACCTCGGTCACGGCGATGGCCAGGCCGCGCTGCGCGTAGCCCACGCGGTCGCCGATGTAGGCTTGCATGGCCGGGTCGAAGACGTGCTTGCCGACACCGGCCAGCACCAGCGCGGCGAACAGCGCCGGGTACGTCGGCCAGGCCGTCACCAGCAACATACTCGCGGCGAAAATCGTCAGCCCAGCCAGCATGGAGCGCCGCCGCCCGTGCCGGTCGGCCAGCGAGCCGAGCAGCGGGCTGACCAGCCCCAGCCCCGCCCGCGCGGTGACGCCCAGCGCGACCGTCTCCAGGTTCACGCCCAGGCCGCGCGCGAAGGTGGGCAGGAACGGGTAGATCATGCGGTGGCCGGTGTTGAGCACCAGCCGCGCCAGCGTGATGAGGATGATCTGGTCGCGCAGGCGGACGCCCGGCCCGTTCAGGGGAGTGGACTGCGCCCCGGCGCTCATGGGATCGGCCACTGCGGGATGGTCGTCCCGCCCGGCGTCGGGTAGGGGTTGGGCTGCCCGCGCAGGTCGCCAAAGCCGCGCGCCACCATCCAGCCGCAGATCACGGGGCCGCCGTGTCCGTCCGGCACGGGGACGCCGCCGATCTGGGGCAGGCCGTTGTAGCCGCGCAGGTAGCCGAACGTGCCGTCAAGCTGGGCGCGCGCCGCCTCGGAAAGCTCCGCGTCGCCAATGGCGATGGCGTGGATGTGGATCGGCGAGCCGGGATGTAGCTCGTCGGCCTCGCGCAGCCAGGCGGCGAACCCGGCGACGCGCAGCGCGGCGATCATCGGCGCGATCTCGGCCTCCAGCACCGACCAGTCTATCCGGCTGCGCACGGACAGGTCGACCGCGCCGCCGCCGTCGTGCGTGCCGAAGCTGGCCGCGACGCTCTTGGCGTTGTAGCTGCCCTGGGTCAGCGCCAGCCGCAAGTCAACCGTGCCGCCGCCCGCCGTGTAGAGCGCCTGGGCGTGATCGAGCATGGCCAGCGTGCGGGCGTTGAGCAGCGCCCCGTTGACCCACAGGCGGCTGTAGTCGTCGGGCGGCTCCCAACAGCCCGCCGGCTCGACGAACGGGGTCGGCGTGGGGACGGGCGCGCCCGCCCACGCGCTCGCCAGCCATGCCGCCGCCAACAGCACAGTCACCATCCCGCCCAACAACACACGTCGCGTCATGACTCTTGATCCCAGAAGTCCGCCATTGATTGGGTAGGGGCGCAGCAAAGCAGCACCCTTCCTGTTTCTGGCGCGCAGGTGCCCGATACAGACTTCGGAAGTCTCATCGAATCGCGTCCCGTCGCCAGCCTCGCCGTGTTGCTCCGCCCCTACTCCTTCGGCAGGGCGCGGTACGCCTGGATGTAGCCCATGCCCCACTCGTCGTGGCCCATCATCAGGTCAATGGCGCGGATGGCCAGGCCGTTCTTGAGCGGATTGCAGATCGGCGCGTTGACGCCCGCCTGGGCCAGCAGGGCCAGGAAGACGGTGTTGAGCACTTCGCGCTCCGGCATGCCGTGCGACCCGTTGCTCGCGCCCGCCGTCATATTGCAGCCGAACGTCTGGCGGATCAGGCGGGCGGTCGTCGTCGTTACCAGGCCGGCAGTTGGGTCGGCGCTGACGGCCAGCACCAGCGGGTCGAGCAGCACGTCTTCGGGCTTGATGCCCAGCTTGGCCGCCTCGTTGAGGATGTTCTCGGCCACTTTCAGTCGCGCTTCGGGTGTGGCAGGGATGCCGTTGTCGTCCATGCACAGCGCGATCACGGCGGCGTCGTACTCGGCGACGATGGGCAGCACGGCCTTGAGCTTGGCCGTCTCGCCGTTGACTGAGTTGACTAGCGCGCGCCCGCGCACAGCCTTCAGCCCGGCTTCGAGCGCCGCCGGGTTCGCCGAGTCAATGCACACGGGCAGGTCAACCGTGTCCTGCACCAGGCGCACCGCCTGGGGCAGCAAGGCGACCTCATCCACGCTGGCCACGCCGACGTTAACATCGAGCACGGTCGCCCCGGCGTTCGCCTGGGCCTGCGCGTCGCGCGGGATGCGGCTCAGGTCGCCGGCCTGCAACTCGGCGCTGAACACCTTGCGCCCGGTCGGGTTGATGCGCTCGCCGATCATCACGATTGGCGTGTCGGGCGAGATGATGATTTCGGACGATGGGCCTCGCAAAACAGTCTGCATGATCGAATAGCTCCTCAGAGTGCTGCGCTCATTCTTCCCAGGGGTCGGGCGACAGCATGACCGCCTGGCTGAACCGATCCGTGAAGTGCGGGTGATTGGTTAGCTCGATGTAGTGCAGACGCCCCACCAAGGCGGCGGCGCGCTCGCGCTCGTGGGCGTTGATCAGCAGGCGCTTGGCCCCGATGCCCGCCGCGTTACCCACCTGGTGGAAACGTTCCAGCGGCAGCGGCGGGAACATGCCGATGGCCACCGCGCCCGCCAGGTCAATGTAGTTGCCGAACGCCCCGGCGACGATCACCCGGTTAATGGCGCTTTCGGGCAGCCCGGCCCGCTCGACGAGCAGCTTGATTCCGGCGCGGATGGCGCCTTTGGCAAGCTGCACCTCGTTCACGTCCGAGCGGCTGATGACCACTTCGCGCCCGTGCCCCGTCTGGCGGGCGGGGACGATCTCGTACCACATATTGTGGCCCTCGCCGTGCACGTTGGGATGCCCGGCGAGCATCCGCCCCGTCTCGGTGACGAGGCCGGCGGCGCGCAGGGCGTGCACCGCGTCGAGAATGCCGGAGCCGCACAGCCCGACTGGCTTGGCCTGGTTGATGGTCAGCCAGACCAGCGCGCCGTCCTTCCAGGTCAGGCGCTCAATCGCGCCATCGGCGGCGCGCATCCCGTCGCGGATGTGCGCGCCCTCGAAGGCCGGGCCGGACGCCGTCGAGCAGCTCCACAGCTTGCCGTGCGCGTTGAGCGTGACCTCGGTGTTGGTGCCGATGTCCAGGCTGAGCGTGACGCCGGGCTGCTCGGCGGTCTCCGTCGCCAGCAGCATGGCCACGTGGTCTCCGCCGACGAAACCGGCGACGTTGGGCGGCAGGTAGACGCAGGCCCCCGCCGCCACGTCCAGGCCCAGGGCGCGGGCCGGCGTGACTATGGCCGACGACACCGCCGGGACGTAGGGCGCGGAGCCAAGCTGCTCGACCGGCAGACCGAGCAGCAGGTGATGCATAGCCGTGTTGCCCACCGTCACCACGTCCACCACGCGGCGCGGCGAGACGCCCGCCTGGGCGCAGACCTCACGCAGCAGGTCGTTGAGGCCGCCGATGATCGCCTTTTGCAGCTTGGACAGCCCGTCTGGGTCGCGGACGCACAGCGTCAGGCGGGCCATCACGTCCTCGCCATAGGCGATCTGCGGGTTGGTCGCCCCGGCGATGCCGACCGTCGCGCCGGTCAGCAGGTCCACCAGGTAGGCGGCCAGGCCGGTCGTGCCCACGTCCACGGCGAAGCCGAGCGGCGTGGCCTCCGGCGGCAGGAAGCGCACCACGTCGCGCCCCAGCGCGACCATGCGCGTGCGCCAGCCGTGCCCGCGCAGCGTGCCAGGCAGCTCGGCCATCACCGGCGCGGAGACGCGCCACTCACCCGCCGGGAGGCCCGTCACCCGCTCCCAGTCGCCGCGCAGATCGTCCACCGAGGGTGGGTCGGCAGCCAGATCGTAGGTCTGGATGGCCGGGGCCACCGCCAGGGGAATCTCCTCGCCCTCGACCTGGCTGCGCTGGGCGGCGCTCAGCGAGTCCGGCGGCACGTCCACGACGATCAGGGCCTCGCCCACGATCTCCGTCTGGCAGGCCAGGCGCAGCCCGCTCGCCAGGTCAGCCTCGGAGAGCATCTCCTCCTCGACGGCGTTGAGCGCGCTGACCGCGCCCTGCAGCACACGCACGCGGCAGTCGCCGCACACGCCCACGCCGCCACACACCGCCGACAGCGCCACGCCCGCGTCCTGGGCCGTTTCGAGCAGGGTATCGCCGGGCCGCGCCTCGATGCGCCGCCCGATCGGCTGGAAGGCGACCTCAGTCATGGCTCTCGTCCACTTTGCGCGCGGCGATCAGCTCCGTCTCGTCGCCGGACTGCTGGATGGCGTGACCGGGCGGCACGACCAGGAATTCATTCTCTGCCCAGTCGCCGTAGAGCAGCATCCGCAGCATCCGCCGGTCGCCCTGCTTGCGCTCGAACGCCCAGCCGCGCCGCGCCGCCTGGTCGCGGGCCAACTGCTCGAAGGCGGCACCGTCGCCGCTGCCCATGTCAATGTACACGGCGCGCTCATAGTGCTTGCCCCACTCGCCGAGCACTTCCATCAGGTAATCGGCGTTGTCCTGGCCGTACTTGGC
>DYGW01000145.1 GCA_020724485.1 Thermoflexus sp. | reverse complement strand
CCGCGCCGCGTACAGCGTCAACACGCTCGCGTGGGCGACGACCGCCAGCGACTGAGAGGAACGGCGTCAGCGGGCGCAGGCTGGCCCGGTCAACGGCCATGATCGCCGCAAACCCGATCGCGCGCCAGTCGTCATAATTGGGCGCTGCGCCGCGCAGCCGCGCCGCGTACAGCGTCAACACGCTCGCGTGGGCGACGACCGCCAGCGACTGATTGGGGTACCGCGCCAGCACATCACCCATCGCCGCTGCGAAACGTTCGCCCGCCGCCTGCGCCGTTTCCCAGCCGGGGGCCGGCGGAACCTCCGGACGGACGAAGAACGCCCGCTGCGCCTGGTCAAACTCGCCGGCGCTCAGCCACGAGTCGCGCCGGGCTTCGTCGAGCGCAGCCACGACCTGCCAGGGGACGCCATGCGCGGCGCGCACCGCTTCGCCAACGGCAGCGGCTTTGGGTTGCGCGCTGGTGATCACCGCCCCTATCGCCGCCCACAGCGGCAGGGCGGCCAGGGCGCGCACCTGGGCGCGGCCCTCCGCACTGAGATCCCAGCGTGAAGCGGGGCGCGCCGGGTCAGGCTGCGTGCGCGGGTGGCGGATCAGGTACAGCAGCGGCACCGCGCTCAGACCTCGTCGCGCACTTCGTACTCACCCTCGATAATCCGCGCGTTCTCCGGCGGAGTGTAGCTGCCGGGCTGCTGGCGCGGGCGCAGGCCGCGATGCTCGTCCACCACATCACGCGGGGCACGGCGGATGAACATCTGCAGTCCGATCAGGAACGCGCTCAGATCATCCACCACGCCGAACGGCAGCAGGACATCCGGCACCAGGTCAATGGGCGAGAGGATGTAAAAGACGATCAACAGTGGGATGAGCTTGGCCGAGCCGCTCACCCGCCGGTCGAACAGCAGCCGCCAGCCGAGCACGGTGTCGTTCCACAGCCGGGCGAGCAGGTCCGGGTTGGCGTTGCGCTTCTGTTTGGTCATGGCGGACTTCCTCACTGCGTCGGTGGGTGATGGGTCATGAGTTCTGAGTCAGGAGTCGTGAGAATCTGCCCTCACGTCACTTTCCACTCCCTACTCATCACCCCCCGGCACCCTCGCTGATCTAACGCTGTACACGTAGTATACGCAGGCGCAGCGCGCGGGTTGTGCCGCGCAGACGCAGCGCCGCGCCCAGCGCCGTCACCAGGGCGACGCCCACGATCCCGGCGGCGAAGGGCCACTCGGGGTTGGCCCCGTACAACCTCCCGGCGGCGTTGGTGCCAATTATGGTCGCCAGCCCGGCCACCGCGTCTACGAGCGCGTAGGCGATGCCATGCTGGTGGGCGGGCACGCGCTCGCCGATCACGCTGGCGGCCAGCGGGCGCGAGGCGTAGTGCGCGCCGAGCAGGAAGGCGGCCGCAGCCACCACCACCACGTTGCCGGTAATCATCAGCAGGGCGAACGAGACGAGCACGAGCAGCAAGCTGCTGAAGAAGCCGCGCCACGAGGTCAGCTGGCCCAGCAGCAGGCTGAACACTGCCGTGCCCAGTGCGTTCAGCGACCCGAAGATGCCGATGGCGCCCCGCGAAAAGCCGCGCGCTTCCTCCAGGTACTGCGAGGAGAGCGTCTGCCCGGTGAGAATGGCCACGAAGCCGAGCGTCAGCACGACCAGCGGCCCGGTGATCGCCCGGCGGCGCAGCAGCCCGCCGTAATCGTAGCCGCCCGGCGGCGGCTCCGGCGTCGGGTAGGGCCGCGTGCGCATGATCGCCAACGTGCTCAGCACGAACCAGAACAGGCTGATGATGTACACGGTGCGCAGCGAGAACTGCTCGCCGATCCAGCCGCCGATGGCCGGCGTGACAACCAATCCCAGCGAGTAGGCCGCCCATATCAGGGTGAGCACGGCTTGCAGCGGCAGCGCTGCGCTGCGCGTAGGATCGTAACGCGCCGACTGGGTGATGTACAGGTTAGTGACGGAGGTGGCCGCCGCCGAGAAGCCGTAGACCAGGAAACCCGGCGCAGCCCAACGCCAGTCGGGGGCCAGGGCCATAATCGTCACGCCGGCCAGGCTCAGGTACCAACTGGGCAGCATCAGCCGCCGCGCGCCAAAGCGATCGGCCAGGATGCCCGATGGCAGGATGAACAGCAGGCGGCCCAGGCCCCACAGCCCGATCATGAAGCCGGTCTGGTCCGGCGTGGCGCCGAGCGACTTGGCATAGAGCGGCTGGATGAACATCCACAGCCCTTCGCCTACGCCCCACAGCGCGTAAGACCACATCACCCAGCGCGTGTCGCGCCCGACATCCCGTATGAGCGTGCGCACTGCCGTGCCCTCAGTCTGGTAAGTACAGCGGTGCCAAGCCACCGCCTGTGAAGCGCCCAGTATACAGCGCGCCCGGACAGGTGCCTAGAGCGAGATCGGGAGTAGAGCAGCAGGGGCGTATGCGATACGCCTCTACGCCATCAACCCATGAACAGAATCGCCTCCATCCGAGCGAGGGGAGGCTAACCGCCGCTCACTTCGCCATGCTCACCTCGCGCACAAAGGCGAAGGTCATCGGGCGGCGCTTGGTCTCGGTGTAGAACATCTTGGACAGCGCGTCCTGGATGGCGACCGTCAGGCTGCCGCGCTGGTGCTCGCGCACCACCTCGGCGATGCGCTGCTGGGCCATCTCGATCAATTCGGAGGCGTCGCGCAGGAAGACGAACCCGCGCGAGATCACTTCCGGCGGCTCGGCCAATTCGCCCGTCTCGGCGTCAATCAGCACCAGCACGCTGACGAACCCATCGCGGCCCAGCGTCTCGCGGTCGCGCATGACGATGGGGCCAACATCGCCCACGCCCTTGCCGTCCACGAACACGTACCCGCCGGGCACGCGCTCGCCCACCTGCAGCCGGTCGGCGCTGAGCAGAATCTCGGTGCCATTCTCGACCACTGCGATATTCTGCGCCGGGATGCCCAGTTCCTGCGCGAGCAGGCTGTGCTGGGTCAGGTGGCGCAGCTCGCCGTGAATGGGGATAAAGAACTTGGGGCGCAGCAGGTTGATCAGCAGCTTCAGCTCGTCGCGCCGCGCGTGGCCGGAGACGTGCACCCTGGCGATCGGGTCGTAGATGACGTGCGCTCCGCGCTGGATCAGCTTGTTGATCGTGCGGTGCACCAGTTCCTCGTTGCCGGGAATGGGGTGAGCGGACATGATGACCGTGTCGCCGCGCTCGATCTCAAGCTGGCGGTGCTGGCCCCAGGCCAGCCGCCCCAGCACAGCGGACGGCTCGCCCTGCGTGCCGGTGGCCATGATCACGATCTCGTGCGGCGGCATCTTGTTCGCCCGGTCTACGGGCACCAGCAGGTCGGGGGGCAGCTTGAGATAGCCGAGCTTGCTCGCCACTTTGATGTACTCGACCATGCTGTGCCCGGCGACGGCCATCTTGCGGTTGTGCTGCTGCGTCACCTGCGCCACCTGTTGGATGCGCGAGACCAGCGAGGCGAACGTGGCGACGATGATACGCCCCTTGGCCCTGGCGAAAACCTCACTGAAAGCCCGGTCAATCACCCGTTCGGATGGCGTCCAGCCTTCCTGGTCGGCGTTGGTGCTGTCCGAGAGCAAGGCCAGCACGCCGCGCTGCGCGAACTCGGCCAGCTTGGCGAAGTCCGGCGGCCAGCCGTCTACCGGCGTGTGGTCGAACTTGAAATCGCTGGAATGGACGATCAGGCCGACAGGCGTGTTGATGCCCAGCCCCACGCCGTCGGGGATGCTGTGGCAGACGTGAAAGGTCTCAATGCTGAACGGGCCAAGCTGGAGCACGTCGCCCGCCTTGAAGACGTGCAGCGGGTGATCGGTGTGGCCGAACTGGCGCAACTTGATCTCCAGCAGGCCGGCGGTTAGCGCCGTCGCGTAGACGGGGACAGGCAGCGCGTCGAGGACATGCCCGATCGCGCCGGTGTGGTCTTCGTGCCCGTGCGTGATGATGATGCCGTGCACGATCAGCCCCTCGGCAACCTGGTCAATGACATACTGGAAGTCGGGGATGATATAGTCAATGCCGAGCATGTCGTTTTCGGGGAACATGATGCCCGTGTCAATGATGATGCTGTCGTCCTCGTACTGGATCAGCATCATGTTCTTGCCGATCTCACCCAGCCCGCCCAGGGGCAGGATGCGCAGCTTAGCGGGATTTGGCATGGATAAACTCCTCTAGGGACGCCCAAGCGTCCCTCACTCAATCGTCCGGTGTATGTGATGCCGTTCCAACGTCAAACGAAGTCGCGCTCAGACTTCGCCTTGATCCAGTGTCAGTCAGGTGTGCTCCCCTGCGCCCCTGCCGGAGGCAGCGCGCAGAGTCACGGCGCGCCTGTGGCGCGCAGCAACCTGGCTCGCCAGGGCCGGGCTGGTACTCTCTTGATTGTAACGCACGCAGCAGTTTACGGTCTACCATCCCACGGTGGGGAAGACCTGGCCAGGAGGAGAGTGCTGAGAGGAAGTAGTCGCAGCAGATCGCCGGCGCTTCAGTGATCAGCCGACTCGTCCTGCACACACACAGCGCACAGCCCGCGCCGCGTTTCTTCGAGCACAAACGACACGAGAGCACCTTCGCGCAGCGTGCGAATGCCTGTTCCGCGAATAGCCGAATAGCGGACGAGCACCTCTCGTCCATCGGGCAGTGCAATCGTGCCCGAACCCCCATACGTGTTAAAACTCTTCACCGTGCCCTGATAACGTTCGAGTTTGACCATAATTCTGTTGCTCCACAAACGGCGCGTCAGTGGGATGCCCGCCGCGTGCGCGGGCACCTGGGCGAATGTGACGAAAACGTTTGCGCGAAACGTTTGCGCGAGAATGGTAGAATGATAGCAGTGTTGGCGCAAATCGCCAAATAAAATATCTAGAGAACTAGCCGCAACCTACAAATTCCCCCATCCCGGTCTATACAACAGCATGGAGGAAGGGGCTGGGGGATGAGGGGAGCATGTCTCGCGGGAGATGCGGGTAACGTATAGCCGCGTGTGGAGAGGGGGCGGCGAGGCGCGCCAGCGCCGAGCGGGGATGAGGTCAACCGGCTGGTACGGCAGGTTCAGAGGCGATTGCCCCACGCCACACGCCCAAATCGCCGTTGCTAACCGACCGGATTATGCTATACTTGCCTCACTGGTCGGGGCGTGTAGCTCAACGGTAGAGCAGTGGCCTTTTAAGCCATTGGTTGGGGGTTCGAATCCCTCCACGCTCACAGGTAATTTGCGGGGGGCGATCCGTCACTGCGGAGTCGCCTTTTTTGTTGGCCCACGTCCGAGGAGCCGCACCATGCCGCGTCACGGATGGCTGTTTCTGCTCACCCTGCTAAGTCTGGCCGCGATTCCGCTCTGGCCGGGCAGCGCGCCACGTACCGCCGCGCAATCCGCGCCTCTCCGAGAGGTCTACGCCGAAGCCATCGGCCAGGCGAATCTGCGCGCCGGGCCAGGCGTGGAGTACGCGCAGGTGGGGGCCATCGCCAGCGGGACGCGCTACCGCGTGCTGGCCCGTCACGTGTACGTGCCCTGGCTGCGCCTGGACGTGCCGGGTAGCGCCGAGGCGTGGGTCTTCGCCGACCTGGTGACGGTGACGGGCAGCCTGGCCGACGTGCCGCAAGTGAGCGCGTTCCCGCCGGTAGATGCGTCGCCAGCCACTCCCACGCCCGCGCTGATCGCGCCCTCTGGCGATGCACCGGTCTCCAGCACGCCAACGCCCACTCCTTTCCTCACGCCCACGCTCAGCGGGCCGCTCGCTACGACGCTCGGCGAGGCCAACCTGCGCTTCGGCCCCGACCTCAGCTACCCGGTCATCGTGCGCGTGGCGGAGGGCACCAGCTTCCGCGTCATCGAGCGGCACGCGTTGGTACCCTGGCTGCGCGTCGCCCTTCCGGAGTCGCCGACGGACAGCGGGTGGCTTTACAGCGAGGTCGTGGAAATCAGCGGTGACTTGGGCAGCGTGCCGGTCACCGAGACCAGCGTCTTCAGCTACCCGACGCTGACGCCCACGCCGCAGACGGTCGTCGTAGGCGGCGCTCCCTGGGACAGCGCGCCAGTCGCGGCGGGCCGCCTGGCTGGTACGCTGGGAGCGACCATGCACGAGTACCTGCTGGCGCAGGGCTTCGCCCCCACCGGCGATCAGATCGCCTCCGTCTTCTTGCTCGACCTGCGCACGGGCGACACCTTCACGCTCAACGGTGACGTGGCCTACAGCGGCATGAGCCTGACCAAAATCCCGATCCTGGTGACGTACTTCCTGGCGCACGACGGCCCCCTGAGCCGCGACGATGCGTTCCTGGTCGCCGACACGATGATGTGCAGCGAGAACCTGACCACCAATGAGCTGCTCGCGCAGATCGGCGGCGACGACGCGTTGCGCGGCGCGGGGCGCGTCACGGCGACCATGCAGCAGTTAGGGCTGGGCGGGACGTTCATCATGCGCCCCTATACCATCCGCGAGGGCGAGCCGGCGCTCGACGTGGGCACGATCATCACCGGCGCAGATCAGAGCCGGACGCGCCCCGACCCTACCAACCAGGTCGTGCCCGCCGACCTCGGCTGGCTGCTGGCGAGCATTTACCAGTGCGCGCAAGGGGAAGGCGGGCTGCTGCTGGAACGCTTCCCGAACGCCTTCACCGTCCAGGAGTGCCGGCAGATGCTCACCGCGCTGGACGCCAACGCGGTCGGCGTCTTCCTTGAAGCGGGCGTGCCACTGAGCGCGCGCGTGTTGCACAAGCACGGCTGGATCGGCGACACGCACGGCGACGCCGGGCTGGTCATCGGGCCGGAGGCTGCCTACGTGCTCGTGGTGACGCTATACGGGCGCGACTGGCTGGAGTTCGAGCTGTCCGCGCCGGTCATCGGCGAGCTATCACGCCTGGCCTGGAACGCGCTCAACCCGTCCGCGCCGCTGGCGGAGATCGCGTCGCGGGTCGTCCCCGCCGACTGCGACCCCTGGAGCGACCCGGTCATGGCCGCGCTGCTGGCACCCAGCCTGCCAGAGATTGAATAGGGCAGGCATACCTGGCGGCGTTGCGTTCTCTTGGGCGGGAATCGGGGCGGGGCAATCGCATCTGAATCCGCCGTGCATCAGCCGGTTGACCTCACTCCCGCGCGGCGTCAAGCGAGTCACTGCCAGACTTTGCTCACATCCTGCAAGATTCGTTCAATGTGCCATACTCACCTATAATGGAGACACTGGGTGCCAGCCGTTTTGAGAGGGGGCAGCGCGCATGGCACACGATCACGCCTCGTTATTCGCCCAGGTGACAGCGGCGGCCCGCCGCCTGCACGGCCAGGCTCACGTCACGCCGGTGCTGACCTCGCGCACGCTCAACGCGCGCGCCGGCGCTGAAGTCTTCCTCAAGTGCGAGAATCTGCAGCGCGTCGGGGCGTTCAAGTTCCGGGGCGCGTACAACACCATCAGCCAGCTTTCTGACGCGGAGCGCGCGCGCGGCGTGATCACCTATTCGTCTGGCAACCACGCCCAGGCGGTCGCGCTGGCCTGCCGTCTGCTCGGCGCGACGGCGCACGTGGTCATGCCCGCCAACGCGCCCGCCACCAAGCGCGCCGCGACCGAGGGCTACGGCGCGCGCGTGATCCCCTACGACCCAGAGACCGGCGACCGGCGGGCCATTGCCGAGGCGCTGGCCACCGAGTGCGGCTATACCATCGTGCCGCCCTACGACCACCCGCAGATCATCGCCGGGCAGGGGACGGCGGCGCTGGAGCTATTCGAGCAGGCCGGCCCGCTGGATGCGCTGTTGGTGCCATGCGGCGGGGGCGGGCTGCTCAGCGGATCGGCGATTGCAGCCAAAGGGGTGTGGCCCGCCTGCCAGGTGATCGGCATCGAGCCGGAAGTGGCCGACGACGCGACGCGCTCCTTCCGCACGGGCGTGCTGCACACCGTCCACAACCCGCCGACCATCGCCGACGGGACGCGCACGCCCTCGCTGGGCGCGCTGACGTTCCCGCTGGTGCGCGCCTACGTGGACGATATGCGCACGGTCGGCGAGGCGGCCATCGTCGAGGCGGTGCGCTTCTTACTATTCCGCGCCAAGATCGTCGTCGAGCCGTCCGGCGCGCTGGGCGTGGCCGCGCTGCTCAGCGGGGCGGTGCGCGCTGCCGGGCGCGTGGGCGTGATTCTGAGCGGCGGCAACATAGATGCACCGACGATGCGCGTCATTCTGGAGCAGGAGGAGAAGCAGCCCGGCGTTGCGCCTGGTGATTGACCATTCTCCACTCGCCCGCTAGAATGAGACTTACTGGTGTGTGAAGCCTGGAGTTGAGGGCACATGACATCCCGGACCCCCGAAGACGTTGAGCGCGCGGCCAGGCTGATGCAGGATACCATCGTCTCCAGCGAGAAGGTGCGCGATGGGCTGCGCGACGACGAAGCCGTGCCCTTTGTCGAATGGGGGTTGACCCGCGCCAGGCAGCTTGCTGCGCATCTGGCGGCTGCCAACCGGCTCGCCGATGACGACGAGCAGATCGCCGACCAGGGCTATGAGCTGGCGCGGCTGATGACGCGCCTCAACTGGCTGGTGACTTACCGCCACAAGAAAGACGCGGCCTGGCTCACACGCACGTTCCAGATGGTCAACCAGCTCAGCCGCGAGCTGTACGGCGAGGAGGCTCCCACCTTCAGCGACGAGGAGATCGCGGCGTGGCTGGCCGGGCACAGCGCCCGCTCCAACGCCGACCTGCTCCGCGACCTGATCGCCCGCCTGACGCCGCCCGATAGCGCGCCACCCGCACCCCCGCTGCCCGGACGCCCCTCGGCTGCGCCCCAGGAACCCGACCCACCACTACCCCCAGGAGAGACGCATGGATCGTAGCAGCAGCCGGCGGCGCCGCCGCCCGCCCACCCGTTCCAAAGCCCGGCGCGTCACGCTGGGCGGGACTACAGGCATCATCCTGATCGCCATCGTGCTGTTCGTCCAGTACGGGCTGGGCATTGACGTGCTCAACACCGAGAGCGACACGGGCGAGAAGCCCCCCGCCGCTGAGATCGCCGAGCCGGTCGAGATCCCTTCGACGACGCTGGCGCGCATCCCTGGCGGGTATGACGGCGGGTGGTTCCAGCTTTACTTCTCCTCACCGGTCGCGTCGCAGGACGAGGCGGATTTTCACGACTCGCCAGTCGAAGGGGCGTTGGTGACCGCCCTTGACGGCGCGCAGCAGACGGTGGACATGGCGATCTACGAGTTGGAGTCGCAACCGATCACCGACGCGCTGATCCGCGCCAAAGAGCGCGGCGTCCAGGTGCGCGTGGTGACCGACGGCACGGATGGCCTGGAAAGCCCCGACGCCACCTTCGACCAGCTTGAGCTGGCCGATATTCCTGTTGTCTCGGATGGGACGCGGCGCGGCTACATGCACAACAAGTTCGTGGTCATTGACGGCCTGTACGTCTGGACCGGCTCGACCAACCTCAAGCCCAATGCCTTCTACCGCAACAACAATAACGCCATGCTCATCCGCTCCAGCCGCCTGGCGCAGAACTACACCGCCGAGTTTGAAGAACTGTTCGCCGGGCAGTTCGGCAAGTCGTCGCCAAAAGCTGTCCCCAACCAGACTGTGACCGTTGACGGCACGCAGATCGAGACGTACTTCGAGTCCGAGGGCGATGTGGGCGCGCGCCTGGCCGAGCTGGTTAACGGGGCGCAGTCGGTGCGCTTCATGGCCTTTTCATTCACCGAGAGCCTGGAATGGACGGAGGACGGCGCGCAGCACAGCGTCATGCTGCTGATGCGCGACCGCGCCCAGGCAGGGGCGCTCGACGTGCGCGGGATTGTCGAGGCGAGCAGCCGCAACCAGGTCAAGC
>DYGW01000144.1 GCA_020724485.1 Thermoflexus sp. | reverse complement strand
GACTATATGCGCGCGCTGGGGGCGACGCGCGTGCTGGTGGCGCACGACGGTTTCCGCGCGGCCCGCTTCGCCGATCTACCCTCCCGTGCCGAGGCGCGGGCGGCGGCAGGCTGGCCAGCAGATGCCTTCATTGTCGGCTGGGTGGGGCGGCTGACCATGCTCGGCCTGGACAAGGGCGTAAGGACACTGGTGGAGGCGCTACGTCAGGTCGAGGGCGCACACCTGGCAATTGTCGGCGGGCCGGAGGAGATGGTCGCGGCATTGCGTGCCTGCTGGACGGCGGCAGGGCTGGATGGGGCACGCTTCCTGGCAACAGGGCAGGTACCGCCAGATGCGGTGCCGCTATACCTGAGCGCGTTCGATGTCTGCGCCATGCCCCACCCCTGGACGGAGCAGTTTGCCTACTACACTTCGCCGCTCAAGCTGTTCGAGTATATGGCAGCGGGGCGAGCCATCGTCGCCTCCGGCCTGCCCGCCTTCGCCGAAGTGCTGGCCGATGGTGAGACGGCGCTACTTGTCCCGCACGATGACGCAGCGGCGCTGGCAGCAGCGATTCGCCGGCTGCGTGACGATCCGGTGCTGCGCGAGCAATTAGGGACGCGCGCCCACGCCGAAGCCCTGGCACGTTATACTTGGGCGGCACGGGCGGCAGCGATCAAGACATTTGTGGAGGGGGCTGGTTGAGCGTCGCGCAAGTTCTCGGCTAGAGACTTCCGAAGTCTCCAAGACTTCGGAAGTCTGAAAGACGCCGATCGTTGACCGCTGATCACCGCTCCCCCATCGCTGACTGCTATCTTCAAGGAGCATTCTCCCATGCGCATGTTGCTCTATCGCTTCAAAGAACGCTTCAAGCACCTGCTTCCCGTCTGGCTGAAGATAAAAATCCTGGAGTTACTAGGGTTGCACATCACGCGCAACCGCCGCGAGACCAATGCCTGGCTGCGGCAGCACGCCGCCGATGTGACCGGCGATGTGATCGCCATCGGCGCGGGCAGCGACTCCGACAAAGAAGGAAAGCATTACCGCGACTACTTCATCGCCGCCGAGTCCTACACCACCGCCGATCTTTCCACGGCGCGCGGGGCACAATTGCAGATTGACATACGGCATATGCCGGAGATCGCCGACGAGTCGTATGACGCGGTGCTGTGCGGGAGCGTGCTGGAGCACGTAGATGACTACCTGAGCGCGCTGGCAGAGATTACCCGCATCCTCAAACCAGGGGGAATCCTGCTGCTGGGGTTGCCCTTCCGCCAGGCGTTGCACCTGGAGCCGCACGATTACTGGCGTTTCACCGAGTACGGTATCCGCTATCTACTCAGAGATCAGTACGATATTCTGAGACTTAATGCGATAGATCACAGTGTGCCCAACTTCCCGTCCAGTTATTGGGTGAAAGCCCGCAAGCGGTGACAAAGGCCATGCGCGTCGCCTTGCTCTCCCCAGGTATCAGCACGCGCTACGGCTGGGCACGCTATGCCCTGGAACTGGCCCGCGCTTTGGCTGGACAGGGGATCGACGTGGTCGCCCTCACGCAGCCAGACGCTACGCAGGACGAAGTGTACGGGCTGGCCGACCTGCGCCCGGTATTACCGCGCCTGGTGCCGCGCCCGCGCCTGTTCGTCGTCCGCTCGCTGCTGGCGATCCCGCGCGTCCGCCGGGCAACCGCCGACTGCGACCTGCTGCACATCGTCGCCGAGCCGTACAGCGTCCTGGGCGCGGCGGCAGCGGGTCAGCGCCCGCTGGTGGTTACGGCGCACGGCACCTACGTGCCGCAGACGGTGGGGCGGCGGGTGGTCGGCGCGCTCTACCGCCGCGCCTATCGCCGCGCGCATCTGATCGCCGTGAGCGAGTTCACCGCGGCGCAAGTGCAGGCAGCGTTGCCGGGCAGCGCACCGCACGTCATCCGCAATGGCGTGCACGTGGCCCGTTTCCAAACACCCGCGCCCGCGCCCGCCAAGCGCGGCCCGACCATCCTGGCGACCGGCGGCGTCAAGGCGCGCAAGGGGACGCATCTGCTGGTCGAGGCGCTGGCCCGCGTGCGTGAGCGCGTGCCGGATGCGCAGCTTGTCGTGACCGGCATCCAGTTGGAGCCGGACTATCTGGCCAGCGTACAGGAAAAGGCGCGCGCCCTGGGCCTGGCGGACTGCGTGCACCTGCCCGGCCAGGTATCCGAAGAGGAGTTGCGCGGCTGGTACCAGGGCACCGACGTGTTCGCGCTACCTTCGCTGACGGTAGGGGAGAAATTCGAGGGCTTCGGGCTGGTCTTCCTAGAGGCGAGCGCGTGCGGCCTGCCGGTGATCGGCACGACGGGCAGCGGCGTCGCCGAGGCCGTGCGCGACGGCGAGACGGGTTTGCTCGTCCCACAGGACGACGTGCCCGCGCTGGCCGAGGCGATTGTGCGCGTGTTGACCGACGACACGCTGCGGGCGCGGCTGGGGGCGGCGGGCCGCGCCTATGCCCAAACGCAGGACTGGGCGCAGGTCGCCCGGCGTGTGGCGGCGCTCTATGCGCGGGCGCTCGGCTGACAGGGCGGCGGGGGTGTGGTATCTTAGGGAGAGAATGCGCGCCTGGTCACTGATTACTGGCTGCTGACAACTGACAACCGATCACCACCAACTGGCGACCGGTTACCGATCACCAAAGACACCCCATGCCCACGCCGATGCACATCGTCATCCTCAGCGACATGCTCCCGCCCGACGAACCAGGCGGCGCGGGCAGGGTCGCCTGGCAACTGGGACAGGGGTACGTCGCCGTCGGGCAGCGCGTCACGTTCATCACGTCATCGCCGGGGCCGTCGCGGGTCGAGAAGCGCGACGGCTTCACCGTGCACGTGCTGCATTCGCGCTATGCTGAACGGTGGCGGGCGTGGTTTGGCCTGTTCAACCCGCAGACCGTCTGGCTGCTCAACCGGCTGCTGCGCCAACTGCGCCCTGACGTGGTACACGCCCATAACGTGCACAGCCATCTCAGCTATCACAGCCTGGTCATTGCCCGCCATGTTGGAGCGGCGACGATCTTCACCGCCCACGATGCGATGACCGTCGCCTATGGCAAGCTCACCCACTTCATTGACCCTGCCCGCCCGGAGCAATGCGACGGCTTCAATTATCGGCTGCCCTTCGGCTATAACCTGCGCCAGATGCGTTTTCGCTGGAATCCGGCGCGCAATCTCTCTATCCGCCACACGTTGCGCTACTACACCGACGCGCGCGTCGCCGTGAGCCACGAATTGAAGAAGGCGCTGGAAGCCAACCGCCTGCCGCCGTTCGAAGTGGTGCACAACGGGATCGATCCCAGCCGTTTCGACGTGCCCGAAGTCGCTGTCGCCGTGCTACGCCAGCGCTACAGGCTGGAGGGGCGGCGGGTGATTCTCTTCGGAGGGCGGCTGAACCGCGCCAAAGGCGATCAGCAACTGCTGGCGGCGCTACGACAGGTGCGCCAGACCGTGCCGGACGTGGCGCTGCTGGTGCTGTCGCGTTCCGACGCCTATCTGCAGCGGCTGTTGGGGGAGCACCCCGATCTGGCGGACGTGATCGTGCCAGGGAGCTGGCTGGAGGGAAGCGAGCTGGCGACGGCCTACCGGCTGGCGCAGGCGGTGACGCTGCCCTCGGTGTACTTTGAGACGTTCGGCATAACAGCCCTGGAAGGCATGGCCGCCGGCGCGGTGCCCGTTGTGACGTGTTTCGGCGGCCCGCGCGAAGTGGTCGTGGACGGCGAGACCGGCTTCGTCGTCAACCCGTACAACACCGAGGCGCTGGCCGATCGCCTGATCCGCCTGCTGACCGACGAATCGCTGCGCGGGCGCATGGCCGCTGCCGGGCGCGCCCGCGTTGAACAGCAATTCACGCTTAAGCGCCAGACCGAGGCCATGCTCGCCGTCTTCGAGCGGGCCATCGCTCGCCGCCACGCCAGACGAGCGACCAAACTCCCGACTCCTGACTCCTGACTCAAGTCTCTCTTTCAGGATGGCACGCCCATGAAACTACTGGTGATCGTCTCCTCGCTCGATCTGACCCAACCCTTCAGTGCCACGCCTGCCTGGTGGCAGTTGCTCAAGGCGCTGTACGAGGTGGGCGTGGACGTGATCGCCGCGCCCTACCAGGGACCGGCCATCGAGTCCCCCTGGTGGCGGGCCGCTCCCAACCCGGCCAAGCGCGAAGGCGATCTGTTCAAGCTGGCCCGCGATACCCTGCGTCGTCTCACTGGCGACCGGCAGACGCAGGTCGAAGGGGCACAACCGCAGGCCGAGAGCCTCTCCGATCGGCTGGTGCGGCGCGTGGCGCAGGCGGTGATCGCCCCGCGCTGGCGTCATCATGTGGATCGCATCCTGCGCCAGCAAACGGATGTAGATGCTGTGCTGATGATCACTGTCCCGGCCAATCATCTGAACGGCGTGGCGCGTCACATCACCCAGAAGCACAACAAGCCGGTGCTGTTCTACGACGGGGACGTGCCCGCCAGCCTGCCCACCTTCATGGGCTTCGCTACTGGCTTCCGCACCTACCAGGGTGCGGACCTGTCCGAATACACGGCATTCATCTCCAATAGCGAGGGCGGGCGGCAGGGCCTGCTCGACCTGGGCGCGCGCGCCGTGCACACGCTGTTCTACGGCGCGGACGAAGACCTGTTCAGCCCGGTGGATGTGCCTCAAGACCTCGATGCGTTTTTCTACGGGCACGGGCGCGAATACCGGAGCGAGTGGATTGACGCCATGGTGCGCGCGCCGAGCCTGGCCCTGCCGGACGCGCGCTTCGCCGTGCGTGGGACGCGCCTGGGCGACCTGGGTCGGGCGCAGATGCTGCCCTACCTGTCGTTCAGCAAGCTGCGCGAGTATGCCTGCCGCAGCAAGATCAATCTGGTCATCACGCGCAAGGCCCATGCCTCGGTGTTCGCCTCGTCGTCGTCGCGCCCGTTCGAGCTGGCTTCGCTGGGCGCGTGCATGGTTTGCAACCCCTACGAGGGCATCGAGACGTGGTTCGAGCCGGAGAAAGAGCTGATCGTCGTGCACAGCGCCGAAGAAGCGATTGAGCGGTATACTTGGCTGCTGGCGCACGACGACGCCCGGCGCGCGATGGGCCAGGCCGCCCGCGAGCGCTTCTTGAAGGAGCACACTTTCCGCCACCGCGCCAGGCAACTGGTGGGCATCATCCAGGGCTATTTATCCTGATTGCTGGTTCGTTGCTTCTCGCTTGCAACCTCACCCCCTGACCCCCTCCCCGCCAGCGGAGAGGGGGGAGTTGAGCGAAGCGAAACGGGGGTGAGGTAGATAACTGGCAATCAAGGTGGGCTATTTATGGGCGAACACCCGCAGCACGATCACGACCCCACCCCGCCGGAGACGCTGCTCTCGGCGGGCGCGCTGCGCATGGCCCTCGACACGCCCTGGCGCGTCCGGCTGGAATTGCGCCGCCTGCTGAGTTGGCCCACCACGCGGCTGATCTTTGCCCTGGCCGGGGTGCGCTGGGGGCGCGGCTGGCGCTTCTATGGCGTGCCCATCCTACAGAAGCACCGCAGCAGCACCATCCTCATCGGGGATGGGCTGTCGCTGCGCTCGACGCCGCACAGCAACGCCCTCGGCCCCAATCATCCGGTCATCCTCTCCACGCGCAGGCCGGGCGCGCGGCTGGTCATCGGGCGCGGCTTCGGCATGACCGGCGGGACGATCTGCGCCGAGGAGTCGATCACCATCGGCGATCACGTGTGGGTGGGGGCCAACTGCACGATCACCGACACCGACTTCCACCCGCTCGACCTGGCAACGCGCCTGGCCCGCCCGCTGGACGGCGCGACCGCCCCGGTGATCATTGGGGATGGCGTCTTCATTGGCATGAACTCGCTGGTGCTCAAGGGGGTGACCATCGGCGCGGGCAGCGTGATCGGCGCGGGCAGCGTCGTGACGCGCAGCATCCCGCCCGGCATGATCGCGGCGGGCAACCCCGCCCGCCCCATCCGCCCGCTTGACGCCGCGCGGCTCCGTCACCTCTGACGCGCGGGGGCCGCTGATGGATTTCGCCGCTTACCTGCTGCTGACCGGTGTGCTGCTCGGCCTGGGGACTCTGGCCGCTGCCGCGCTGCCAGTGCGCGGGCTGCGCATTGGCCTGGGGGCAGTGGCAGCCCTGGCCGCCGTCGTAGACCTGACCTGGCTGCTCGCGCCGCTGATCGGCTGGTCTGCCGGGCTGGGCGACGCGGCCTGGATTGCCGTGTTCGCGGCGGCGACCGGCCTGGCGCTGCGCCGCCAGCGCCACACGCCTGACGGCTGGGACTGGCCCCCCGCGCGCGACCTGGCTGTTCTGGCGCTGGTCATCGTCGCCTTTGGCGCCGTGCTGTTGGTGCTGCCCGTGCCGCTCGACACCGACGCTCAGGGCTTCGGCTATCTGGCCCTGGCGCTGCGCGACAGTGGCGACTACATGACGCTGGCCCCCTGGCATCCGGAGATCGAGTATCTGTACGCGCCCGCGCAGCCGGCCCTGGTTGCCCATCTGAGCGCGCGCTTCACCCCCGGCATCCACGCGCTGCAGATGGCGCTCGGCGCGGCGGTGGCGGCGTTGTTTGCCTGGGCCGCCTATGACCTGGGCTGCGAATTGGGCGACCGGCGGCTGGGTCGCGCCTTCCTGCTGGCGGCGCTGGGCGGGACGGGCCTGCTCACCGCCTTCATGGACTCCCACTACACGGCGCTGCTGGCGCTAGCCTTCTCCCTGGGCTTCCTCACCTTCGCCCTGCGCGCGCTGCACTCGCCGGACGCCTGGAATGGGGCGCTGGCGGCGATCTGCCTGGCCGCGGTGCCGCTCAGCCAGCCGGACACGACCATCGCCCTGATCATCGGCTACGCGCCCTGGCTGCTCGTCGTGTGGCTGGCACGTCCGCGCCCGTCGCTGCGCGCCTGGCTGGGCGCGGCGGGGGCGATCCCCCTGGGCGCGCTGTTGCTGGTCGCGCCCTGGCTGGTCAGCTTGCACGAATTGCTCGGCTCCGGCATCGAGTCGCCATTCGAGGTCAGCGCGGCGCACTGGCGGACGATGGTGATCATGCACGGCGGCGGCGTGGTACTTCTGGCGGGGATTGGCGCGCTGACTGGGGCGCGGCGGCGCTCTCCGGCGACCTTGCTGGCGCTGGTCTGGCTGGCGGCCATCGTCGAGTTCTCGACGCTCGGCCTGCTGGAACAGACATTTCCGGCGCTGCTGACCCCGCTGCTCAAGTACGATTACCCGTTCAGCCTGGCCTGGCACGGGCCAATCATTCCCTACACCATCCTGGGTGGGAGCGGTCTGTTGTGGCTGGCCGACCGGCGGGGCGCGGCGCGCGCTGACCGGCTGGCGCGGCGGCTGGCCTACCCGGCGGTGGCGCTGGGAGCGGCGGTGCTGCTGGTGGTCGTCGTAGCGTTCGATCCGCTGCTGGCGGCCAGCAAAGACGCGGGCGTGCGCTTCTACGGCGCGTTCTCGTCGGCGGCGGATGTGGCGGCAATGGCGTGGCTGCGCGACCACACGCCCCCGGAGGCGCGCGTGCTGAATCACCCCGGCCCACACGAGGGCGACTGGGCGCCGGTCATCACCGAGCGCGACACGGTCTTCTTCCGCCCGCAACCGTTCTTTCGCGGGACAGAGCGCGCCGACGCCGAGCAAGCCGTGCTGCGCGCCTTCTGGCGCGACCCGACCAATCCGGCGCACCAGGCGGCGCTGCTGGCAGCGGGGGTGCGCTATGTGCTGGTGCCGCAGGTCTTCGCCAACCCGGACGCGCTGGCGGATATGGTGCGCTGGCGTCCGCCGCTGGACGAGGCGGCGTCGTATGCGGCGGGGGCGGTGGCCAATGCGCCCTATTTGCGGCTGGTGTTCGACCGCGACGGGGCGCGGGTGTACGAAGTGATGGCGGAGGACAGATGAAAGTCCCGTCTGAGCAATAAAGACGGGACTTGCAGGAATGATGCGCGTCGCACTGCCATATATAATGGCCGCCTATTATTGTAGCGCAGGTGGGCGGGGGATTGTCAAGTTTTCGTGAGCAGGCGGCAGGGTAATCGCTTCAAAATGAAGTTGAGGTGAGGTGAAAGAAAAGCGATAATCGCAGTTTGCGACGAAAGGACAAACTGCGATGAGTGAAAATCCTTGGGCCAGCATTGAAGAGTGCTTCGGTGACGTGCATGATCCACGCGTACAGGGGCGCTGTGACTATCCGCTGCTTGAGATCATCACGATTGCGATCTGTGCGGTGATTGCAGGGGCGGATAGCTGGACTGAAATTGAGACCTTCGGCAAGAGTAAAGAGGCGTGGCTCAAGCGGTTTTTGCCATTGGAGCACGGGATTCCGTCGCATGATACGTTCGGTGATGTATTTCGCATGATCGATGCGCAGGCATTCCAACGCAGCTTTATGCGGTGGGTGGAACGTGTCTTTAAGGTGACAGGGGGACCAGTGATCGCCATTGACGGGAAAACAGCGCGCCGCAGTCATGACAAGGCCATCGGTAAAGACGCGATCCATATGCTCAGCGCCTGGGTACATCACAACGGCATCATGTTGGGACAACGGAAAGTGGACGACAAATCCAATGAAATCACCGCGATCCCGGAGTTGTTACGCTTGCTGGATGTCACCGGGTGCATTGTGACCATCGATGCGCGGGGCTGTCAAAAGAAAATTGCCCAAACGATCCGCGACGAAAAAGCCGATTATGTGCTGCGTGTGAAAGACAATCAGGGGCATCTTTATCAAGCCCTGGACGCCTGGTTCGCCTATGCCGATCAAGTTCATTTTCAGAACATGCAGCATGATTATCACCAGATTATCAACAAGGGACACGGACGGATCGAAATCCGGCGCCGCTGGACAATTGCCGATCCGCTCGCCTTTGAGCATATCCGGCATTATGAGGGCTGGGCTGGCTTACAGACGATTGTGCGCGTCGAACGCGAACGTCGCCTGCCGGACAAAGTCACGTTGGAAACCGCCTACTATATCAGTAGCTTGCCGCCGGATGCGCGACGAATTCTTGAGGTAACCCGCCAGCATTGGGCGGTCGAAAACTCGTTACATTAGGTCTTGGATGTCACCTTTCGGGAAGATGCGGCGCGCATCCGTAAGGACAATAGTCCACAGAATTTCGGCGTGCTACGGCACATTGCGTTGAATATTCTCAAACAGGACGCATCCAAAATGAGCCTCAAGCAGAAACGCTATCGTCCGGCATTGGATGACTCGTTCTTGCTCCAACTACTCACCCAGCTTTGAAGCGATTGCCCTGCATAGACCCGCTGCGCACTCATCCTGCCACCTCCACCTGGGGTAGAATGTGCTCGCCCAGACTAGCAGAATACGGTCTTTGAGACCTCACAACTGTTCGGGCCGTCTAGCACTTGGACACGGCGACCAAGCTCTGCGGCGGCCTTTGGCATAGACCTAGACGCTAGCGTTCTGCCGTGTCCGTTTCTTTCATATATCATACTAGACGCAGAGAGCGCGGAGAAAAGCAAAGACTCTTCATAGTTCTCCTCAATGTTTTCCTCTGTGCCCTCTGCGTCTCCTCGGAAAAATGGGCTTCCGCCCTGACTGACAGTTCGACCCTTCCCGTGCGCAACCTCACCCCCTGACCCCCTCTCCGCCAGCGGAGAGGGGGAAGTTGAGCGCAGCGAAAGGGGGGCGAGGTCAATCACTAACCATCAAAAGCAGGTTCCTGGCCTCTTTTTCATCCCTTTGGTGTGCTGCGCCAGCAGCATGAGCAGCTCTGCGGTTCAGAGAATCTCGCTCCCAAATCCGGATGCACCGGCGCACTGGGGTCCACGAACAAGTCGTGAACGTGTTTGTCCCCCCCTCCCCGGCCCTTCCCC
>DYGW01000363.1 GCA_020724485.1 Thermoflexus sp. | reverse complement strand
GGTTGCCCGTGCTGGGGCCGGTCTCCAGCACCGTCGCGCCGGGCAGTAGCTCGGCCAGGGCGACGATCTTCTCCAGCGTGTGCGGATCGTGTAGGAAATTCTGGCCCAGGCTCTTCTTCGGCGCGATGCCCCGTCCGTCGAGGAGTTGACGGTCGTTCATGGGGCGGCGTCGCCCTGGGCGACGATGCGCGGGACGGGCGTCTGCACGATCCACTCGGCCACCGTCTCGCGGCTGACCACGCGCCCGTCCTCGCTGCGCTTGCGAATCTGCTGGCGGCGCAGCCCGTCGGCCCCTTCCTGGATCACGCGCTCCTCGCCCGCGTCCAGCGTCGAGTCCTGGCGGGTGATGGTGGTGAAAGGAATCGGCTCGTCTCTGGTGACCAGGTCTTCGCTGACGCGCACCACGCGGATGGTCATGCCCGCCGTGAGGGGCGCTTCCAGCGGTGGGATGGTGGTGTCGAGGCCGGTCGGGGCGACCCCGATCTGGGCCAGCGCGTCGCCAACGGTGGGGCCGAGGGCGCGCGTCGCCAACGTTTGCCCGTCAGCGATGACCGTGAGCGGCACCGACCGCTCGATGGCGACGATCAGCCCGTCGGCGACCGGCGTGCTGGGGTTGGGCGTGATGCGGTCGGCCAGGTACAGCGTCACCCCGGCGGAGTCCAGGGCGCGTCCGACATCGGCCTGCGTGGTATGCAGCACCTGCGTCGTCTCGCCCTCGACCAGCTTCATGGTCACGCTACGCACCACGCGGATGGTGGCGGCGGGAGCCTCCCAGCCTAGCTGCTCCAATTGCTGCGGGGGATATGGCTGGCCGTTGACCTGCACCACGTCATGCTCGCCGAGGGGGATCGCTTGCTCGGCCAGCACGTCGAGCGGGTGGACGGCCTGGGTGCGCACCTGGCGCAGCGTCCCGTCAACCTGCACGGCGACGGCGTGGGCCTTGCGCACGGTGATCGTCATGCCGTCGCGCAGCGCCGACTGCGGCGGGGGATGCACCAAGTCTTCGGGGTCGAGGGGGATACTGGCGTTGTCCAGGGCCTCGCGCACCGTGTCGGCGTGCGTGTGCAGGTGCTGGATGCTACCGCTCACGTCTATGGTGACCGATTTGCGGGTCAGGCGGTCGGCGGCCAATGCCCCGCCAGCGATGAGGGCCGCGCTCGCGGCGATGAGCACCGCGCGCGTCCAGCGCCGGCGCGGTTTGCGGGCTGGCGCGGAGCGTTCCTGGGGGGTCACGACGCGACTCTCTTCACTCAAGCGTCCGCTAGAAACACGACGGGGTTGCAGGCACGTTGCTCGGGCCAGGCGCTCCTGCGGCACCCAGGGTATAGCCCTTAGTGCTGCTGCCTTCCGGCCCTGACACGGTTCGGATGCCCTGCCGCGCAGG
>DYGW01000143.1 GCA_020724485.1 Thermoflexus sp. | reverse complement strand
TGACCCTCGCGCTCGAAGATGGACGCGGCGGGACGGCGCGCGTCGCCTTCACCGTCACCGTGATCCAGCCCAACCGCAACCCGCTCATCGAGCCGCTGCCTGACGTGACGCTCAGCCTCGGCGAGGTGCGCGACGTGCTCTACGCCGCCTCCGACCCTGACGGTGACCCGCTGCTCAACGTGGTCGCTCTGCCCGATAACCCCGGCGTCGTCGCTGCCTTCGTCTCCGCGCCGGGCACCGTCAACCTGACCGCCCTCGCGCCGGGCAGCAGCGTCGTGACCCTCGCGCTCGAAGATGGACGCGGCGGGACGGCGCGCGTCGCCTTCACCGTGACCGTCAATCCAATCCAGGAGCCGCCGACCGAGGTGCCACCGCCGACCGAGCCGCCGCCATCTGACATCGTGGACATTGACGCCATCCCGAATGTTCCCGAAGTGGACGGGCGAGTGCTGCAAACAGCCCGCGATCTGTACGCACGGGGCCGCGCGCAAGGGCTGGATTCCGGGGTGTTCAGCGTGGTAGGTGATGCGCGCCCGGCGGACTTCCTGGGCGACTTCGCCGACGGGTCTGGCGACTTCGGCACGCTCAAGGATACAGCGGAGCTAAGCGACCTGGTCTTCTACTACGCCAGCACCCCGCTCCCAACCGGGCGCAACAGCTTCGAGGGAGGCGGCGCGCTGGCCAGCGATCCCGGCTGGCGGGCGGCTGATCTGCTCAACCCCGCGCTCGCCAGCGGCAGCTTCTGCGGCGGCGGCGAGACCCCGCTCGACTGCGAGCTGCGCGTGAACCGGCCCTCCGTCGTCTTCGTCGTTGCCGGGCGCAATGACGTGCTGGCCGGCACGCCGCTTGACCAGTTCGAGAGCGCGCTCGATGGCATCGCGCGCACCATCGGGCAATACGGGGCGATCCCCGTGCTGACGACCATCCCCGGCCCGCCGGAGCTATACCCGGCGCTCAACGCCTACAACAGCGTGATCGTGCGCCTGGCGGACCGTTACGACCTGCCGCTGACCAACGTCTGGCGGCCCATCAACCGCGCGCTTGGACGGGCGGGCGTGGACGACGCGCTGCGCCCGACCTCGCCGGGCGCTAACGACATGCTCACCGACGCGGCGCTCGATCAGTACGGCGTGCCGCTACGCTCGCTGGTCTCGCTGCGCACACTGCAACGGCTGCGCCTCAACGTGCCCATCCCGCAATAGCAGCGGGACGGCAAGCAAAGCGGGCGCGATCTCGCTGGAGATCGCGCCCGCACGCTGTGCCCGGACTGGCCGTAGGGGGCCGCTAGCCAATGCCGAACATGGCTTGCAGCTTCAGCGCCAGGCCCATATCGCCTTTGACCTTGACCTTGCCCTGCATAAAAGCCATCATTGCGTTCAGATCGCCATTGACCAGCGCGATGTAATTCTCCGCCGTCGCCGTGATGGTCATGGTCGGGGCGTCGTGCGTGCCTTCATGAACCTCGGCCTGCTGGTTGGCTACCCTGACCCAATACTGCCCCCCGTTGTCGCCGGTCAGGTTGAACTGGAACACAGCGTCAACGCCTTCCGCTTTGGCCGGGTTAAACCCCTCGTCAATGTGCTCGAAAATCTCCTGGATAGAGGTCACTCGCGGCATCCAAATCCTCCTGCCCTGTCATCGCGCAGACGCGGCCTGTCATACACGCCCCTTACTATAACAGCATCGAGAACGGCTGCCCAGTTATCGCGACGGGAAGAGCGTCCCAGATTCGTCGCGCATCTTGTTCTGTCACACGCACAAATGGTGGTATAATGCTCCCACACCCGCAGAAAGGAGCCCGCAGACAATGGTCATGGAGATCAGCACATCGGACATGAAGCGCGTCCAGCTTTTTGAGGTAATCGGGCGCGTTGACAGCACGAATGCAGCCGAACTGGGCAGCGCGATGGACAAGTCCGTTGACGACGGCAAGACTAACCTCGTGCTCGACCTCGGCGGCGTTGAGTACATGAGCAGCGCCGGCCTGCGCGAGATGGTGCGCGTCCTCAAGCGCGTCAAGCGCACCGGCGGCGATCTGCGCATCGCCAATCCCTCCGAGCGCGTCCGGGAGGTGCTCGAACTGGCCGGGCTTGACTCCATCTTCGAAATCTACCCGACCCAGGTTGAGGCTGTCGGCAGCTTCTAGCGGCTGGCTGTGCGCCGCCGCACGCCATAGCCTCTTCGAGGATACCTATGTCTGAAGTGAGCCGCCTCGCCATCCCGGCGCGCCTGGAAGAAGTCCGCCAGGCCTGCGATTTCGTCGTCGAGGCTGCCGAACAGGCCGGCCTGGACGAGCGTGCTGTCTACCACTGCCAGATGGCCGTTGATGAGGCGCTGACCAACATCATTGAGCATGGCTTCGCGTACCACGACGATGGCAGCGAGATCGAGATCACCTGCCAGACGAGGCAGGATCGCTTCATCGTGACCATCGCCGACGCCAGCCCTGCCTTCAACCCCCTGCTGCACGAAGCGCCCAACCCGTCCGAGCCGCTGGACAGCCGCGAGCCGGGCGGGTGGGGCATCTACTTCATCCGCAAGCTGATGGATGATGTCACCTACGAGCGGGCCAACAATCGCAACCTGCTCACTCTGGTCAAGCGCATCGCTGCTGCGCGCCGCTCCGCTGCGCCAGGCAGGGCCGAAGACACCTACTTCCCGGCCCGCGCGCTGGACGCGGCGGCAGCGGTGATCAGCCCCACCGGTCGCCTGGACAGCAGCACCAGCCTCTACCTGGAACACGTGCTCGAAGTGCAGCTTGCCAGCGGCAGAACCTGGCTGTACGTGGATATGGCCGCCGTCGAGTACATCGCCAGCAGCGGCCTGAAGGTGCTCGTCGCAGCCTGGCGCCGCGCCCGCGAAAAGGGCGGTGACGTGGTCCTGAGCGGCCTGCAACCGCGCATTGTCGAGATCTTCGAGATGGTGGGCTTCGACTTGTTGTTCCAGGTCTTCCCCGACCTCGACACCGCGCTGGCCGCGCGGCCTGCCACGCGCTGACCCGCTCACCTGGGGTGGGCGACTGACTCCCCGAAAGTGACGCTGCCGTGGATACTACGCTGATCGCAGTCATGGTCGCAGGCGCGACGCTCGCCGTCGGTGGCGTTGCGCTGGGCCTGATCGTCGGCTACTGGCGGGGGCGTCAGCGCGGAATCAGCCTGGCCGCCAACGAGCGCCCCAGCCCGGAGCTTGACATTCTGGCCGGCGTCGGCAACGCCATCCTCAGCGTGCAGCTCAAGGTGGACGCGCTGTGCGAGGTCGTCTACCAGCAGGCCACGCGCATTGTGGACACCAGCAACTTCCAGATCGGCATCTTCGAGGGCAGCGACTACACCATCAAGGTCTGGCTGCGCGACGCCGAGCGTCTGCCCGCCCAGCGTTTTGAGGGCAAGGCCGATGAGGGCATCATCGGCTGGGTGCGCCGCACAGGAACGGGTCTGCTCGTCCATGACTTCGAGCGCGAATGGGACAGCCTGCCCGCCCGCCCGTCCCACCATGCGCCCAACCCCGCCCGCTCGGCCATTTTCGCCCCGCTGCTGTCCGGCGGCGCGACACTCGGCGTCATCGCCGTGCAGAGCCACCGTCCAGACGCCTTCAGCGACGAGGACATGCGCCTGCTGACTCTGCTGGCGAATCAGGCGTCGGCGGCCATCCGCAACGCGCAGACGTTCGAGGCCGCCCAGGAACGCGCGCGCCAGCTCCGGCTGATCAACGACGTGTCGCGCCAGGTCACGGCCACCCAGCCCTTGCCCGACCTGTTCCGCCAGATCGTGACGCTGATCCACGATGCTTTCGGCTATTACGCGGTGAGCATCTTCATCGTGGACGAGGCCGCGGGGGGCCTCCGCCTCAAGTCCAGCAGTCACGAGCAATTCGCCACGACCGATCTGCGCGTGTCTTATCAGGAAGGGCTGGTCGGTTGGGCCGCCACGCAGCGGCGCACGGCGCTGTCGCCGACTGTCAGCGAAGACGAGCGCTACTTGGCGACGGCCACCCTCGATGCCACGCTCTCAGAGATCGCCGTGCCCCTGGCGGTGGGCGAGCGGGTGATGGGTGTGCTCGACGTGCAGAGCAACCGCCTGGACGCCTTCGATGGTGACGATGTGTTCATGCTCGAAACGCTGGCCGGCCAGCTTGCCCTGGCCCTGCAAGAAGCGGAGACATTCGATGCCGAGCGCCGCCAGTCCGAGCGCATCAACGCCATGACCGAGGTGGCGCGCGCACTGGTGTCCATCCTGGACATTGACGACCTGCTCGACGAGGTGATTGATTTGGTCACCGAGTACCTGGGCTACGAGCGCGTGCACCTCTTCCTGCGCGTCGGCGAGCGCGTCGCCTTCCGCAGCGGTAGCGGCGTGCACAGCGGGCGCTGGGCGCTGGAGCGTCTGTCCTACAGCCTGAACGATGCGGGCCTCATCCCGCGCGTCGCCCGCACCGGCGAGCCGGTGCTCAGCGGGGACGTGCGCGCGCACGAGGACTACCGGGCCGGGCAGGGCGTCGAGGACACGCTGAGCGAGCTGGCCGTCCCGCTGCGCATCGGTTCGACCGTGCTCGGCGTATTCGACATCCAGAGCACCGAGCTGGACGCCTTCACGCCGGACGATCTGGCGCTCGTCCAGGCGCTAGCCGACACCATCGCCATCGCCCTGCGCAACGCGACCCTCTTCGCCAACGAGTCGCGGCGGCGGATGCTCTCCGAGACGCTGCGCGAGCTGAGCACGGTGCTCGGCTCGTCGCTCGACCTCACCAGTGTGCTGAACGGGATCATGATCGGGCTGGAGCGCGTCGTGCCCTACACCAGCGGCCTGATCGTGCTGCTCGACGATGACGAGCAAGACTACCGGGTCGAGACGGCGCGCATCAACGGCGGCGAGCCGGACCCCGCCATCTACGAACGGAGCATTCCCGCCAGTGAGATCAGCGAGGCGCGCCTGATCGACCTGCTGCATGTGTTGGGCCAGGGCGAGACGGCTGCCTCCAGCCACGATGAGATCGTCGTGCAGCTTGCCATCGCCGGCGCTCCAATCGGCTTTCTGGTCGTCGAGCGCGTGGAGCTAGATCGCTTCACGCCCGAAGACCGCGAGATCATCACCACCTTCGCCAACCAGGCCGCCGTCGCCATCACCAACGCCCGGCTGTACATGGCTCAGCGCGAAGAAGCGTGGATTAGCACCGCCCTGCTCCAGGTCGCCGAGGCGACCGCCCGCGCCACCGACCTGGACGAAGTGCTGCGCACGGTCGCGCGCATCACCCCGCTGCTGGTCGGCGTCGAGTGGAGCGCAGTGCTGCTGGCTGAAGAGCCGGACTCCTTCCGCGTGGTTGAGATCGCCGGCGCCGACCCTGAAATCAGCAGCGCCCTGCTCAACTACCGGCTCACCGCGCACGCTTGGCCGCCGCTGGCCCACCTTCTGCAGAGCGGGCAGCCGCTGCTCATTGACAGCGACACGCCGCGTCCCAGCGACCTGCCCACCGAGTTCAACATCGGCCAGGGTGTGATGCTGCCGCTCTTCGCCAAGGGCGAGATCACCGGCCTGCTGCTGATCGGCACGCAGGACGAGGGCGAACCGATGACCGACCGCAGGATTGAGCTGGTCAGTGGTATTGCCAACCAGGCCGCGCTGGCCATCGAGAGCGCCCAACTCTTCGCTGCCCAGCAAGAAGAAGCCTGGGTGACAACCGCCCTGCTCCAGGTCGCCGAGGCTGTCAACACCCAGATTGACGCCGACCAGAGCCTCGAGACGCTCGTCCGCCTGACGCCGCTGCTGGTTGGCGTCGAATGCTGCGCCATCTTGAAGTGGGACAGCGAAGCCGGGCACTTCGTCGGCGGTCCGTCGTGGGGTCTGACGCCGGAGCACAAGACCCAGTTCGCCGAACTAGTCTGCACCGATCACGATGGGAAGTTCCTCCGGCGGCTGATCGAAGGGGCGGAGCCGGTCGCCTGCGGCGTGGGGACGGACGTGCCGCTGCCCTCGGCCTTACAGAAGCTGTTCGACGCTCCGGCGCTGGTCGGCCTACCGTTGGTCGCGCGCGGGCACCTGGTCGGCGCTATGTTGGTGGATCACCCCGCCCTGGACGGCGCAATGGATCAGCGGCGGCTCAACATCCTCAATGGCATCGCCCACCAGACGGCGCTCTCGCTGGAAAACGCCCGCCTGCAGGCCGAGGCTTCAGCCGTCGAGCGGATGGAGCGCGAGCTAGAAGTGGCGCGCGCCATCCAGACCAGCTTCCTGCCCAACGAGCTACCGCAGGAGCCTGGCTGGGAAGTCGCCGCCCATTACCAGGCGGCGCGGCAGGTCGGCGGCGACTTTTACGACTTCTTCCAGATAGATGAGCATCGCTGGGCCATCGTCGTCGCGGACGTGGCCGACAAGGGCGTTCCAGCGGCACTGTTCATGGTGCTCTCGCGCACGCTGCTGCGCGCGGTCGGCCTGAACCGGCACACGCCCCTGGAAACGCTGCGCCGCGTCAACCAACTGCTGTTGCACGACTCGCACTCCGACCTATTCGTGACCATCTGGTACGGCCTGTGGGACGCGCAAACCGGGAGCGTGCAGTATTCCAGCGCAGGGCATAACCCGCCGCTGCTGGTTCACGCCGACGGCAGCGCGGAGCTGCTCAGCGCACGCGGGCTGGCGTTGGGAGTCGTGTCCGACATTGTGCTGCACGAAGCCGAGGTCACGCTCAAGCCCGGCGACCTGCTTCTCGCCTACACCGACGGCGTGACCGACGCCCTGCGCGCCGACAAGACCGAGTTCGGCGTCATCGGCCTGCAATCAACCGTCACCAGCCTGCGCAAGGGGTCGGCGCACGACATCGTGCAGGGCACCGTGCACGCACTCGACCGCTTCGTGGAGGGTGCGCCCCAGTTCGACGATATGACCTTCGTCGTGCTCAAGCGCCTGGCCAAAGACCGGGCGGCCCAACAGCGCCCACCCTCGCCCGCGTGACCCCATGACGACCGCCTTCGTGTCCGTCAGCTACGCGCACCATCGCTCCCTGAGCGATGAGCTGGACGCCATCACAGCAGCACTGAGCGCACAGAGCATCACGGCGCACATCTTCGCGCGCGCCTACACGTTCGCTCCGCACGACGCCCGCGCGATGATGGCCGCCGCGCTGCGCGACCTGCGCGCCTCCGATCTGCTGGTCGCCGAAGTGACGCACAAAGCGATTGGCGTGGGGATCGAAGTGGGGATGGCGGCGGCGCTCGGCAAGCCGATCGTCTACGTCCGCCGTGCCGACGCCGAGCCATCCACGACGGTGGGCGGGCTGGCCGCCGCGTTCATCATTTACCGGGACGCCGCCGACCTGCGGACACAACTCGGCGCGACCCTGGCGCGCGGCCTCACGCCCCCTCTGACTGGATCAGCAGATCACGCCGAGCTGGCTGATAGCTGACTGCTACTCCCCGCGTCCCCAGTTGTCGAACGGCTTGCAGTGCCCCGCCCCGCCGTAGCAGGCCGTCGGCAGCGGAATCCCGTTCTCGTCCAGCCGGTTTTCGTTGATGTTGTTGAGATTCACGTTCTCGGTGGACATGAACGAGACACAGTCAATCGCCCCATACGGGTTGAGCGGCTCGCGGCGGGTGAGCAGCGGCGTGTTCGGGTTGAAGTAGTTGTAAGTCAGGCGGCTGATCTCCTCGATCACCTCCCAACTGAGCAGCGTGGGCAGGTTGTTGCCGTCGAGGTCTTCCTCCCAGGTGAAGACCACGATCACATAGTCACCGCCCGGCGAGAAGACGATCCCGCCATCCGCGCTCGTCTCGATGCCCCAACCGTTCTTATGAGCGATGCGCGTGCCCGGCGGCAGGCCCAGTTCGAGCAGCCGGTCAATGCGATTGCCGCTGAGCAGTTCGAGCATCTGCTCGCACTCGGTCTGGGTGATGTCGTCCGGGTAGATGGCGCGCAGGCCGCTATTGTGGCGGGCGCAGTCGTAGATCTGCGTCAGCAAGAAGCCGATGTCCTGCGCCGTCGTCTGCGCGTAGGGGTCGGGGTTGGTGTTGTAGGCGGTATTGGCCGGGACGGTGGGCCGGCAGACCGCCGCCTCAAACTGGTAGGCGCGGTCGGCGACGTACAGCGGCGCGCTGATGTAGGTATGCACCGCGCCAGCTTCCTGCGCCGTGCACGACGCCTGGTTCAGCCCGTCGCGCAACTGCGGCTCAAAGGACTCCCCCTGCCCGGCCAACTGCATCAGGTAGTTGGACGCCGAGTTGTTGCTGCACAGGATGGACTCGGCCAGCAGGTACGCTTCTTCCTGGCTGACCAGCAGCTTCTCACGGAAAAGGTTGATCATGATCGGAATCTTGATGACGCTGCGCGCGCTGTGCGGCACGTCCGCCAGAATCGCCACGTCTTCGCCAGTCGCCAGGTCCATGACGTACACCGAGGCCATTGTCTGCGCGCCGTTGTAGGCAAAGCCCATGCGCGTCATCAGGTCAATGATCGCCCGGCGCAGCGAGGAGATGTCGCGGTCACCGGCGCGCAGGTCTTCAGTGGGCAGTGCGACGCGGCGGTTAGCCGCCTCTGGCTCGAACAGGGCGCGATGAATGAGCGGGATAGCCGCGTCAATGTCCAGCCGCTTGCCAGACCGCCCGGCGCTGAACGTCAGCGTGTCCAGATTGTACTCCGCCCCGCCGGGCCGCGCGTCGTAACGCGCGGCGATCCCTTCCAGGTATTCGCGCAGCGCCCCTTCCGGGTATTCCGCGATCAGCCCCACGCTGACCGCCGCCACAGGCCGCTGCTCCAGGTAATTCCAGAACCCGGCCCAGAAGCTCTGCGCCTGCGCGCTCTGGGCGCGCGCCTCGGCCAGCATCACGTCGCTGGCGACGCGAAAGCCAATCTCTTCTGGGTAGAGGACAATGGGGCTGCCTTCGTAACTAAGCTGGATCGGCTGCTTGAGGTACACAGATTCCCAGCGCGCCCGCGCGTCGGCCTCGCTCAGCCCACCCACCGCGATCCCGGCCACCGTCAGATCGGTCGGCAGCGAGTCGCGCGTGTCGCTGTAGGCGACCAGTTCCAGCATCGTCAGCACAATGGCCACCAGCAGCAGCAGCGCCGAGACGATCTCCAGCACAGGGAATTGGAAGCCGCGCCGCCGCTCGCCTAGCTGTCCGTAGTCCATGCCGTTCTCTCCCGCATCACTCCCGCGTCACGCCCTGCCCAGCCGTCGGGCCAAGCGCCAGGGCAATCGCCTGCCGGTGCAGCGCCACAACGGGCGGCAGATCGTCCAGTGCCGCCCAGCGATAGCTGAGCAGTTCGTCACACAGCCGGATCACCTGATCAGCCCCGTCCTGTTCCAGCAAGAAGACCACGTCCAGGTGCCGGCGCCATTTCGTCCCCAGCACGACGAGCAGCGGGCGCACCGCGCGCCCGCGCAGCCCCGTCTCTTCGGCGAACTCCCGCTCGACGGTGCGCGCCGGGTCTTCGTCGCGGGCCATCCAGCCACCGGGCAGGCCCCAGGGCGTCTGCGCGTGGTAGACGTGCTCGACCAAGAGCACGCGCGTTCGCTCGGCGTCGAGCAGCACCCCGACTACGCCGCAGGTGAAGCGCGGCTGCGCCAGCCGGACGGTACATTGCAGCGCCGTGCCTGCCCAGGGGTAGCGACGCAGCAGCCCAGCGATGCGCTGCCGCCAGCGCCCTATCTGATCGGCTTGATCGCGGCCCATGACCACGCCGCCCATGATCATCCTTTCGTCCCGGCTCGCCCTGAGCCGAGAAAGCAAAAAGGCCAGCTGCGCCGTCCTTACGGCGCAAAGTGGCCCCCCACATCCCGCACCTGTTGGCTCGCTTGCGGTCAGCGTAAGTGTAGCGCGCCGGGGGCGAAACGCCAAGAGGAGTCGCGCAGGGGGGTCCACGAACAAGTCGTGAACGTGTTTGTCCCCCCATCCCCGGCCCTTCCCCC
>DYGW01000142.1 GCA_020724485.1 Thermoflexus sp. | reverse complement strand
GTGATCAAAGCCACTTTGTTTTCGAGTCGCATGGTACTGCTAGCTCCTTCTGTGTGAATCCGCACAAGCCACAAGAAACAAGCACCGGTTCGTACCTTGGGCGGGGCGTATGGCATACGCCCCTACGTGAACGCAGTCTGGGCGGAAGGCCCCTCCCCCTGGCTCCCTCCCCGGCAGAGCCAGGGAGCGGGAAAGCGCACTGTCCGGCGGTCAAGTCCCTCTCTCTAGCTCGGCTGGAGAGGGGAATTTAGGGGGTGAGGCGTGTGCAGACAGGCCCCAGACCGCCCCCCTTAGCCCGCGCCGCTCAAATCTGCTCGAAATAGCGCGCGCGCTCCCAGCAGGTGACCACTTCATCGGCCTTGCGCTGCTCGGTGCGCGCGAAGTGCAGGTAATGCTCAACCACGTCCTCACCGAACGCTGTCCGCGCCAGGTCGCTGCTCTCGAAGGCGGCGATGGCTTCGGGCAGCGAGTGTGGCACGCGCGGAAGGTCGCTGGCGACATAGGCGTTGCCCACAAAAAGGGGCGGCGGCTCGATGCGCCGCTCAATCCCGTCCAGCGCCGCCGCCAGCAGCGCGGCCTGGGCCAGGTAGGGGTTGGCGTCAGCGCCGGGGATGCGGCACTCGATACGCAGCCCGTCTCCGCGCCCCACCACGCGAAAGCCGGTGGTGCGGTTGTCGTAACCCCACGTCACCGCCGTCGGCGCGAAGGACTCCGCCCGGAAACGCTTGTACGAGTTGACCGTCGGCGCGAAGAACAGGGTTAGCTCGCGGGCGTGGGCCATCATCCCCCCGGCAGCCCAGCGGAAGGTGTCGCTGGCGGAGACGGGCAGCCCCCTCATTGGCGTGCCTTCCCCGGCGAACACATTCTGCTCGCCGGTCGCGTCCCACAGGCTCATGTGCAGGTGCATGCTGCTGCCCGCGTGACGCTCGTCCCACTTGGCCATGAAGGTCAGCGCCAGCCCCTGCTGCATGGCGATCTCTTTGGCCATCTGCTTGAAGATCACCGTCCGGTCGCTCATGGTCAGCAAGTCGCTGTAGCGGATGTTGATCTCCTCCTGGCCCGCGCCCCACTCGCCTTTGCTGAACTCGACGGGGATGCCGGAGTCGCGCAGATGCGCCCGGGTGGGACCGAGCAGCCCCTCGACTTTGCCGCCCTGCAGCAGGTGGTAGTCCTCGATGTACGCGCCGAAGGTGCGCAGGTCGTGGTAGTACTTCTCGCGGGCGGAGTCGTAGGTCTCCTGGAAGACGAAGAACTCCAGCTCGGTCGCACCCATCGCGGCGAAGCCCGCCGCTGCCGCTCGCTCGACCTGGCGGCGCAGCACCGAGCGCGGCGCGATGGGCACCAGCGCGCCCGTCGCCTCGTCGCGCACGTCGCACAGGACGAGCGCCGAGCGGTCCAGCCATGTGGCGCGGCGCAGCGTCGCCCAGTCCACCACGCCCCAGGCGTCGCGGTAGCCCGCTTCCCAACTGGTATAGCGGTAGCCGGGGGCGGGGTCCATGGCCAGGTCGCAGGCGAGCAGGTAGTCGCAGAAGTGCAGGCCGTGATCCGCCGCCGCCAGGAAGTGGCGCGCGTCGTAACGCTTGCCCAGCAGCCGCCCGACCATGTCGGGGAAGCCGACCAGGACGGTGGCGATCTCGCCACGGTCGACGGCGGTCGCCAGCGCCTCGCGGCTCAACAAGCCCACACTCGACTCAGTCACCGCTCGCTGCCTCCGGGACGGCGCGGGCGGCCTCCAGCTCGTCGGCCACCCAGCCGATGCCCAACTCTTCTAGCTTGGCGCGCACGGGCATCCCCGTCGCCACGTCCCAGCCAGCCATGCCGTAGTAGGTGTCTTTGGCCTGCTCAACCTCTTCGATGGTCACGAACAGCCCATCGCTCGACCCGCCCTTGAGCGGCCTGGTCAGCTTCTTGGGGATGGTGTCCTGGTCGCGCCCGAAGCCCTCGCGCGCGTTGAAGGCGCGCAGCATGTTCAGGCGGCGCTCGCCCAGCTTTTGTAGCTCGAAGAGCGTCACCGGCCAGCCGGTCACCGCCCGCATGGCATCAACCAATTGGCTCAGGCTGAAAAGCTGCCAGTCGGGTCCCCAGACGAACTGGCACAGGTCGAGCGTGTCGAGCATACTGTAGGTGCACTGCGTGTAGAAAGCGTAGCGCACTTTCTCCGCGTTGAGCACGCGCGCCGGCTGCGGGTTGATCAGCCCTAGCTCGGCGATGCGCGCGTTGTACTCGGTGTAGCTGCCATCGTGCTCGCTGGACATGTGATCCGCGCCGAACGGGTTGACGGCGTAGATCAGGGCCAGGCTGCGCTTGACCTGCGGCATGTGCGCGGGCATCTCCGACCCCTTGACGGTGATCAACAGGTCTTGGGCGGCGAGGCCGAAGCGCCGCGCGGCCCTGGCCGACCCGTCGGCCAGCACATCGCCGAAGCCTTCGCGCCGGGCGATCATCTCGACCAGGCGAGTCACCATCTCCCCGTCGCCGTAATTCAGGGCCAGGCCGCCGGTGTCTGCCTCGCTGATGATCCCGTGCGCGTAGCAGTCCATCGCCCAGGCGATGGTCGCGCCGCAGGACATCGTGTCCATGCCGTACATGTTGCAAAGCTGGTTGGCGTAGGCGACCGCCTTGAGGTCGGAGACGCCGCAGTACGAGCCTAACATGCTCAGCGTCTCGTACTCCGGCCCACCATAGGCCGGGTCGAGCACGTAGGGGCCTTCCTTGTTCTCCACCACGCGCTTGCAGCGCACCGTGCAAGCATAGCACGTGTCTGTCTCTTTGAGGATCGTCTCGCGCATGGTCTGGCCGCTGATGCCCTCAAAGCCGTCGAAGACGCCGCTGTCGTAGTTGTAGCCGGGCAGCCCGCCGCGTCCCTGCTGCGTGCGGATCAGGGCGGTGGTGCCCAGCAGGGTCATGCTGCCCATCACGTCTTCGGTGTTGTCCGCGCCCCACTTAGCCAGGGCCTTGAGCGCCTCGCGGTCGCAGACCTCCGGGCGCTGCTTGCCACGCACGGCGATGGCCTTCAGGTTCTTGCTGCCCATCACCGCGCCCATGCCGGTGCGCCCGTTGGCGCGGTTGGACATATTCATCATCGCCGCGAAGCGAACGCCGTTCTCGCCCGCCGGGCCAATGCCTAGCACCTGGATGCGCCTGTCGCCTAGCTCGTCTTCCAGCGCACGCTGCACATCATGAGTCACGCGGCCCCACAGGTGTGCAGCGTCGCGTAGCTCGGCCTGGCCGTCATGCACCCACAGGTAGACGGGCTTTTCGGCGCGGCCCCAGATGACGATGCCATCGAATCCGCTGAACTTCAGTTCCGCCGGCCAGAAGCCGCCGCACTGCGAGTCGCCAACCATGTTGGTCAGCGGCGAGCGCGCCGTCGCGCACATGCGGCTCTGCCCGGCAATCGGCAGGCCGGTCAGCACGCTGTCCATCAGGGCTAGGGTGTTCTCCGGAGCCAGCGGATCGGTGCCAGGGGGCGTGTTCTTGAGCAGGTAATACAGCCCCATGGCGCTGCCGCCCATGTACGTGCGGTAGAAGATTTCGTCCGGCTCCTCGACGGTCAGGCTGCCGGTGGTCAGGTTGACGTGCAGTATCTTGCCGTGATAGCCGTAAGGCATGGTGATCCTTCCTCATGACGATGCAAACGATGTATTGAAGCAGATACAGCGGGACAGAACGCCACACAGAGTGGATGGGCACACGGTCGGCTCGGCTGGCATGGCGCACAACAGACTTGCGAAGTCTGCGAGACTTTGGAAGTCTAGCCGACAGCGAGAAACAGCGAGTAGTATTTTTCGCACACATGATGTATTTTCGAAACTGCACAGACTCTGTTTGAAAAGGAACAAGAAACGATGCACAAAGACTTGAAGCTCGCGATTGCCATCCTCAACGGCTACCCCAGGGCCAGCCGCGAGCGCTTCGACGCCGCCGACGTGGGCCATCCCCACGATATGTACGCCCGCTTCCTGCGCTCCTACGTCCCCCAGGCGGCGCTTGACGTGCTCTTCATCGCCGACCTGGACAGCGCCCTGCCCACCGGCGCCAACCTGCACTCGTACGACGCCTACATCTTCACTGGCTCTGACCTGACCATCTACCACACCGACGACGCGCGCGTGACGCGCCAGGTTGAGCTGGCGCGGGCCATCTTCGAGGCGGGCGTGCCCTGCTACGGAAGCTGCTGGGGCGTGCAGATGGCCGCTTACGCCGCCGGCGGCGAAGTGCGCAAGAACCCGAAGGGCCGCGAATGGAGCATCGCCCGTCGCATCACGCGCACCGACGCCGGGAAGACACACCCCTTGCTGGCGGGCAAGCCCGACGTGTACGACGGCTTTATCATGCACCTGGACGAAGTCGTCACGCTGCCGCGCGGCGCCACGTTGCTAGCCGTCAACGAGCATACCCACGTGCAGGCGCTCGAAGTCAAGCACAAGAACGGCACTTTTTGGGCCACGCAGTACCACCCGGAGTACAATTTCTACGAGATGGCCCGCCTGATCAGCGCCCGCGCCGAACCACTTGTTAAGGAAGGCTTCTTCGCCAATACCGCCGACGTGCAGGCTTACGCCGAAGCGATGTTCGCCCTGCACGCCAACCCGGACGACCCGGCGCTGCGCGAACGCTTCGCCGTCGGCCCGGACATTCTCGACCCCGTCTACCGCGAGGCGGAGCTGCGTAACTGGATTGACGCGCTGGTCATCCCGTCGCGCAGGCGTTAGCCCGCAGGTGATGGCAGAAGGCCGGTTGTTGCACTTTGTGTCTATTTCAACATAATTCAACACAAAGCGCAAGTGATTCGTGTTGGCATTTTGACACGAAAGCTGGGGAAAAGAGGCAGGGGTCGTGATCGCACAAGAGCGGCAGAAGATCATCTTGCAGATCATCGCCGAGCAGGGCGTCGTCACCGTCGCCGAGCTATGCCAGCGCTTCGGCGTGTCGGATATGACCATTCGCCGCGACTTCACCATCCTGGAACAGGCGAGCCTGCTGCGGCGCATTCACGGCGGGGCGGTCAGCGCGCGCGGGCGCAGCTACGAGCCGCCCGTGCTGACCCGCGTCCATGAAATGCCCGAAGCTAAGCGAGCTATTGGCAAGCTGGCCGCCACGCTCGTCCACGAGGGCGACAGCATCGCCCTGGACATCGGCACGACCACGCTGGAACTGGCCCGCCACCTGATCGGCCTGCAAGACATCACCGTGCTGACCAACGCCCTGCCCATCGCCAACTTGCTCACCGATCAGCCCGGCATCCGCCTGATGTTGTGCGGCGGGGTCGTGCGCCCCGGCGAACGCTCGCTGATCGGCCCGGTCGCCGAGTACACCTTCAGCCAGTTCTACGTGGACAAGGCGTTCCTCGGCATCGGCGGCGTAGACCTCGGAGCCGGGCTGACCGAGTACAATACAGACGATGCCCAGATCAAGCGCACCATGATCCGCAATGCGCAGCGCCGGATTCTGCTGTCGGACAGCCGCAAGTTCGGGCTGAAGACATTCTCCAGCGTCGCGCCGCTGTCCGTCGTGAACGACATCGTCACCGACGACGGTCTCAGCCCAGAGTACCGCGAAGCCCTGGAACGCGAGGGCATCACCATCCATATCGCCGCCCTGACGGGCGGGGGCACTACCTGATCGGCACTTTGCTTGCGCTACCACCCACCGACGAGGCCCAACCACATCCATGATCTACAAGACCATTCTCACCATCTTCGACGGCTGCCGCCCCGACGCCCTGGCCCAGGCCCACACGCCGCACGCCGACCGCTTGTGGCAGAGCGGGGCCTACACCTGGCGCGCTCAGTCCGTCACGCCCAGCTATACGCTCCCGGCGCACATGTCCATGTTTCGCGGCGTCTCGCCGGCCAGACACGGCGTGACCGACAACAGCTTCCAGCCGTCCGCCGTCGCCTTCCCCAGCATTATAGATGTCGCCCACCACAACGGGCGGCAGACCGCCATGTTCTACAGTTGGGAACAGCTCCGCGACCTCTCGGCGCACGGTAGCCTCACCGTCAGCTACTGCCGCGATGGAGCCGTCACCGCCGACGCCGACCAGATCGTTGCCGCCCAAGCTGCCAACCTGCTCGTGCAAGAACAGCCCGATCTGGTCGTGATCTACCTGGCCGAATCCGACCTGGTGGGCCACGCCGCCGGCTGGATGTCCGCGCCGTACCTCGCGGCGATTGAGCGCATGGATCGCGCGCTAGGCGACGTGCTCGACGCGCTAGAACGCGCCGGGCTGCGCGACGAGTACACCGTGCTGCTGCTGGCCGATCACGGCGGGCACGACTTCTCACACGGCACTGACTCGCCGGAAGACCTGACCATCCCTTGGATTCTCAACGGCCCGGCAGTCAAACAGGGGCACGCCATCAGCGGCCCGGTGCGCATCTTCGACACGGCGGCGACCATCGCCCATCTGCTGGGCATCCCCTGCCCCCAGGTGTGGGAGGGCCAACCCGTCCGGGAAGCCCTGCGCGATGAATAGCCCCGCCCTGACCGCCTGGCGCCAGCGACTCTCGCCAGAATGGGCGCTGCACATCGTCGGGCTGGGCGTAGCCATCTCGCTGCTCGGCGATCTGACACTCTATGTCGTGCTGCCCACCCACACGAAGGAGGCCGGGATCGTCCTGGCCAACGTCGGGCTGATGCTCTCGGCTAACCGCCTGATCCGCATCGCCATCAACGGGCCGCTGGGTGTGCTCATCGAGCGCATCCCGCGCCGGAGGATCGCCGTGCCGGCGCTGTTCTTCGGGGCGATCTCGTCGCTGCTCTACACCGTCCCCGGCTTCTGGCCGCTGCTGATCGGGCGCCTGCTGTGGGGCACAGCCTGGGCCGGCATCTGGCTGAGCGCCAGCACCATGGCCCTCGACCTGTCCACCTTCGCCAACCGGGGGCGCTTCGTGGGCCGCCTGCAGATGTGGTTCTTTCTGGGATCGGGCGGCGCAGCCCTGGCTGGCGGCGCGCTGACCGACTGGCTGGGCTATAGCGCGGCGCTGCGCATCTGTTCCGGCATCACCCTGATCGCGGCGCTGCTGTGGCTGCTGTTGCTGCCGGAGACGCAGCCCGCCCATCCTTCGCGCTCGCCCGCCGCCGTGCCCTCACAGCCAGGGACGCCCGCCCCGCCGCCGAGCAAACGCCTGCCGCTGGCGACGGCCATCGCCCTGTTGGGCGTCAACTGGCTGATCTTCATCGGCATCCTGGGCGCGGTGCTGCCTTTGCTACTGGAGGAGCGCGTCGGCGAGACAGTGCGCGTAGCCGGGACAATCATCTACCTGTCCACTTTCACCGGGGCGATGGCGGCGGGCAGCCAAGCGCTTGGCCTGCTCGCCTCGCCGCTGTCCGGCTGGCTCAGCGACCTGACTGGCAATCGCTGGCGGCTGGTCATCTTCGCGCTGGCCCTGGGCGTGGCCTCGATGGCTCTGACAGCGGGCGGCAAGGGGATCGTTGTGGTGATGGCGATCATGCTCAGTTCCATCGCCACCAGCGTCCTGCAGACGCAGGTGATGACTCTCGTCGGCGATTACGCCGGGGAGAACAACCGGGGGCGCATCCTGGGGATCATCAACACCATCGGCGATGGCGGCAGCGCCGCCGGGCCGCTGATCGCCTATGCGCTGCTGCCGTTGGTGGCTATTGGCGGGCTGTTCTGGCTGGCGACGGGTATCCTGCTGGCGGCGCTGCCCGCCGCGCTGTGGGTCGCCCGCCAGGAAGCGCGGGGCCTGCGCGCCGCCGAGGTAACCCCCCACCCCAAACCCCTCCCCCACAAGGAGGGAGGGGCTTAGCGCTCGCTTCGTGCTCCCTTCCCTCCTCGTGGGGGAAGGGCCGGGGAGGGGGGGCCGTTCCCCTCACACCCCCAGCGCCTCGGCCAGCGCCTTCTTCATGACCGCTTCGGGCGCTTTTTCGCCCGTCCACATCTCGAAGCCGATCGCGCCCTGGTAGACCAGCATGGACAGCCCGTCAAGGGTGGGCAGGCCGCGGGCCCTGGCCGCCGCCAGCAGGCGCGTTTCCGGCGGGTTGAAGACCACGTCGCTGACCAGCATGTGCGCGGGCGCGTCGTCCAGGGCCACTGCGGGCATCCCGTCCACGTCCGGATACAACCCGATAGACGTGGCTTGCACCAGGATGTCCGTATCAGCGGGGACGCGGTAGACGCCGCGCCACACCTCAAAGCGGACAGCGGCGGGCGTGTTGGCCCGTAGGTCCGCGACCATCCCCTCACCGCGTTCGGGCGTGCGATTGATCACGGTGATCTGCGCCGCGCCCGCCAGCGCCAGTTCGGTGGCGACGGCGCGCGCCGCTCCCCCCGCGCCCAGGATGACCACGCGCTTGCCCGCCGGGTCAACCCCGGCATCCTGGCGCACGCCGCGCAAGAAGCCCTTGCCGTCGGTGTTCTCGCCGATCAGCCGCTCCCCCTCGCGGCGGACGGTGTTCACCGCGCCGATGACCGCTGCGTCCGGTGCGATGGCGTCCAGGTACTGCATCACCGCCACCTTGTGGGGGATGGTCAGATTGATGCCGCGCATCCCGAAGGCGCGCACGCCAATCATGGCGTCCGCCAGCCGCTCGGGGGGCACCTCGATGTTGAGATAGCGCCAGTTCAGCCCGGCGGCGGCGAAGGCCGCTTCCTGCATGACGCCTGTGGGATTCTCAGCAACCGGACGCCCCAGCACGCCCACGAGTTCAGCCTGGTAATTGGCAGCCATTTCCGCTCCTTTCCGTTGACCAGCCACGATTCACCTGCGCGTAGTATAGACCGTTTGGCGGCGCGGCAGTAGCGGCGAGCCGGGGCGTAGGGGCGCTGCTCTGCGGCGCCCTGGCGCATCCCCCCAACCCACACAATCCACACACACCATCTTCATAGGTTCTACACACTCCTGGCACAAGATAGGGACGCTTGACCAAGACAGGCTTAGACACTGAAACGGAGAGAGTGACATGATGCAGAAAATCGTCGTGGGAATGTTGGCCCTGACCGTGATCGGCGCAGTGGCCGTAGGCGCTTACGACTCGGCGAACAACAGCAGCGCCGCCGACGAAGTGCGCGTGCTGGCCGACGTACCCGCCAGCGCCGCGAGCGCGCCCGCTGTTCCGCCGGCAGCGCCCGAACAGGCGGCGCAGATTGCCCTCACCGCCACCCCGCTCGCACCCGTCGCGCCCCAACCGGGCACCGGCACTGGCCCCGTCGAGCAGCAACAGGCGCTCGACATGGTGGGCGACCCCTGGTCGAGCATCGGCACGATCACCGCGATTGAGACCAACGGCGTGACACTCGCCCGCAAAGACGGCGTGGAAATCTTCGTCGAGCTTGGCCCGTCGCACTTCTGGGCGGACGCGGCGCTGGCCGTCGGGGAAACGATCACCGTCTACGGTTTCTACAACGGCGAGCAGTACCACGCGGGAACGGTCATCCTCAGCGACGGCTCGACGCTGGCGCTGCGCTCCGAGACGGGGACGCCGCTGTGGTCGGGCGGCAGTGCCACTGCCGGGCAGACGCAGACCGGCGCGACCAATCGCAACGGCCAGGGCGGGACGGAGCCGCAGGTGGCCCCCGATGCCTGGGTGACGCTGGAAGGCACCGTCGTCAGCGTTGATCTCTCCACGCTCCTCTTCGAGACGGCCACCGGTGAGCAACTGCTGCTACAACTGGGCCAGCAGGCGTTCATGCAGCAGCAGGGTGTGACCTTCGCGCCGGGCGACGCCATCCGCGTGCTGGGCTTCTGGCAGGACACGACCTTCCGCGCTGGCGAGATCACCAGGCTGGCGACCGGCGAGCGCCTGATGCTCCTCGACCCGAACGGGCGTCCGCTGTGGGGCGGCCCTGGCCGCAACGGGCAGGGCGGCGCGAGCAGCGCCCAGAGTCAGGAGGCTGCGCAGGGTCAGAGCCAGGGCCAGGCCGCGCAGGGCGGTCAGGGTGGCAAGGGGTACCGGGGCGGGCGCTAGTCTCGCCCCCAACTTCATCCTAAA
>DYGW01000141.1 GCA_020724485.1 Thermoflexus sp. | reverse complement strand
CTCAACTGATATATGAGATTATAGGGTCCAATCTCCGCAGCGTCAAGCGAACGGCATGGCGAGCGGGCCACAGCAAGACTTCCGAAGTCTGCGCAGACTTCGGAAGTCTGATCTCTGCGCTCGCGCATACAAGCGCGGCAGAACGCGATCCGCTCAATCGGGCGGCACGCCGTTCTCGTCCCAGCCCATCGCCTGGTAATACTCGCGCACCATGCGCGCCAGGTCTACCACCTTGCCCTTCGTCGGGCCGGACGGCACCGGTTCCTCCAGGAACCTGGCGGGCAGGGTGTCGTCCTGGCTGGTCAGGCCATAGCGCAGGTTGATACGCCGCTCGGCGGTGATGATCTCCGCGCCAATGGCGAACAGGTCGTCCGGCGTGATGTTCCAGCCGGTGTACGCGCTCACCAGACGCGCTTCCAGTTCCAGGCTGAAGTCGCCCATGACGGAGAGAATCGGCACCTTGCACACGCCGAGCGCGTCCAAAATCGTGGAGACCTGGTAGGCATAGCGCACCATGCGCCCCTTGCCTTCCGAGCGCAGCGGATCCACTGACGCCTCATCGCCAAAGGCAGCTTTGCCCTGTTCCGGCGTCCAGAAGTACTCCAGCGACGGGTAGACGCTGGCATAGTCCGCGCCGCGATTGGAGATGGCGTAGGCCAGGGCAGTCCCCTGAGCGCCGCGCGGATCGTACCCCGGCAAGTCCAGCCCTTTGCTGTGCATGGCCGACCGCTCCGCGCCGTCGCCGATGCGCCGCGCCGCCTCGCGCACGCCCTCGGCCAGCAGATCGCCCAGCCCCTCGCGCCGCGCGATCTGGCCCACGAGGGCAACGGCGGCGTCCGCATTGCCCCAGCGCAGCGGCAGGCCGCCCGTGTCCTCTGGCGAGAGAATCTCCTGCTCGTAGAGGTCAATGGCGAAGGCGAGCACGCCGGCGGCGGAGATTGAGTCCAGGCCGAGCGTGTTGGTCAGGTTGTACAGGTAGAGAATCGCCTCCGGATCGGCCACGCCGATGCGCGGGCCGAAGCCCATCAGCGGCTCGATGTCGGGGCGCTCGCCGAGCAGCATCTCGAAGCGCCCGTGTTCGATGCGCACTTCCGCCTTGCAGTGCACCGGGCAGCGATGGCAGCTTTTGTACCTGCGCACATAGGGCAGGAACTGCTCACCGTTGATGGCGTCCACGCTCTCGAACTGCGCCTGCTGGAAGTTGCGCGTGCCCAGCAAGCCGAGGTCGTGGCTATCACGCAGATAGGCGCTGTTGCTGATGGTGGCGTAGAGGTCGTAACGCTCCGCCGCGCGAATCTCGCGGGCGTATTGGCGAGCCAGATCGGAAAGCTCCCCCGCCGCCTGGCGCTCGCGAGCGGAGCGCGCCAGGACGAGCGCCTTCAGGTTCTTCGATCCCATCACCGCGCCCATCCCCGTGCGGCCCGCCGCGTGCACGTCCTCGGTGAGGACACAGGCGAAGCGCACCAGGTTTTCGCCGGCTGGCCCGATGGCTAGCACACGCAGTTCCGCCTCAGGGCCGGCCTGCGCGCGCAGCGCCTCGACCGTCTGCGGAATCTCCAGCCCCCACAAGCGGGAGGCGTCGTGGATGGCGACTTGCTCTCCCTCGATCCACACGGAGACGGGGATTTGCGCGCGCCCGGTGAGGCGCAGCATGGCGATCCCGCTCTGGCGCAGCGCCGCCCCGAAGTGCCCGCCCACGTTGGATGTGCCCAGCAGCCCCGTCTGCGGCGAGCGGGCGGCAAACTGCGCCCGCGCCGAGGCGGGGGCGACGCTGCCCGTCAGCAGGCCGACGCTCAACAGCAGGTCGTTGTGCGGACTGAGCGGGTCTATGGCGGGGTCGGCCAACTGCTGCATCTGCCAGGCGTTGAGGCCGCGCCCGCCCAGGTACTGGCGGACGACGCTCTCGGCGAGCGGCTGGTGGCTGACGTGCTGCGTGGTGAGGTCAATGGTCAGGATGTCGCCATACGTGCTCATGGTCTCACGTGTCGCCCCTCCGGCGGCCTGTCTCAATGATGCGGTCAATGGCCGCCAGCGCGTCGGCCGGCAGCGGCTCCGGCTGGTGCTCGGCGAGGAGCTTGCGCGCCTGGGCGACGGCCCGCTGGCGCAGCGTGGTGCTCCCCGCCTTCTCCCAGTCGGCGATGTTCTGGCGGTCGAACAGCCGCGAATACCAGTCCTGGCGGAAGTGCGCGCCGGTGTGCGGCGTGTTGAGATACTGGCCGTCCGCGCCGTTCTCGAAGATCAAATCCAGCGCCAGGGTGTCTTCGCTGATCTCAACCGGCTGCACGAAACGTTTAACCCAGTGGATCATCTCGTTACAGATGACCATCTGCTCATACGACGCCGTCATACCCGATGCCAGATAGCCCACGTCGTGGATCAGGTGCGCGCCGCTGAGCGTTTCGGTCAGCAGGGTCAGCGCGGCTTCGGCAGCAGCCTGCTCGTCGGGCAGCTTGGAGTCGCTGGCCCCGCCCAGGCCGAACATCGGCAGGCCGTGATAGTGCGCCATCTCCATGAACAGGACGCGATTCTCCGGCGCAGCATACGAGCCGACCAGCGAGCGCATGTCCACCGTGTCGCTCGTCCCGCCGCTGATGATCACAGGAGCGCCTTCGCGCTTGAGCTGGGCCAGCACCACGCCAACCATCTCACCGGCGTTGGCCAGGGCCAGCGCCCCGGCCTGGGTGACCGGCCCGTTGAGGCCGCGCAGCACGACCGGGATGTAGGTCGTGGGCAGCCCCTTCCCGGCCAGGTAGAGCAGTTTTTGCAGCGATTCCTGGTTGTGGCGCAACGGCCCGGTGACGTTGATGTAGCAGGCGGTGATCGGCTTCTGGCGCAGCGCCTCCGCGCCACCGGCCACGACCTCGGCCATCGCTATGATGTCTACCATGCTATCGAAGTCCGGGGTGACGAAGATGCTCGGCTTGGTGCTGTTGCGCAGCATCTCGCGCATCTGGTACTGCCCCACTAGGCGCTGGTCTACGTCCGAGGCGATGCACCACGACATGATGAAGTCAATATTCTTCAGCGCGTCGCACAGGCGGACGCCATCGGCCACATCCTGCAGCGTGGCCGGGCGCGGCTGGCCCGTGTCCAGATCGATCACGTTCAGGCAGTCGGAGCCGGGGCCGTAGAACACGTTGTAGTGCTCCAGCGGCATGACCGGATCGCCGCCCCGGTCGTAGAGAGTGATGCTCTTGGGCGTCAGGGCGAGCGCCCACTCGACCAGCCGGGCCGGGATGTGCACGCGGTTGCCGTCCGTCGCCGGCACGCCGGCTTTTTTCAACAGGGCGAGCGCTTCCTCGTCGTGCAAGTAAGCGCCGACCCGTTCGAGGATCTCCAGGCTGGCGGCGTGGATTCGTCCGAGTTGCGCGTCGGTGAGCTTGCGAAAGTAGGGTACGCTGGGTGCAAGGGGGGCGGTAGGGGACATCTTCAAGGAACTCTCCAGGGAATCGTAAGGCCGGGCACTCTTGACCGGGAACTATAACACGACCGCGCGAAAGACAACACACGCCTCTATGCCCATTTGTCAAGGCCGCCAAGCTGATGGACAATCAGCCTGCGCCCTCCCCCCGCACCCCGACAACGTCGAGCCGGGCGACCGGGTTTGGCCATTCGCACACGAGGAGCAGAGCACATGGCATTCGCGCAGCGCGTCGCTGATCTCCGGGCTGAGGGCGCCTACCAAGTGCTGGCCCGCGCCCAGGAATTGGAGCGGGCGGGCCGGGACATCATTCACCTGGAGATCGGCGAGCCGGACTTCCGCACGGCCCCGCCGATCAGCCTGGCCGGCATCAAGGCCATCGCCGAGGGCCGCACCCGTTACAATCCGCCGCGCGGCATTGCCGAGCTGCGCGAGCTGCTGGCCGCCGACGCCGGGCAGCGGCGCGGCATGACGGTCAGCCCGGCCCAGGTGATCATCGCCCCTGGCGCCAAGCCCAACCTGTTCTTCCCCACGCTGGCCCTGGTCGAGCCGGGCGACGAGGTGCTCTATCCTGATCCGGGCTTCCCCACTTACGAGGCGATGATCCGCGTGGCTGGCGGCGTGCCTGTGCCCGTGCCGCTGGTCGAGCACCACGACTTCTCCTTCGATCTCGACGCCTTCGACCGCCTGATCAGCGAGCGGACGCGGCTGATCATCCTCAACTCGCCGTGCAACCCCACCGGCAGCGTGATCCCGCTCCGCGACCTGCAGCACATCGCCGCCGCCGCCCAGCGCCATGACTGCTGGGTGCTGTCCGACGAAATCTACATGCGCATCGTGTTCGACGGCCTGGACGCGCCGAGCATCGCCGCCCTGCCGGGCATGGCCGAGCGGACGGTGATCATTGACGGGTTCTCCAAGACCTACGCCATGACGGGCTGGCGGCTGGGCTTCGGCATCATGCCGGAGGCGCTCGCCGACCGGGTGAACCTGCTCCTGACGCACTCCGTCGGCTGCACGGCGCATTTCACGCAGTACGCCGGCATCGAAGCGGTGACCGGCGACCAGGGCTGGGTCGCCGAGATGGTGATGGCCTACCAGCAGCGGCGCGACGCCGTGGTCGCGGCGCTGAACGCCATGCCCGGCGTCACCTGCCGCACGCCGCAGGGCGCGTTCTACGCCTTCCCCAACATCCAGTCGTTCGGCCTGTCGTCCGACGACATGGCGACTCTGATCCTGGATAAGGCTGGCGTCGCTCTGCTGCCGGGCACGTCGTTCGGGCAGAACGGCGCCGGGTACCTGCGCATCTCTTACACCAACTCGCTGGAGAACATCCAGCGCGCGCTGGGGCGCGTGGGCAATCTGCTGGCCGAGGGGTTATAGGTTATGGTCCTGAGTCGGGAGTCGGGAGACTGTCTTGCGCTCCAGACGCAGGACTCCTCACTCAAGACTCAGAACTCGTTGTAATTGTGCGACATTGTTTTAGTCTCCCCATAGGAGTGACCCATGCCCGCCATCACCGCCGAGACGCTGGCCCGGCTGCGCGCCTTCGACACGCCGACGATCTGCAACCTCATCGAGCTATTCGAGGTTCGCCCGCACAACACCGGCTACATGGATCAACGCATCCAGGCCGCCTTCCCGGAGATGCCGCCGATGGTCGGCTTCGCCGCGACCGCGACCTTCCGCGCCGCCGCCCCGCCGCACGCCGGAGCCAGCTACGCCAGCCTCGCCGAGCAGGTCGAGCGTTTCGCCGAGCTTGACGGGCCGGCGGTCGTGGTCTTCCAGGACCTCGACGATCCCAGCGCCGCCGCGACCTTCGGCGAAGTGATGTGCAGCACCTACCAGGCTTTTGGCGCGGTGGGGCTGATCACCAGCGGAAGCGGGCGCGATCTCGACCAGGTGCGCGTGCTGGGCTTCCCTGTCTTCACCAACGGCACTGTCTGCGCGCACGGCTACACGGACATTCCCAGCGTGCACGTGCCGGTGCGCGTGGGTGGCGTCACCATCCACCCCAACGACCTGCTGCACGGCGACCTGAACGGCGTGACCACCATCCCCCACGAGATCGCCGCTGAGGTTGCCGAGCTAGGCCCGGCTTTCGTCGCCGCTGAGCAGATCGTGATCCAGGCCGTTCGCTCCGGCTCGTGCTCGGTCGCGCAGTTCCGCGCGGCCCTGGCTGAGACTCAAGCGCAGATCGCCGCGCTGCGCCAGCAGGTGACGCGCCGGCGATCCTGACGGACGTCCGGCGAACGCTGCCCAAGCCAACCGTTAAACAGCAAGGGCGCGGCTCCGCTGCGCCTTTCTCTATTCTCTCCCTGTGCTCCGCCTGCCAGCGAAAGCTGTGTAATCCCACCTTGCAGCGTTCTGCAATTCTGGTCGCTACAACTTTCTACTACTTCTTTGTTGATTCGGGACAGCTGATCGTCGTATGATGAGTTTGTACCGAATTTCGCAAACGACCGTTGTCCAGTTGGAAGGCTGGACTGAGGAGGTGCAAGGCCAGTTGCATTGAGGAGGCAAGCCCATGCGCCAATGGCCTGGTTGGGGCAAAGCAGCCCTTACGGTGCTGCTGATCGTGATCGTGGTGGGAGCCGTGCTGTCCCAACGCCCGGTGGCAGATGCCCAGGGCGGCGGGAGTATCAGCTACGGCTCGAAGGTTCTCGGCAGAATCTCCGCCGATCTCCCAGAAGTGATGTACAGCTTCAACGGCACAGCGGGCGATCTGATCCAGGTGCGCGTCAAGAACTGGATCGGCACGCTCGACCCGCAGGTTACGCTGCTGACCCCCGACGGGCAGAACGCCGGCAGCAGCACGCGCAGTCCGTTTGCCGTAGAGAGCCAGGATGCAACCCTGGCCCTTTTTTTGCCGCAAACCGGCGTCTACATGCTGCTGGTCAGCGCGGAGAGCGGGACGAACGGCCAGTTCCTGCTCACGCTGCAAGGGCGGGGCATGGTAGTTGCCACGCCGCTGGTCTACGGGCAGGGTCTTGATGTCGTTGTTCCACTGAACCCGCAGCCGCAGTATTTTGTTTTTGAGACCGAAGACTGCCCGACCGTCTTCACCGTCGCCAACCTGAGCGAAGGGCAGCCCTTCACCTTTCCCTTCATGATCAAGGTGCGCAACGCGCAAGGCAACCTGATCGCCTTGTTGTATGGCGGGGACGCCGTTGAAGATCGCCTGGTCTTGCCCCCGCGCAGCGGGCGCTACGAGGTCGAGGTGCTCTCGGAAGACCCGCAGCAGCAGGGGGTGATCCACCTGCTGGTGAGCTGTGCGGATCAGGCACCCGGCTGCATCGGCGGCGGCATGAGCGGCGCTGCGGGTGCCACAGGTCTTGCGGCTGAGTGCCCGTCGTGCTTCAGTGAGGACTTCGGCGGCGAGGAGTGCGCGGAGTTCGAGGTGACGGCCACCCACGAAGGGGACAGCACCTTCTCTTTCACCTGGCCAGCCGTCGAGGGGGCCGACTGGTACATCTTCCAGATCATTGATGCCTGGGGCATCATGCTCGCCGACTCGCCGATCCTGCTGGAAGGCGAAACCAGTCACCTGTATGCCATCCAGCCCGCCGATTTTGACCGGGGGCCGTTCACAGCTATCGTGCGTGCGGGGAGCGGCATGGAGGTTGGTGAGCTAATCTGTGTCGATGAGGTTCAGTTCTCGTTCGAAGGCCCGGTTCCAGAGTGCATGATGGCCGTCCGCGTGGACATCGTGCCGGGCGAGGAACGCCGGGCCGTGGCGAGTTGGAGTGCTGCGCCGGGCGCTGCCGCCTACACGCTTCACATCTATGCCTATGGGGACGATGGTGGCCTGATCGGGATTCGCGTTTTCACCGTGCCCGGCGATCACACCACCTACCATCTCGAAGGGGTCTTCCCCGCCGACTACACACGGTTCCAGGTCAATGTCCGTGCCTACAGCGAAGCCACTGGCGGCGGAGCCTTTGGGGATATGCCTCAGGGCTTCCTGTGCGGGGGCAGTGCCGACGTTGAGTTCGGGCCTACGGGGCCTGTGCACTGGGGTCCTGCGGCGTAGCCCTGACCTGAGGAGGAGACAGCAATGAAACACAAGCGCAAGCAATGGATGCGCGTCGGGCTGCTGGGGGCGATCCTCATGGTGATCGCTCTGCTGCCCAACGCGCCAACGGTCACTCAGGCCCAGGGCGGCGGCACGATCAGCTACGGCGCGAAGGTGTTCGGCACCATCGCCGAGGATGCGCCGCGCGTCACCTACAGCTTCCCCGGCACAACGGGAGATGTGATCACCGTCATCGCGGATAACTGGACGGGCACGCTCGACCTGCGCGCCGAGCTAGTCGCCCCCAACGGCTTGATCATCGCCAGCAGCGCGCAGAATACGCTCGACGACAACCTGATGGGCGCGTATATCTCGGCAGTCCTGCCGGGCGATGGCATCTACCTGCTGTGGATCACCAGCGAGAACGAGACCACCGGCGACTTCACCCTCACCCTGCTGGGAAGGAGCGCGCCGGACAGCACAGAGTTGATCTTCGGGGAGGCGGTGGACGTGACCCTGCTCCCCGCCGCCGACCCGCTGCTCTTCTGGTTCGAGGCTGAGCGTTGCCCCACGTCGCTCGTCGTGACCAACCTGAGCGAAGGGCAGCCGTTCACCTACCCGTTCGCGCTCAAGGTCTACGACCAGCGCGGGCAGACCGTCGCCCTGCTGCGCGGTGGTGAGGAGCTTGAAGACTGGGTGACCGTGACCCCGCTCAGCGGGCGCTACGAGGTCGAAGTGTCCTCCGACCATCTGCTGGACACCGGAAGTGTCCGCCTGCTGGTGACGTGCTCGGCGGACGCCCCCGGCTGCCTGCCGGGGCAGGCGGGCATCTCCGGCGTGGCGGGCACCGGCCCGCAGGTCTGCCCCTCGTGCTTCGTCCCTGGCGATCCGCCAGAGAGCGGCGGTTGCCCTGACCTCAACTTCAGAGCGGAGGTCTTTCCACTTGAGGGCGCCTATCGGGTGACGGTGACCTGGGACGCCATGGCCGGCGCGACTGGCTACTCAGTGACCGTCTATGGCCGCACCGCCGACAGCGGCGAGATGTACCTGACCCACGCGGTATGGGTGCCCGGCGATCCGACCTCCTTCACCTGGTTCCTGCCGGAACACTATGTCGCCTTCCGTTTTCTGCTGCGTGTCGCCATCGGCGACGACGTGGTGTGTTCCGCCGAGACGAGCCTGGAGTTCGAGGTTCCGCCGGATGGTGGCGAGCCGGTGTGTGACATCTTCACTGTTGACAGCGAGGTCACTGACCGGGAGACGCGCGAGGTGACCTGGACCTGGACGGCCTATCCCGGCGCAGAAGCCTATGTTGTGGAGTGGTTCGAGGTTCTGGAGGACGGGACCGAGGTGCTGCAGGGCAGCCTCTTGCTTGGTCCAGGCACGACTTCCTTCACCACCACGCTCCCGGAGCCGAGCGGTGCCACCGACACGTGGCGGCTGCGCGTGCGGGTGCAGTTGGGCGGGGGATTCCCGTGCGTCGCCGAGAACACGCTTGGGTTACACCGGGTTCCGGTCTGCGAGGACTTCATACTGGTTGAAACGGTTCACACCGCCACATCCTCTACGATCATCTGGTCGGAGTATCCCGGAGCGTTGGGCTACATGATGTCGGTTCTGGATGAGACCGGCGAGACCATGATCCCGCCCTTCCCGCTGCTGCTGCCGCCCGAGCAGCTCTCGTATGTGCTGGAGGGTCTGCCGCCTGGGAACTATCTCGTCCGCGTCGGCCCGTGGATGGAAGCGACCTTCTGCGAGCAAGAGCTGGCCCTGACCTTCGAGCAGGGGCAGTTCCCCTGCCTGATCCGCACCAACCGCGCCGATGTGCGGGTGCGGGTGGGGCCGGGCCTGGATCGGGGCGCTTTCGCCTTCCTGACGGCGGGCGTGGAGTACCCGGTCATCGGCTTTGCCTACGATGCGGCGGGCAACCGGTGGTGGCAGATCGACAGGACGGCCATCCCCGGCGGCGAGGCGGCGCTCAGCCTGTGGGTGCTGGACAGCGAAGTCGAGGAGATCGGCGAATGCGGCCAGGTGCCACCGGGCGACGTGCCGCCGGTCGTGCCCGTCGAGCCGGAGGTGCCGCCTGGAGCCTGGGGGCCGTGCGGCTCGTGCGACACGTGCGGGCACCCGGCCAGCGAGTGCGTCACTTCGCCGGAAGGCGCTTGCCTGTGGGATCCGGCCACTTGCGTGGCGCCGCCAACGTGCTTCAGTATCAGCGCCGCGATTGATATGAGTGCCTGCCCGTTTACTAGTGGCTCGGCGATGATTGACACCGTGCCTAACTGCGACGGCGGCTACGCGCCGGGCACTACTATCAATGCCCATGCAGTCGCAGTGGACCCCAAATGCTTCGTCAACCACTGGTCTGGCTGCGGAGTGTCAGGCGGTGGCGATTCGATCTCGTTCACCGCGACCGAAAGCTGCACTGTTACCGCGCATATGGGCACTCGATAGCAAACCACTGCCGCCAGGGGTGAGTCGCGGCCTCCCCCCTGGCATCTTCATCCACGTCAAGGCGCTCGCCGTCAGGCGTACCGCGCTCTCAGGGCCGCGATCTGTGCCT
>DYGW01000140.1 GCA_020724485.1 Thermoflexus sp. | reverse complement strand
CCGTCGGTGTCGGCGATCTGCGCGCCCATGCGGCGCAGCGGTTCGGTGATGCGGCGCATGGGGCGACGGCGCAGTTGCTCGCTGCCGTCCAGCGTGCTGGCAAAGGGTTGCCCGGCCAGCACACCCGCCAGCAGGCGCATGGCCGTCCCGGCGTTGGCGCAGTCGAGCGGAGCGGCGGGAGCTTGTAGGCCGCCCAACCCGCGCCCGCATACGGTTAGGGTCGTCGCGTCCGCCCGCTCGACGGCGATCCCCAGCGCCTGGACGCAACGCAGCGTCGCCAGGGTGTCACCGGCGGGCAGCCAGCCGCGCACCTGACTCGTCCCCTCAGCCAGCGCGCCGAGGATCAGCGCCCGGTGCGAGAGCGACTTGTCGCCCGGCACGCGCACCGTCCCGCGCAGGGCCGCGCCGGGCCGCACGCGGATCGCCGTCGGTTGGCCGGTCATGGCCTCACCTCGCCACGGACTGTCTGACGGGACAGGTGCGTGCAGAACCTGTCGGGTAGCCTGGCTGCGCCCCGGTTGGCCTCACCCCCGCTCGGCGCTAACGCGCCTCGCCGCCCCCTCTCCATTCGAATGGAGAGAGGGCAAGCCGAGCGCAGCGAGGCTGGGGGTGAGGTCAATACCCCGGCGTCAGGTGACGCGCTGACCACCCTCGTTCGCGTTCGGGGCGTATTGCAATACGCCCCTACGGAATTAACCCGCAATGGATGGAATGGGCTGCTCACGTGATCAACCGCTCCCCATAGCCCGCCGTGTAAGCGCGGCGCGCCGCCACAATCGCGCCCAATTCGCCCTCCAGCGCGTCGGCGTCGGCCAGGATCGCGTCCAGGTGATCCAGGTGAGCGCGTAGCTCGGCGGCGGCGGCGCGAATCTGGTCGGCGTTGGTGCTGAACATGCCGACGATCATGGCTGCGTCGGTGCGGGCCAGGCGCGTCGCCCCGTCGAAGCCGCCCGCTGCCAGTTCCAGCAGCGCGGAATCCTCCGCCGCGCCGTCCATCGCCAGGCGCATCAGGGCGAAAGAGAGCAGGTGCGGCAGGTGACTGGTCAGCGCGGTCAGGCGATCCTGGCGGGCGCGATCCATCCACAAGGGCTGCGCGCCCACTGCGCGCACCAGCGCCTCGGCGATCAGGCGCGCTTCGCCGGTGGTGCGCCGCGTCTCGCACAGCACGAAGCGCGCCCCCTGGTAGAGCGTGGGGATGGCGTGGGTGTAGCCGTTCTCGGCCAGGCCGCACATCGGGTGCCCGCCCACAGCCAGCACGTCCGGCGGCAGGCGATCCAGCGCCTCGCAGATGCGCGTCTTGGTGCTGCCCAGGTCAATCACCAGCGCGCCAGGGCGGACTGGCAACTGCGGAATCAGACTGATGATCAGGTGCGTGGGCACGGCCAGCACCACCAGGTCGGCCTCGGCCACCGCCCCCGCCCCGTCAATGATGCCCCGCGCGGTGGCGTCTTCAATCACGCCCGGCGCGATGTCTTCGGCAGTCAGGCGGCCCACTTTGCCGCGCAGGGCCATGGCCAGCGAGCCGCCCATCAGCCCCAGGCCGATAATGTGCACCGTACAGGCGTCAAAGGAAGCATCCATTGGGCTATACCTGCTGCGGCTCAGGAACCTGCCGCCCAACGACTGGCGCAAGCTGGCGCAGCTTGACCACCAATTCGGCGAAACGCTCCGGCTTGAGCGACTGCTGCCCGTCCGACTGGGCCATCTCCGGGTGCGGATGCACCTCCAGGATCAGCCCGTCCGCGCCAGCGGCGACCGCCGCCAGCGAGACGCTCTCGACGTATTCCCACTTGCCGACGCCGTGACTCGGATCGGCGATGACCGGCAGATGCGAGATGCGCTTGAGCACTGGGATGGCGTTGATGTCGAACGTGTTGCGCGTGTAGGTCTCGAAGGTGCGAATGCCGCGCTCGCAGAGCATGACGCGCATGTTGCCGTGACTGAGAATGTACTCGGCGGACATGAGCAGCTCTTCCATGGTGCTGCTCATGCCGCGCTTGAGCAGGACAGGGTGCTGGCTCTCGCCCACCGCGTGCAGCAGCGTGTAATTCTGCATGTTGCGCGCCCCGATCTGCAGCACGTCGGCGTACTGGCAGACCAGCGGGACAAGCTGGGGGTCCATCACCTCGGTGACGATGGGCAGCCCGGTCTGCTCGCGCGCCTCGGCCAGGTAGCGCAGCCCCTCTTCGCCCAGGCCCTGGAAAGCGTAGGGCGACGAGCGCGGCTTGAACGCCCCGCCGCGCAGGGCCGTCGCCCCGGCCTCGCGCACGGCGTGGGCCGTCTCCAGAATCTGCTCGCGGCTCTCCACCGAGCACGGCCCGGCGATCACGACCAGGTTGGGACCGCCGACCGTGATCCCGTTGAGCGGGATGAGGGTGTCGTCGGGATGGTACTCGCGGCTGGCGATCTTGTAGGGGTGGGTGACCGGCATCACCGACTGCACCCCCGACATCAGGGCAAGCTGCTCGCGGTCAATGGGCCGACCGCGCCCGATGACGCCGATGATCGTGCGCTCCTTGCCTTCCGACAGGTGCACGTCGTAGCCCATGGCGCGGATGCGGGCGATAACATCGGAGATTTCGCGGGCGCTGGCGTTGACGTTCATGACGACGATCATGTGAGTTATCTCCCGGTCGTGACGACCTGGCTCAATGACGAAAGGCGCTCTAGGCGGGCGTGTTCACCGCGCGGTCGGGACGCAGGGCTTGCGCCTCGCGCAAGTACACATGCTGGATTTCCTGGGGCGCGCGCGTCGTGTTCCACAGCACCAGCACGCGCAGACACATCGGCATCCCCTCAGGGACGTTCATCTCGTGACCACACAGGATCGCCACGTCATGCCAGCCCAACTCGCGCGCGGCGGCGGCGGGGTATTCGGCGTTGAGATCAACGGTAGTGGTGAAGAATGCGCCGCCGATGTCCTCGGTGACGATCTGGTTGGCCTCCACCAGAGCGCGCAACAATTCGTGCGTCGCGGCGCGGATGGCGGCGGCGGTGTTGGCTTCCACGGTAATCGCCCCGCGCACCCCCTGGCAGCGTGTGGGCCGGTCGGACTGCATCGCGGTCAAGGCAAAGGCTCCTCTCTGGTGCCTGCATAACGCCTATAACGAAAAAGGGCGCTGAGCTTTGTGCTCAGCGCCCTGTGTCATCGGATTTTGTTAGGTTGCTACCCTGTGACACTGGCAGAAGGCACGCTCAGACCTGCCCTATGGCCGCCACCAAAATAATAGAAGCTAAACCAGACCCAGGCGCTGCTGGGGCTTGTTTGCTGCAAGGTGTGGCGCTGCGTGCCGGTCATGTGTCTCTCCCAATGACAAGCAAGACTGTAGCACAGGGCGGCGGGGCTTGTCAATAACCCAAATCGCTCGGCGCAGCCCGAAAGACCTAGAACCGCTGAGACGGCCCTGCGCCTTGTGCATTTTGACGAACGGCGCGGGCGCTATTCCGGCGCGGCTGTTAGCGGTGCGGGCATGACCAGCACCTTGTCCACGCGGTGCCCGTCCATGTCCATCACCTCGAAGCGGTAGCCGAACGCCACAAAGAAATCGCCGGCAGTGGGGATGCACCCTAGCTCGCTCATCACGAATCCGCCCAGCGTCTCGTAGCGGGCGTTATCCTCCAGCGCCGCGATGCCCAGCAGGTCGGCCAGGCGCTGGATGGAGACGAGGCCATCGAGCAACCAGGAGCCGTCGTCGCGCTGGACGATCTGCGGTTCAATCGTCTCCTGCGAGATCGTCACGTCGCCGACCACCTCTTCCAGGATGTCGGTCAAGGTGACCAGCCCCTGCACGCCGCCGTACTCATCAATGACGACGGCAATGCGGTTGCCCGTCTTCTTGAACATGTCGAAGACGCTCAGCGCCAGCGTCGTCTCCGGCACGAAGAGGGGCCGCTGCAGGTCGGCGTTCATGTCGAGCGGCTGGTTGCAGAGCAGCCGTTCCAACACATCGGCGGCGTGCACAATGCCCTGGATGCTGTCCAGGTCGCCGCTGGCCACCGGAAAATGGGAATGAGGGCTAGCGATCAGCTTGCCCCGAATCTCGTCGGGGGAATCGCCCGTGTCGAACCAGTCAATCTCCGTGCGGGGCGTCATCAGGGCACCAATGCGCAGGTCGGCCAGGCGGAAGATGCGCGCGACCATGTCGCGCTCGGTCGCCACATATGCACCGAGATCGGTGCCCTGGTCAATCATCACGTTGATCTCGTCTTCCGTCACCGGTGACTCAACAGACGCGGCAACGCCGAAAAGACGCAGCACCAGACTCGTGGAGGCGCTGAGCGTGAAGACCAAGGGGGCAGCGAGCTTAGAGAGCAGGCTCATCGGCCCGGCGACCGCAGCGGCGATGTCCTCCGGGCGGCTGAGGGCCAGGTTCTTGGGCACCAACTCGCCGATGATCAGCGACAGGTAGGTGATGATCAGCACGACGATAGCCAGGCCCAGGGCGTCCGCATAGCGCGCCAGAAAAGAGACATCTCTGAAAGCGGCGGCCAGGTGCTTGGCCAGCGTCGCCCCACCGAACGCGCCCGCCAGGATGCCGATCAGGGTGATGCCGATCTGAATTGTCGCCAGGAAGGTGCTCGGCTCATTGGCCAGATCGAGCGCCGCGCGCGCTTTGGCGTCGCCCGTGTTGGCCCGTTGCTGCAAGCGCGCCTTGCGCGCCGAGATCACGGCGGCTTCGGACATGGCGAACAGGCCGTTGGCGAGGATGAGGACGAAGAGGATCAGAACCTCGAAGGCCAGCGACGACATCGGGTTGTTGGCTTTCTCTGGCGTACAGGCCGCACATTCACAGCGGACTTTAACCCCGTTTCCCTCCATTGCCCAATTATCGGCCAGGCGGGGGTCCACGAACAAGTCGTGAACGTGTTTGTCCCCCTCCCATCCCCGGCCCTTCCCCCCTCGTGGGGGAAGGGAGAAAAGCGGCGGGTCTGCTCCCCTTCCCTGCGCGCAGCGTGGGGGAAGGGGGTGGGGAATGGGGGGGCAATCCCAACGCCCAAGTGCCCAGTCCTAACAGGTTGTTCGTGGACCCAGCAAGGGGGTGTGTGCAAAATCTGTCAGGTCGTGTGACCGTATCCTATTTACCTCACCCCCGCTCGGTGCTGGCGCGCCTTGCCTCCCCCTCTCCGCTGCGCAGAAGGGGAAAGGCCGAGCGCAGCGAGCCAGGGGGTGAGGTCAATCGGGACGCTCGCACGTTTGAAGCGATTGCCCTGAATTGACCGCCCTCTCCCCTGCGGTTAGAATGAGACCGCACAGACCGGATGGGCTGGTCTGCCAGACCGCGAGCAGCGCACCCATGCACAGGCGCAACTGGAATAAGGTCTTCGTGACGGGCGGCACGGGCTTCATCGGCCTGCACACCGTGTCGGCGCTGGTCGAGGCTGGCGCGGAGGTGACCGTGCTGGTGCGCCCCGACCACGAGGAGAAGCTCGGCGCGCTGCGCCGCCATGTGCACATGGTGCCCGGCGACGTGTGGAACAGCGCCAGCCTCAAGGGGCGCTCGCGCGGGCATGGCGTGGTCGTGCACCTGGTGGGCAGCATCCGCGCCCAGCCGCAGCATGGCCTGACCTTCCAACAGCTCAACCTGGTCTCGGCGCGCAACGCGATCAGCATGGCCGTCAGCGACGGCGTGCCCTATTTTGTGCTGCTCAGCGCGGCGGCCAAGCCGCTCGGCGTGCCGGTCGAATACCTGCGCAGCAAGCGCGAAGCCGAAGAATACCTGCGCAACAGCGGCCTGCGCTGGACGATTGTGCGCGCGCCGCTGGCCTTCGACCGCTGGCAGCGCGGCGGGCGCTTCTTCAGCGTCCTGTCGTGGGCCGGGGGACTGCCGCTGCTGCGCCTGCTCGTCGGGCGGCGCGCTCCACTGCCAGTGGACGTCGTCGCGCGGGCGATTGCCCAGGCCACCCTCCAACCCGATGTGCCGCGCGATCAGCGCCTCTATGCTGGCGATCTGCGCCGCCTGGGTCGCCCGCGCCGTAGCCAGGCGGATCGCCGCCCGCGCTCAGCGCGCCAGCCGGACGCCCAAGAGGTGCTGCTCGACGACGAAGTGCCGTTCGGCTGGCTGCCCGGCGGCCAGCCCCGCGACGAGTGAAGGACGTCTCGCCGCCAGACTTCCGAAGTTTTGGAAACTTCGGAAGTCTATTCCGGGGTCGGGCGCAGCAGAGCAGCGCCTCTACAGAACGGTGATGGCGTCGTCTTGTAGGGGCGGCAACTCGCTCACTCGGCCAGCGGCAGGGCGGCCACCTCGCGCAGGAAGTAGCGGTGGAAGCGCGAATCCCCGGTCAGCTCCGGGTGGAAGGCCGTCGCCAGCCAGTGCCCCTGGCGCACGGCGACGACACTGCGCTCGTCCAACTGCGCCAGCACTTCGACGCCATCGCCAACCGCCGTCACCAGCGGCGCGCGGATGAACAGCGCCCGGAACGGCTCCGGGCCGAGGGCCGGCACGGCCAGGTCTGTCTCGAAGCTGTCCACCTGCCGCCCGAAAGCGTTGCGGTTGACAGTGATGTTCATCAGGCCGAGCAGCGGCTGGTCGCGCCCGATGTCGCGGGCCAGCATGATCATCCCCGCGCACGTCCCCCACACAGGCTTCTGCCGGGCGAACTGGCGCAGCGGCTCCAGCAGCCCATAGCTCACCGCGAGCTTGCCGATGGTCGTGCTTTCGCCGCCGGGGATGATCAGCGCGTCCAGCCCGTCCAACTGCCCCGGCAGGCGCACTTCGACCGGGTGCGCGCCCAGGCCGCGCAGCATTTTCTTGTGTTCCAGGAAGTCCCCTTGCAGCGCCAATACGCCGACGTTCATAGTCGCTCCCCATCAGGCCCCGCCGGGCCTGCTTCAGTTCACAGCGTGTGGTCTCTACGCCCGAATTTAGCACCCGCCCCGGCGCGCATCAAGCCACATTGGACTCACTTGGTCTGCGGGGTGTCAAAGGGTGCGGGACCCATGAACAGCAGCGCCTCGTTGATCACAGGCCGCAGCCCGCGCAGGCTGACCAGCGGCGACTCGAAGCTGAGGTCGCCCGCCGGTGACTACGAGCGCCTTGCTCATAGAGGGTGTCTCCTGGCGGAGAACGCCGAACTTGCCCGATAAGAAACCAGCCCTGATTGCTAGTTCGTGGCTTCCGCTCGCAACCTCACCCCCTGACCCCCCCTCCGCCAGCGGAGAGGGGGAAGTTGAGCGGAGCGAAACGAGGGTGAGGTAAATAACTGGCAATCAAGGTAGAAACCAGCGGCGCAGCCCGCCGCGCCGAATCGTAGGGGCGTATCGCATACGCCCCACCACGCCCCCCCCCCGCTACAGATCGCGCAGCATCTCCAGCGAGAAGTCGTGCAGCGAGTCCAGCACCAGGCTGGCGCCGCGCAGCACGTCGTCGCTGGGCGGGTGATCGCGCGCGGGCACGGCGATCACCCTGGCTCCCGCCTCTAGCCCGGCCAGGATGCCGTTGGGCGAATCTTCGAAGACCGCCATGTGCCCGGTGGGCACGCCCATCCGCCCGGCGATAGCCAGGTAAATATCCGGCGCGGGTTTGCCGCGCGGCAGGTCGTCGGTGGAGAGCACATGGCTGAACGCGCCGTCCCAGCTCGTCTCTTGCAACACAACCTCGATCAACCGGTAGGGCGACCCTGAGGCCAGCCCCAGCGGGTAGCGCCCGCGCAGCATGGTGATGACCTCGTGCGCGCCGGGCATCAGCGGCACGGCCTGCCGGTAGAGCGCCGCCATCTGCGCCAGCACCCGGTCAATGATCTCTTCGAGGCCATAGGCTTCGCCGAGCTTGTCCTGGATTTGCACGGCCCAGGCGCGTGTGCTGCTACCCATCACCCGCTGCTGGTCGGCTTCTGTCCAGCGCAGGCGCTCGGCCCCAAAGGCGGCGATGCGCGCGCGCTGCCACAGCGGCTCGGAATCGACGAGCAGCCCGTCCATATCAAACACAACGGCTTCGATCATCAGTGCTATCCTGGGGTGTGTTGGCTAACGGTAATGGTTCATGGTGTCACGCAGGGCGCGCGCCGCCGCCGCCGGGTCGTCGGCGAAGATAACGGCCCGCGAGGCATTGACGATCATGCCGCGTCCCTGGCTGTTCATGCCGGCAAGCATGGCCTGCTCGATGTCGCCGCCCTGCGTGCCGATGCCGGGCACGAGCAGGGTCATCTCGCCCACCAGCGCGCGAATGCGGCGTAGCTCGTCTGGATACGTCGCGCCAGCGACCAGCATACAGTTGCCGCGCGCGTTCCACTGCTGGGTGATGTGCTCGGCCACGATCCACCACAGCGGCTTGCCGTCCACGGCCAGGTCTTGGAACTCCCCCGCGCCGGGGTTGGACGTGCGGCAGAGCAGGATGCAGGCTTTGTCTTCGCGGGCCAGGAAGGGGGCCAGCGCCTCGCCGCCCAGGTAGGGGTTGAGCGTCACGGCGTCGAAGCCCAGGTGATCGAAGATGGCGGTCACATAGCCGCGATTGGTCGAGCCGATGTCGGCGCGCTTGGCGTCGCAGATGGTCAGGATGTCCGGGTGGTGCTCGCGCAGATAGTCCTGCGTCGCTTCCAGAGCGCGCATTCCTTCGATACCACGCGCCTCGTAGAAGGCGATGTTGGGCTTGTAGGCGCTGGCGTAGGCGTGCGTCTGCTCGATGATCCAGCGGTTGAAGGCGAACTGGGGCAGTTCTTCCTCTTTGAAGCGGGCTGGCAGGCGGTCGTAGTCGCTGTCCAGCCCCACGCACAGCAGCGAGTCCACGCGCTCGACGCGGCGGTCGTATTTCTCGATCACGTAGTTCATCGCGTTTCTCCTTCTGTTTCGCCGGGGCGCGCTGCCGCCCAGCCGTGCGGGTCGCGCATCCACGCTTCAAGGATGGTTAGCTCTTCCTGCCCGAACAGGCCCCGGCGCGACGCTTCCAGGACGATGGCCGAAAACGGGGCCAGCGGGTGGAGGCGCACATGCGCCTGGTCAAATGCTCGCTGCGCTTCGGGGAAGCCGTAGGTGGTGATGCACAGGCAGTGCTGCACCTCGGCCCCGGCCTCGCGCAGCGCCTCGACTCCGGCCAGGCTGCTGCCGCCAGTGGTGACTAGGTCTTCGACCAGCAGCACGCGCTTGCCGGTCACGTCGCCGCCTTCGATGCGGCTGCGCGTGCCGTGCTCTTTGGTCTGCTTGCGCACGAAGGCCGACGGCATCTCCAGCGCGTAGGCCAGCGCCGCGCTGTGTGGGATGCCCGCCGCCTCGATGCCGGCGATCACGTCGAAGGCCAGCGCGTCGTCCGCGATCGCCTGGCGGAACCCCTCGATCACCACCCGCCACTGGGCGGGCCAGAAAGGCAGCCGCCGGTTGTCCACGTAGACCGGCGAGAGGATGCCCGACTTGAAGGTGATCGGCGCGCGCGGGGTGAAGACCACCGCCTCAATGTCCAGCAGCGCCCTAGCGACCTCGGCCTGCAGCGCGTTCGAAAGACTCATCGTTCCCCCTCATAGGCCGTGTGAAAACCTCACCCCCCGGCCTCCTCTCCACACGCGGAGAGGGGACTTAGGGGTGAGGTAAACCGCGGATCAGGACTCCTCAAATCGCCCTTCATAGACAAGCAGCGCGCTCGCCAATGGCCCCCGGTAGACGAGCGCCGTCCAGTACTGCATAGCGGTGATCCCCAGCCCGGCGAAGGCGCGCAGCGTGGCGCCGTCCTGCACGCCGCCGCAGGCGATCACGTCCACCGGGTAGCCGTGCGCAGCGCGCTCGCCCATCAGCAGCGCGGCCACTTCGACGGCGCGGGCGTGCAGCCGCCCGCCGCCCACGCCGGCCATCACCGCCGGATCGTCGGGCGCGGGCAGGGGCAGCGTGTTCGTCGCCACGACCGCGGCCACGCCTGTCTCGGCGAAGACGCGCAGCAGCGCGCGGTACTGATCGTCGCCCAGGTTCGGCCCCACTTTAACCCACAGTGGCGGGATTCGTCCAGTGGATGGGGACAGCGACTCACTTGACGCTGAGCCATCAACCTCACCCCCTGGCCTCGCTGCGCTCGGCCTTTCCC
>DYGW01000139.1 GCA_020724485.1 Thermoflexus sp. | reverse complement strand
ATCACCATCCTGCCGGGTATGCAGGACAAGTACGGCAACGCCATCAGCGAGGGGCGGACCGTCACCTACACCACTGCCCCCTACCCGCCGGAGTTGTCCATTCAGGCGCCGGGTTGGGTGGGCATGTACAGCAGCCACACCCCGTCCACGCGCGTCTTCGTCACCCACCGCAACGTCTCCCGGCTCGACCTGGGCCTCTACCGCCTGGGGCTGCCCGCCCTGGCCGAGCTAACCGGCCCGAACCAGTGGGAAGTGTGGGACTTGTTCAGGCCCGCGCCAGCAGACCTGCTGCGCCGCTGGACGATTGATGTCTCCAGCCAGCAGAATGTGCGCCGCTACGAACTGCTCTACATCTCCGACAGCGGCCCTAGCGGTCTGGAGAACATCGAATGTCTGGGCGCGCCCGCGCCGCAGGTGACTATCGGCGACGTGGTGATCGTCACTGACAAGGATCGCCGCCCGCTCAACGTCCGCGCAGAGCCGAACCTGGGCGCGCAGGTCGTCACCCAGGCCGCCGTCGGCGAGACGATGCAGGTCATCGGCGGGCCGTACTGCGAGGGCGGCCACCTGTGGTGGAATGTGCGCCTGAACAACGGCATCACCGGCTGGGCCGCTGAGGGCGACCAGACCGTTTACTACTACGAGCCGCTTGGCGCGCGCCCGACAGACCCGAATCTACCCGGCGCGCAGCCGCCCGCCGAGCCGCAGACGCCCTCCGCGCTGGCCCCCGGCGCTTACTTCCTCGAAATTAGCTCGCCGGAGACCGACGAATGGGACGGCGGCCCACGCCGCCATGTGATGTTAGTGCAATCGGTTAACATCACGCTCAAGTTCAGCCAGGATACGGCTCTGGCCTGGGTGACCGACCTCAACAGCGGCGACCCGGTCGCTGGCGCGCCGGTCATCTTCTACAACCAGGACTTCAACCCGGTCGCCCGCGTCGTCAGCGACGGGAGCGGGCTGGCCGTGGCGACCATCCCCCGCCTGAGCGACCTGTACACGACCGTCTACGCCAGCGTGGACGAGGGTGCCTGGTTCGGCTTCGCCGCCAGCGCCTGGTCCGACGGCATGGACCCCTGGCAGTTCGACACATGGGCCGACTACCAGCCGGAGGACCTCAGCATCTACCTCTACACCGACCGCCCGATCTACCGGCCCAACCAGCCTGTGTACTTCAAGGGCATTGTGCGCAGCCGCGACGACGTGACCTACACGCTGCCGGCCCTGCGCGAAGTGCCGATCAAGATCTATGACGACCGCGGCGAGGTGATCTACGACCAGGTGCTGCCCGTCACGGCGCAAGGATCGTTCAGCGGCGAATTGCTGCTCGGCCCCGAAGCGCCGCTCGGCTACTACCGCATCGTCGCCGAAGTCTCCAGCAACGCGCGCGAGGCGTTCAGCGTGGGCTTCAGCGTGGCTGAGTACCGCGCGCCGGAGTTCCAGGTGGAGGTCACCCCGGCCCGCGATCAGGTCGCCCAGGGCGACACCATCGAAGTGCTGGTGGAGGCGCGCTACTTCTTCGGCGGCGCGGTGTCCAACGCCAGCGTCGCCTACAGCGTGCTCTCCCAGGACTACTTCTTCAACTACACGGGCGACGCGCCAGGCTGGTGGTCGTTCGTGGACGAGAACTACGACTTCTACGCGCCGGAGTACTACGGCCCTTATGGAGAGGTGATCGTCGAGGGCGAAGGCCAGACCGACGCCCTGGGCCGCTACCTGATCACGCTGCCCGCCGACCTGGGCGAGCGCGTGCGCAGCCAGACCTTCACCATCGAGGCGCGCGTGACCGACGAGAGCGATCAGTTAGTCGCCGGGCGCGCCCAGGTGATCGTGCACCAGGGCCTGGTCTATGTCGGCGTGCAGCCGGAAGAATACGTCGGCTTCGCCGGGCAGGACACGGCCATCAATCTCCTGACGGTAGACTGGGACAGCGCGCCCGTCGCCGGGCAGGAAGTCGCCTATGAGGTCGTCGAGCGGCGCTGGTTCAGCGTGCAGGAAGAAGACGAGGCTGGCCGCACCATCTGGACGTGGGAAGTCGAGGAGCAGCCGGTCGAGGGTGCCAGCGGCACCGTCAGCACCGACGCCGATGGCCTGGCCCAGATCAGCTTCGTGCCGCCAGCCGGCGGCGTCTACAAGGTCTACGCCACCACGACCGACGCGGCGGGCAACCGGGTGCGCGCCAGCGCCTTCCTGTGGGTCAGCGGCGAGGAATTCGTCAACTGGCGGCAGGAGAACTCCAACCGCATCCAACTGATCACCGACGCGGACGAGTACGCGGTCGGCGACACCGCCGAAATCCTCATCCCCAGCCCCTGGCAGGGGACGGCCTGGGCGCTGATCACCGTCGAGCGCGGCGACATCCTGACTCACGAGGTGCTCAAGTTGGAGACGAATAGTACCGTCTACCGCCTGCCGATCACCGAGGACTTCGCGCCCAACGTCTTCGTCAGCGTCGTGCTGGTCAAGGGTGTGGACGAGAATAACCCGACGGCGGCCTTCCGCATGGGCCTGGTCAATCTCACCGTAGACACCAGCCGCCTGGTGATGAACCTGTCCGTCGAGTCCAGCGTGGACGTGGCGGCGGGTGAGTTTGCCGGGCCGGGCGACACGGTGGAGTACACGATCACCGCCACCGACTGGGAAGGCACGCCCGTCCCCGGCGCGGAGATCGGCGTCAGCCTGACCGATCTGGCCGTGCTGAGCATCGCCCCGGCCAACAGCGAGCCGTTGCTGCCCTTCTTCTACGCCGAGCGCGGCATCAGCGTGCGCACGGCCAGCCCGCTGACGATCAGCGTGGATCAGGCCACCCAGGTGATCATTGACACGATCAAGGGTGGTGGCGGCGGCTACGGCGAGGGCGGCCTCTTCGAGGTGCGCCAGGAGTTCGTGGACACGCCGCTGTGGGAGCCATTCGCCCTCACCGACGAGAACGGGCAGGCGACGGTCTCCGTCACCTTGCCCGACAACCTGACGACCTGGCGGCTGGACGCCCGCGCCGTCACCACGGGCGAGGACGGCCCGATGCTCGTCGGCCAGACGACCTTCGACCTGCTCAGCACCAAGCCGGTGCTCGTCCGGCCCGGCACGCCGCGCTTCTTCATCGCCGGCGACAAGGCCACGCTGAGCGCCATCGTCAACAACAACACCGGCGATGACCTGCTGACCGAGATCGCGCTGGAAGGCAGCGGCTTCCGCTTCGCCGAAGGCGTGCAGCCCGTGCAGCAGGCCAACATCCCGGCCCAGGGCCGCGCCCGCGTCAACTGGCAGGTCGAGATTCTGGATGTGCCAGAGGTTGACCTGACCTTCTACGCCAACGCCGGCGACGGCCAGTACACCGACGCCAGCAAGCCGACCATCCTGGGCGGCGACCCGCTGCCGGTCTACAAGTACGAAGCGCCGGAGACGGTCGGCACAGGCGGCGTGCTGCGCGGCCCGGAGGCGGGCAGCCGCACCGAAGCGGTCGTGCTGCCGCGCCGCTACGACGTGACGCAGGGCCAGCTCACCGTGCGCGTGGAGCGCTCGCTGGCCGCCGCCACAGTGGACGGGCTGACCTGGCTGCGCAACTTCCCGCACTACTGCATCGAGCAGATCATCAGCCGCTTCCTGCCCAACGCCGTCACCCTGCGCGCCCTGCGCGACCTGGGTCTGGACGATCCAGAGCTGGCCGGGCACCTGGAGACGGAGGTCAACTACGCGCTGCAGCGGCTCTACGCCCAGCAACACACTGACGGCGGCTGGGGCTGGTTCGTTCAGGACGACTCTAACCCGCTGGTCACCGCCTACGCGCTGATCGGGCTGGTCGAGGCGCAGCGTTCCGGTTTCGCCATCGAGCAGAGCGTCATTGACCGCGCGGCGACGTTCGTCACTGGGTCGCTGCGCACCATCCAGGAACAGGATCAGCAATGGGTCGTCAATCGCCAAGCGTTCTTGCTCTACGCGCTGGCCCGCACCGGTCACGGCGACTTCCAGCGCGCCGTGCGCCTCTACGACGAGCGCGAGACGATGAGCCTCTACGCCAAGGCGTACCTGGCCCTCACCTTCCACCTGCTGGCCCCCGACGACTCGCGGGCGATGGAGCTGGTCAACGACCTGAACTCGGCGCTGGTCGTCAGCGCGACGGGCGCGCACTGGGAGGAAAGCTACACCGACTGGTGGAACTGGAACACCGACACGCGCACGACCGCGCTCGGCCTGATGGCTGTGGCCCAGATTGACCCGCAGAACGACCTGCTGCCCAACGTGGGGCGCTGGCTGATGGTCGCCCGCAACGCCGACGCCTGGGAGACGACGCAGGAGACGGCCTGGGCGCTGATGGCGCTCACCGAGTGGATGACCCTCACCGGCGAGCTTTACCCCGACTACACCTTCGGGGTCACGCTCAACAGCGAGCGCCTGCCCCTGGAGGACAACACGGCCACGCCCGACAACGTCCGCCAGACGGAGACGCTGATCGTGGAAGTGGCCGATCTGCTGACTGACCAGGCCAACCGCCTGACCATCAGCCGGAGCGAGGGCGACGGCAATCTGTACTACACGGCCCACCTCACCGCCTGGCTGCCCGTGCCGGAGATCGAGCCGCTCAACCGGGGGCTGATCGTCAGCCGCAAGTACAGTCTGCTCAGTGACCCCGACGCCGCGCCGATCACGTCGGCGGAGGTGGGGCAGCCGGTGCAGGTCACGCTGACCATCATCGCCCCCAACAACCTGCACTATGTCGTCGTCGAAGACCCGATCCCGGCGGGCAGCGACGCCATCAACCCGAACCTGGAGACGAGCAGCATCGTCGGCACACAGCCAAGCCTGAGCCGCGAGCGCCCGCTCAGCCAGGGCTGGGGCTGGTGGTGGTTCTCCAACATCGAGATGCGCGACGAGAAGGTGGTGCTCTATGCGACCTACCTGCCGCGCGGCACCTACCAGTTCAACTACGTGATCTACCCCGGCCTGGCCGGCGAGTACAACGTCATCCCGCCGACGGGCTACGAGTTCTACTTCCCGGAGGTCTACGGGCGCGGCGCTGGATCGCTGTTCACCATCACCGGCGGGACGGAGTCCGACGCCATGCAGCCGGCTGAGGAAGCCGGCGGGGACTCGTAAGAGGGCAACCGGCGGGGCGCTGCCCTGCCGTGCATTCACCCAAACGCAGACTTCGGAAGTCTTCGAAGACTTCCGAAGTCTGTTCTTTGCCACCCCCTCGATCATTCAGCCAAGCAGTCCGGCCCGTCCTGGTAAGTCACCGGCCAGGTCAGCGCTTCCAACAGGTGATCGCGCACACTGCCCGCTTCGTAGGCCGCGCGGGTTTCGAGTGTCGCCTGGCAACGATTGCGAAACTTGACCAGGTAGTAGCCGGTGATCAGCAGGTAGGCCAGGGCCGTGTAGACGACCACGCGGTAGAGTGTGTACACCAGCGGGCGCACCCACGTCAGGACGGGCGACTGGTTCACGCCGCGATTGACCACTTCGCGGCGCTCGCGGCGCAACCGCCAGATGAAGGTGACCACGGTCAGCAGCACCGCTACGATGCCTGCCACGCTCGCCGGAGTGATCAAAGGCGTTGTTCCCTCATGGTGCCATGCCCTGATCCACAGGTATAGTCAGCGCCGCCGAAATGTCAAGTCAGGGGCAGCAATCAGCAGTCAGCAATCAGCAGTCAGCAATCAGCAGTCAGCAGTCAGCAATCAGCAGCAGTCGGCAGTCAGCAGTCAGCCGACAGAGAACATGCCTGGCGCGTCTTCTCTCCGCGCTCCCTGCGCCTCGGCGGTTCACTTCGTTTCAGCAAGAAGCCGGCGCGGGGCCGGCTCCTGGACATGACGAACTAGGCAGCGAGCCTCAACACTCGCTGAAGCCGCACGAATAGCACTTGCGGCAGCCCTCCTCGTTGACCAGCGTGGCCGCCCCGCACTCCGGGCACAGATCGCCCAGCGGGTGCGTGCGCAGTTGCAGCGCAAGCTGGCCCGGCGGCGGTGTGGGCGCTTCGCTGTCACCCGCCAGACGCGCCGCCTCCTCGCTCTCGTCAAGATACTCCTGCAACACCTGGGCGATGCCGTCGGGCAGGCTGCTGACGCGGTGCGGGCCGAAGCCGATGGAGCGCACGCCGCCGATGCCGCTCATCTGGCGCACGATCTCGCGCAGGCGGTTGCGCGGCGTCACCGGCGAGGCCAGGCGCAAGATGTACGAGATCAAGCGGCCCAGCGCCTCGGCGACCGCCGCCGTGTCCGACCCGGCTTTGGCCGTGTGCAGGAAGATCTCGAAGGGCTGCCCCTTGCCCTCACCGTTCTCGTTGACGGTGACATAGGTCGTGCCGAGCGGGGTCTCCACGCGATAGGTCTTGCCCTCCAGATGACGCGGGCGCGGCTTCTTGTCCTCATTGAACAGGCGAATCTGCGTCGCGGGCGTCCCGTTGTCTTCCTGCTTCTTCTGGCGCGTCTCGGCAGTCTCCAACACCACTTTTTCGCGGCTGCCGGTCACGTAGACGGTCATGCCCTTGCAGCCGAGCTTCCAGCCGAGCAGGTAGGCCATGCGCACGTCTTCTTCAGTCGCAGTAATAGGGAAGTTAACTGTTTTCGAAATGGCGTTGTCAGTGAAGGCTTGCAGCGCCGCCTGCATCCGCACGTGCTCCTCGGCAGTCACGTCGCTGCTGACAACGAACACGCGCCGCACCTCCTCCGGCACGCCCGGCACGTCCTGGCACGTCCCGCTCAGGTTGACCTGCTCGACGATGGCGGCGATCTGCGCGCCATCCAGCCCGGCCTCGCGCAGCGCGCGCTCGAACTGCGGGCTGGTATATTGCAGGGTGAGCTGCTTGCCGTTGTCGTTGACGTAGCGCGTGTAAGCCAGGGCGAAGACCGGCTCGCAGCCGTAGCCCTCGATGCCCGCCACGGTCGAGATCGTGCCCGTCGGCGCGACGGTGAGTTGCGCGCCGTTGCGGATGCCGTGCCGCTTGATGCCCTCCACGATCTGCGACCAATCGAGCGGCGGGCGGCCCCACTCGCGCCTGTAGGGGACGAGCGGCTGCGGCGGCTGCCAGAGCAGATGATCGGGATCGTAGATGCTGCCGTGAATGGCCGGGAACGGCCCGCGCTCCTCGGCCAGGGCGATGCTGGTGCGCATCGAGTGATAGCGCACGAATTCCATCACCTGGCTGGCGAATTCCTGCCCCTCCTCCGACCCGTAGCGCACGCCGAGCGCGTACATCAGGTCGGCCAGGCCCATGATGCCCAGCCCGATGCGCCGGACGCGATGCGCCGCCTCTTTCAGTTGGGGCACGGCGGGCACGTAGGCGTTGGCGCTGACCACGTCATCGAGGAAGCGCGTGGACAGCGCCACCGTCTCGGCCAGCTTGTCCCAGTCCATGCGCCGGTCGGAGGTGAGATGCTGGGCCAGGTTGATGCTACCCAGGCAGCAGTTTTCGAAGGGACCCAGGAATTGCTCGCCGCATGGATTCGTCGACTCCAATTCGTACAGGTGCGGGACGGGGTTCTCGCGGTTGGCCGTGTCCAGGAAGAGCACGCCCGGCTCGCCGTTGTGGTGCGCCTGGCGCACAATCTGGTCGAACAGGTCGCGGGCGCGCACCGTATGCCAAACTTTGCCATCGTGCGGGTTGACCAGGTCGAAGTCGCTGTCAGTCTCCACCGCGCGCATGAAGGCGTCAGTGATGCCGACTGAGATGTTGAAGTTGGTGATGGCGTTTTCGTCGGTCTTGCAGGTGATGAACTCGCGGATATCGGGGTGATCAACACGTAATACACTCATATTAGCACCACGCCTACTTCCGCCCTGGGCGATCTCCCCAAACGCCTGGTCGTAGACGCGCAGGAAGCCGACCGGCCCAGTCGCCTCGCCGCTCGACGAGCGCACCAGCGCCCCTTTGGGCCGCAGCCGGCTGAACGAGAAGCCATTACCGCCGCCCGTCTGCTGGATCAGCGCGGCGTGGCGCAGCGTCTCAAAGATGCCCGATCCGGTGCGCCCCATGTCATCGTCAATGGGCAGCACAAAGCACGCCGCAAGCTGGCCCAGCGGCGTCCCCGCCCCGGTGAAAGTAGGGCTGTTGGGGAAGAAGCGCAGCGTGGTCAGCAGGTCGTAGAAGCGGCGGGCCGTCCCCTCCACGTCTCCGCCATGCTCTTCTTCGGCCTTGGCGATGTTGTACGCCACGCGCCAGAACATCTCCTGCTCGGTCTCGACCGGCTGCCCATCGTCGCCCCGGCGCAGGTAGCGTTTGCGCAGCACGGTGCGCGCGTTGTCGGTCAGCGCGATCGGGCGCGCCAGGTCTGGCGGCAGCGGAGTTTTCTGGAACCCGTTCGAGCGCGTATCAACCGTCTTCTCTTGGTTGGCTCGGCCCACCATCTGTCACTCCTTGCCCAGGTATGCCGGGTGCCACAGCACCACTCCGCCCTCTGACCACAAACAAAGCAATATCTACAGTCTTGCCGCGCAGCAAGGCTGACTTCAAGCTATAGGGTCTATGTCGCTTCCTGCTCTCAGGACGCCGCCGGCTATGGGTGTGCGCCAGCGCCTTCCGCCACGTTGCCTGGCGACTGCGGGCCGGCTGGCGGGGCAGCCGCCCCTTTGCCTGTCCCCGTGCCGCCCTGCTCGCCCAGCAGCCCGTCAATGATGTCGCGCACGCTGGTCAGGCTGTCCAGCCCCAGGTAGACAATCGCGTAGCGGATGTAGGCAATGGGATCGAGCGTCTTGAGTCCCTCGATGACCATGTCGCCCACCACCCGGCTGGAGACTTCGTCCCGCCCCAACTGTTGCAAATGCGTTTCGATGCGATCCACCAGCGCCTTGATTTCGGCGGCCTGGATGGGCCGTTTGGCGCACGAAATCTGGATGCCGCGAATCAGCTTCTCGCGGTCGAACGCCTCACGGTCGCCGTTGCTCTTGATCAACAGAGGCGTCGAGCGCAGCACCCGCTCGTAGGTGCTGAAGCGCCGCCCGCATTTCTTACACTCGCGGCGGCGGCGGATGCCCCCCTGCGAGTCGCGTGTGGTATCTATGACGCGCGACTTATTCTCCGCCTCGCAATATGGGCACTTCATACCCGGCCCTTTCTGCGCAAGACGCGCCTGCATCCCCCAAGAAACTTGTTGCAGGGCAGCCTGCGCAGGTTCACCCAAAAGCTCGCTGGCGGCCTGGACTCGGTGCGCCGGCAGGTTCCCCTGCGCCAGAGACAGCCGCCCGCAGCAGCCCATTATCAAGAAACTTTTAAGTGCGCGTATGTGTCTGCCCGCCCCTGTTATCCCACAGCGATTGTGGGATAAACCACCATATATAGGGGTTCTTGTGGGATAATACCCCTACATATGGCTATTGATGGGCTTTCACTGTAACACGAACCGGGGGGCAGAGCCTATAGTACCAGAGTACTAATCAGCCCCTTCGTTAAGAAACTTCAATGCTTTCTCCACCAGCGGGCAAGTGTCCAAAACAATCGCCTTCCGCCGGGTCACAGGCACCCCTGACGGAAGGCAACTGATCCACGAGGGTTAGTAGGCAGAGCTAATCAGACGCCCGCGCGCCACGCACGCAGACCCACCACGCCCGGCCACTGCCAGAGCATGGGACACAGCGCACGATGACCGGCGCGCCTAGCGGCGGCGCAGGAAGGCCGGGATGTCGAGATCGTCCGTGTCGTACACCTTGCGCTTGAAGTCGTCGGCCACAGGCCGCGCCGCCGGCCGCTGCGGCTCGATGTCCGCTTCCTCTTCTTCGGCGGGCATCTCCGGCACAGGCGGGCGCTGCACGACGCGGGGCACTGGTTCGGGCCGTGCTGCGCGCTGCTGGGCCTGCACCGGGCGACGGGCCGCGACGCGCGTCTGCTCGAAGCCGGTGGCAATCACCGTGATGCGAATCTCGTCGCCCATGTTCTCGTCAATGACTGCGCCGAAGATCAGGTTGACATCCGGGTGCGCCGTCTCCTTGATGATCGCTGCCGCCTCGTTAACGTCGAACAGGCTCATCTGCGGGCCGCCAGTGACGTTGAACAGGATGCCGCGCGCCCCGTCAATGGTCACGTCGAGCAGTTGGCTGCTGATCGCCTCTTCTGCCGCCTTGCGCGCCCGGTCGTCGCCGCTGGCGCGCCCAACCGCCATCAGCGCCGCGCCACCCTCCGACATGATCGTGCGCACGTCGGCGAAGTCCAGGTTGATCAGGCCGGGCACGGTGATCAGCTCGGAAAT
>DYGW01000362.1 GCA_020724485.1 Thermoflexus sp. | reverse complement strand
ATCGCGCGGGCGCTGGTGCACATCCTGCGGGCGGCGGGGGTCAAATTCGCCGTGCTGGGCGAGCGCGAAAGCTGCACCGGCGACGCGGCCCGCCGCGCCGGGAACGAGTACCTCTTCTACGAGATGGCGACGACCAACATCGAGACGCTCAACAAGGTCAACCCGCCGCGCATCCTGGTCACCTGCCCGCACTGTTACCATACCCTCGCCAAAGAGTACCCGCAGTTCGGCGGGCATTACCAGGTGGTGCACCATACCGCGTTCATCGCCGAGTTGATCCGCGCGGGCCGCCTGCGCCTGCCCGCAGGCGATGCGCAGCACGTCACCTTCCACGACCCGTGCTACCTGGGGCGGCACAATGGGGTCTACGATGCCCCGCGCGACGTGCTGAGCGCGGCGGGCGCGGCGCTGAGCGAGATGCCGCGCGCGCGCAGCAACTCGTTCTGCTGTGGAGCGGGCGGCGCGCAGTTCTGGAAGGAAGAGGAACACGGCAGCGCCCGCGTCAACCTGACCCGCTACGCCGAAGCGCGGGGCACCGGCGCGGACGTGCTGGCCACCGGCTGCCCGTTCTGCCTGCGCATGTTCGCCGACGCGAGTCAGGACGCCAGCAGCCAGGGCGGGCCAGCGGTCAACGATGTGGCCGAGATCGTCGCCGGGCGGTTGGGCGTGGTGCTTTAGGGTGCGGGGCAGTCGGAGTATTCGAAGTCACTTGGGGGCGTGGAAGAGTGGTCGTTGGTATGAGAGAAGTGTCTGATCTGTCGCGTGTCCTGGCCGCCTACCGGCACTACGTGGAAGCACGCAACGCCCTCCTGGACGAACTGAAGCTCAGGCGCAAATCCAACCGCGATCCACTGGCGGAGTTCAGCGAGTGGTTGGTGGCAACCCTTATAGGAGGTGCTTGCGCTGATAGTCCTGTCCAGAAAGACTGGGACATTCGGGGGCCAGACGACGAGAAAGTCCAGGTGAAATACCTCGCCAATTCCTCCAGTGAATGGGTTAATGAGCACCTGATCCTTGTCAACGAGCAAATGGACCGCTACGCCCTTGTCATCTTCGAAGATCTTCTCCCGCAAGCCGTCGTCATCTTCCCGGCACGTAACCTGGCAGCAATAGGCAAGGCCCTGGGCAAGCGGCACAGCAATCTTGATACCACCCTTCAGTTCACCCAGGCGAACTACCGCAAAATCTGCGGGAACAAGGCCCAGTTCCAAGCCCTGGGCGTACAGCTTTACCTGGCTCGCGATTGGGCCTTTCAATGAGACTTCACCTCTGGGCTGGTACGGCTCACTCCGCCGGAGACAGTGGTATGTCTCCGAAAAGATGCGCCCCCGTTGGCAGCGGGGGCGTACCAATTTTCTCGCGCTCCAATTTCACTGTAGCGGCCACTCGTCGGTGAAGTATTCCAGGTCAATCCCATCT
>DYGW01000138.1 GCA_020724485.1 Thermoflexus sp. | reverse complement strand
CGGCTATCAGATCGGCGACGAGCGCTATATCCCCGACGTGGCCTTCGTCGCCAAGACACGCCAGCCGGAACCGTCACACGAAACGTACAACCCGCTCGCCCCCGACCTGGCGGTTGAAGTGCTCTCCCCCTCCGATCAGCCCGACGTGATGCGCCTGAAGCTGGCTAACTATCTGGCGGCGGGCGTGGTCGTGTGGGTCGTCAACCCGGAGGCCAAGACGGTCGAAGTCTACACGCCCGGCAAGCGCGCCTACCGCCTCGGTGTGGACGGCACGCTGGACGGCGGCGAGGTGCTGCCTGGCCTGGCCCTGCCCGTCAAGGACATCTTCCCTGATTGAGTCAGGGGGCATTTCGCGCAGTTGGTCGAGTAGATGCGGGAGCGAAGCCAATGGCCGTCACAACGCAACCAATCACCGTTGAAGAATTCGAGCGTCTGGTCGTCCAGCCAGAGAACGCCGACCGCCGGCTGGAATTTGTAGGGGGGGAAATCAGCGAGGTGGTGTCGAACAGCTATTCATCACTGGTGGCAGCGCGCATTCTGGTCAAACTGGGCGTCTTTCTGGAGCGCGCAAACGTCGCCGGTTATCTCACCGGTGCTGACGGCGGCTACCAGATCGGCGACGAACGCTACATCCCCGACGTGGCTTTCGTCGCTAGGGCGCGTCAGCCGGAGCCGTCGCACGAAACGTATAACCCCCTCGCCCCCGACCTGGCGGTTGAAGTCATCTCACCTTCCGACGATCTCAACGTGCTGCGGGTTAAGGTCGGCAATTACCTGGCGGCGGGCACGGTGGTATGGGTTGTGCGCCCGGAGGCAAAAGCCGTCGAAGTGTACGCCCCCGGCCTGCCCGTGCGCCGCGTGAGCGCGGACGGCACGCTGGACGGCGGCGAGGTGCTGCCCGGCCTGGCCCTGCCCGTTAAAGACATCTTCCCTGACTGACGAGAATGACGCCGCACACAGTCCGCCGACAAGACCAGGGAGCAATGGCAATGGCCGTCACAACCCAGCCCATCACCGTAGAGGAGTTCGAGCGCCTGGCCCTCCAGCCAGAGAACGCCGACCGCCGATTGGAATTCGTAGGGGGGGAGATCAGCGAGGTGGTGTCGAACAGCTATTCGTCACTGGTGGCAGCGCGCATCAACGGCTTCTTGTTCGTCTATCTGCTGCACAACCCTATCGGCTATCTCACCGGCGCTGACGGCGGCTATCAGATCGGCGACGAGCGCTATATCCCCGACGTGGCCTTCGTCGCCAAGGCGCGTCAGCCGGAGCCGTCGCACGAAACCTACAACCCCCTCGCCCCCGACCTGGCGGTTGAAGTCATCTCACCTTCCGACGATCTCAACGCGCTGCGGGTCAAGGTCGTCAATTATCTGGCGGCGGGTACGATGGTATGGGTCGTGCGCCCGGAGGCCAAGAGCGTCGAAGTGTACGCCCCCGGCCAGCCTGTGCGCCGTGTTAGCGCGGACGGGACGCTGGACGGCGGCGAGGTGCTACCCGGCCTGGCCCTGCCCGTCAAAGACATCTTCCCTGGCTGACACGAAAACGGGGGCCGCGCGCCCCCATTGACTTGAATCCCCCCACTCCGTCTCAATCCTGGCAGAAGGTGCGCAGCGTCTCCAGATAGTACTCCGGGATGCCGATGTCGAAGCGGCGGCCCTGCACGACCACGCCCAGGAAGCCGTCTTCCTGGCGCAGCCGGTCTAGCGCCGAGGTAAGCTGGAACTCGCCGCGCTCGCGCACGTTATGTTGAATGTGCTCTTCCAGGTAATCGAAGATTTGCGGCTTGATCACGTATTGGCCGAAGACGGTCAGGTATTCGCCGTCCGGCAGGCCGGACATACGCAGACACTCGCGGGCGTAGTCTACGGTCGGTTTTTCCGAGAACTCGGTGATGCTCAGCAGATCGCCCTCCTCCAGCCAGGTACCGGTTGCCGTGCCGAAGTTGGCGATCTGGTCTTCGGACGTGCGGCGCAGACCGAGCGCGCTCACCCCGCGCTGGTGGAAGACATCAATTACCTGCTGGGCGCACGAGCGATCCGTGTCGGAGCGGTAGAGGTGATCGCCGAGCATGAGCAGGAACGGCTCGCCGTCAATCACCTCGCGCGCCGTGTAGACAGCGTGGCCCAACCCCTGCTGGGTGTGCTGGACGATGAACTTGACGCGCTGGCCCATGTCCAGCAGGCGGCGCGAGTAGTCCTGGAAGTGGCGCGGCAGTTTGTTGTAGTTCTCGATGGACACCTGCACCTTGAAGAACGTCTCGAACTCGCGCAGGTCATCGGCCTGCACGATGATGATCACTTCCTCAATGCCCGCTGCTAGCGCCTCCTCGACGATGAGCAAGATCGCGGGCTTGGCGATGCCGTCACGGTCTACGATGGGGAACAGCTCTTTCTTGGCCGCCTTCGACGCCGGGAACAGGCGCGTGCCAAACCCGGCGGCGGGGATGAGCGCCTTACGCACCTGCGGCCCTGGGGTGAGCGTCAGCTTGAGGCAGGGCATGGCCAGGTCGCGCTCGATGATGTCGAGGACGGCCTGCTGGTCGGCTTCGCTGCGGGCGATGAACTGGGCCGTGCCGTCGCCCTGCGACCCCACTCCCTTGCCGCCCCAGATGTGCGGCTTGAGCGGCTCGTAAGCCAGGACGCGGTGCAGAACGGGAGCCGTCAATTCCTCCGGGCAGGCGGGCGTAGCGTAGCGGTCGAAGAACTGCTGCGCCTCGACCATCAGCGCGCCAAGCTGCTCGCCATCGCCCGCTTTGAGCGCCTCCACCGCCTGGTGCACGATGCGCTTGTTGATCGGGCCAAGTAGCTTCTGCACGCCCGCCTCGGTTTCGTTGTCGGCGAAAGGATACGAGCGGTTGAGCCGGGCCAGAATCTCCATCGTGTTCTTCTGCGCCTGCAAGTCCACCAGCACAAAATAGAGGTTCTGGCCGGCCCGTAGCTCGTCGGTGTCCAGGCGCTCGCCGTCGAAGGTCATCAGCACAGGGCGGTTGCCGAAAGCGCACCCCTGATCCATGCGCCCGCAGCGCGACGGCGTGGTGATCTCACCCTGGTAGGCGATCTCCATCTCGCCGCGCGTGGTCAGCCTGAGGTCGTAGACGCGGTTGAAGGCGCGGGCGGCCAGCACAGAGATGGCCGCGCTCGACGACAGCCCTTTCTTGACCGGCAGATCCGTCTGGGTGTTGTCAATGATCAGGCCGCGCACGTGGTAATTGGTCAGCATCTGGTAGGCCACGCCAGCGATGTAACTCCAGAAGCCGCCGCGCTGCGCTTCATCAAGCAGCGCCTTCGGCTCCATCGGAATCTCGTAGGGGCCGTGCCGCGCGCCGTCCGGCGTGGTGGAGGTGAGGACGAGCGCGGTTGGGTGTGGCTCGACGTTGGCGTAAATGCCCTGGTTGGTGCCGGCGATCAGCGCGTAGCCTTTCTCAATATCCGCGTTGATGCGCCGGTAGCCGCCCGCCCAATCCGAGTGTTCGCCGAACAGGCAAATGCGCCCTGGAACGAAAATCCTCACGGGTCAGGCTCCTTCTGTGCGCGTGTCGTGTGGTTCCAGCCGCGCAATTGTACAGGATTCGCAGCATGGCTTCCACATCCCCGCAGGCTCAGCAGGCCGCAATGCCGCAAACCACCACAAATCTTCAGCAGACCGCCGTCAGAGCGCCTGCGCTAGGCGGGTGCGGGCTAGAGCGTGTTATGAACTCCGCACGCTAGGCGTGGTGCGCAGTGTGCGGCGCATGTGTGGCGCACTGACCCCACCCTGTGGTCCCTCCCCGCAGCGGGGAGGGACAAGCTGCTCCCCTTTCCCTGCTAGTGAGGAAAGGGGCCGGGGGATAGGGGTCGAAAAGTGCATAACACGCTCTAGATCGCCCCAACTGCTACGATCTACACTGCATTGAAAAGCACAATGATCCTCATGATCCATAATGATCAAGGAGACCTTAAGCGAATGGTTTTATGAATTTCTCGTAAATTTCTACCGCCAGTAGTGCAAAATGCGTCTTTTTCCCTTAGAATGGGGGGCAGGAGTTGGCCCAGATACTACCGGGCCGGACAGGGGGGTGTGATCGGCGCATCAAACATTAACAAAGCATTGAGATAAGCCGCGTCGCTTATCTATCATAGTCCGGCGCGGTCGAGGAGAAGTCCAGCCATCATCCGCAGACTCATAGGCGGGGGAGGAAACACTATGAACAGCAAACGATCGCGGTGGTTCCGCTGGCAGCACGGCCAGGCCATGGCCGAGTACTGGGTCACCATCCCGGCGGGGATCATCATCATGTTGTCGGCGGCGGCCATCGTCCAGTTCATCACCGGCGGCCTGACGCGCACTGTCGAGGGCCTGGAATACACCGGGGACATGGAATGCGAGATGACTGTTCCCGATGAAAAGAGCGGCCCGCTGTTCACCAATGTCGGAGACTCAGGGCATATCATTCAGGTGACCCTGGATCAGTATGACGAAGAGACCGACACGACGACCATTGCCTTCGAGGTGACTTCGGGAGGACGGCACGCCATCAGCCATTGGGTGCTGGCCCTGCCACCAGGTGTCTACAACAATATCCTGAGCACATCCGAGCCGTATGAGGTGGTCAAGCCCGATCCCACTACGGGTCTCTACGGGATCAAGTTTGATACTGGATACGACGGTGACGATGGCGGTGGTAGTAAGCCGCCAAAGGAGAAATCGGCCAGCGGGATCGTGCTGGTCGGCTACAGCCCGCGCGCAGTGGACTCGCGGACAATCATCATCACCCTGGCGGGGTACTACCAGTGGGACATCACGGAAGTCGCTGTGAAGGCTTCGACCGAAGTGTTCTACAGCACCATTACCGCGCCCAAGTATAAAGGCACCCCGCCGACAGAAAACGACTGCTGAGCGGACACTGCGCCGCGTAGATCGGACACCTGACAGCAAGTGACGGGGCGCACAGCAAGTGCGCCCCGCGTGTGCTATGATAAGTGCCACCGGACGCCACACACCAGGGCATAGCGCATGAGCGACGACAAACTGCCTGAAGGGCTGGAGCACCTGGCGGGCGAGATCAGCCGCGAAGACCTGCAGCGGCTGGCGCAGCAGGGCTTGCTCAGGCCATCCCGACCGGCACCGAACCGTCCGCCAACCCCGGACGGCAGCACGTCCACCCTGCGCCGTCCCCCCGTGCCACCGCGCAGCGACGAGCTTCCCCCTCCCGATCCGGCCCTGCTGGAGCGCGATAAGCCAGCAGAGGTCGCCTATACCAGGTTCGGCGAGCTTCAGCAGCTTCGCTTCGACCTCGATCTCCCAGAAGAAGAGGAGGAAGAGGAGCCGAAGCACCGCTTCCGTCTGCGCGACATCCCGGCCTACATCACCATCGGCAGTCTGTCGTTGGCGCTGATCGCCGAGCGCACCTACAACTACGTGCGGCGGGCCAAGCGCGACTTCGACCGGCTGCCCGTCATGGTGCGCACGCTCTACTACCTGGCGGCAGCCCTGCTGCTGCTCATTCTGGTAGGCTTCGTCGTCGGCACGCAACTGACGGACATCCTCGACCCTAAGCCGGACGTGCCGGTGCTGCAAGACGCCGTCATCGCGCCCTACGGCGTAGACGGGCGGGCGCTGCCCCCCGCCGACTACGAACCCTGGCAGCTTCTGCCGGAGACGCTCGGCGACTTCCCGCGCTCGCCCGACGTGATCTCCGCCACGAATACCTCCAGCCCCACCAACCAGTGCTTGCTCGGCCTGGGCTATGCCTCCGACGTGCTCGATCCACCGACCTGCACGCGCAGCTATGGGATGGTGGGCACGGCGTCGGCCCGCTATTTGAGCGGGCGGATGAAGGTGGACGTAGCCATCGCGCGCTTCTCCAACCCGCAGAAAGTGCACGGCACGATGATCGAGCTGCTGATACACGCCCGCAAGTATGGGCGGCTGGGTAATTTCTCGGTGGCAAGCATTGTGGAGACGGACTACTTCTTCAGCAACGTGCGCGGCTGGCGCTCGTTCACCTGGTCGCACGGGCTGTGGGTATTCTCAATTTCGACGGTTAAGACGGAGGTTCTGGAGCAGGCAGTCGAGGCGTTCCCGTACTGATTGCGAATTGCGGATTGCGGATTGCGGATTGCGGATTGCGAAATGAGGGCCGGTTTCGTCGCGCCGCTGGAGGCGCACCCTAATTCGGATTGCGGATTGCGAAATGAGGGCCGGTTTCGTCGCGCCGCGCGAGAGCGCATTCCAATTCGCATTTCGAAATTCGCATTCCGCAATCCGATCCGTCCGGTTTTATCCCGCCGCCTGGGGGTGCACGTCATCTCGCACCGCCGTCCCAGGCGGCGGCCTTTGCGCCGATCCCTAGCCCTCCGCCACCAGCGAGGGCTTGCGCCGCCGCAAGACCAGCGCTGGCAGGGTGCGAATCTCGCTCAGGCCGAGTAGTACGCCGGCGATCACAAACGTCACCGCGCCCACGCTCGCCAACCCCAGCACGCGCAGCCCAGTCAGCGCGACCCCCGCCTCGTGCCAGCCCAGCACACCAAACGCGAGGTCAGCGCCCAGCACCGCCGCGCCCATCACGGCGGTCGCGGCGACCGTTCGCACGGCAGTCAGCGCCAGGTGACGACCGTCCACGCTGCCCCAGCGCCGCCGCAGGATGACCAGCAGCAGGGCCAGCTCGATCAGGAAGGTGGCCGAGTAACCGATGGCCAGCCCCCCCACACCGGTCGCGTCGGCGAGCTGCTCGTTGAGCCGGGCCGCCCCACTGGTCAGCGCGCCGAGCGCCGCCCCGTAATCGCCCGCCGCGTAAGCCGCGCCCCACTCGCCGAAAACAGCACGAGTCGTGCCGTCGAAGTCGCTGACGAAGCCGAGGTACAGCCCGCCGACGATCAGCACATTGGCGGCGGCGGCGATGACGGCAACCCACAGCGGCGTCACCGTGTCCTTGTCGGCGTAGAAGCTGCGCGCGACGACCTCGTGCAGGCTTTGGAAGATGAGGCCGAAAGCGAAGAATTGCAGCGCGCCATAGACCAGGGCGCTGTCCTGGGCGTCAAACGCGCCGCGCTCCAGCAGGCTGATCAGCGGCCTGCCGATCAACATCAGGCCGGCGGCGGCGGGGATGGTGGCGATGAGGATGAAGCGCAGCGCGCCAGACATCGCCCCGCGCTTGCGCGCGTCGTCGCCGAGCGCGCTGAAGGCGGCCAGCGTGGGGAAGACGACGAAGCCCATCGCACTGCCGATCAGCGTCTCCGGGATGTTCATCAGGCGGTAGCCCCAGTCGAAGGCGCTGACCGCGCCGCTGCCCATCCGCGAGGCGATGTTGTTGAAGACCAGCGTGTTGAAAGCCACCACGCCCAGCCCGGCGACGCGCGGGATCATCAGGACGATGACCCGACGCAGCGCCGGGTCGCGCCAGCCCAGGCGCGGCAGCCAGCGCATCCGGTAGCGCAGCAGGCCGGGCACCTGCACGCCCAGGTGCAGCAGCGAACCGAGCACCGCCCCCCAGGCGATGCCGTACACGCCCAGCGGGCCGATCAGGAAGATCACGCCGAACAGAATCCCCACGTCGAAGAGGATCGGGGCCAACGCGGGCAGCAGGAAATGGTTGTGGCTGTGCAGAATGCCCTGGAAGATGCCGCTGATGCTGAAGACGAGCGTGCTGATCAGCAGAATGCGCATCAGCGTAACCGTCTGCGACACTTTGGCCGCGTCGAAGCCGGGCGCGACGACGTGCTCGACCAGCCAGGGCGCGAATAGGAAGCCGAGCACGCTCAGCGCCAGCGTGACGACAAACACCGTATTGATCACCGCACTGGCCAGCCGCCAGCCCGCCGCCCGCTCGTCACGGGCCAGGAAGCCGCTGAAGATGGGGATGAAGGCGTAGGACAGCGCCCCGCCGCCGATGAGCAGCACGATCTGCTCCGGGATGCGATTGGCGGTCACGAAAGCGTCCCACTCGTCGCCCACGCCGAACACGCTAGCGATGATGAACGTCTGCGCCAGGCTGATCGCCTTGGCCGTGCCGAAGGCGATCATGAGGATGAGCGTGTTGCGCGCCATGCGCTGGGTGTCGGCCTGGGAGGTACGGTCGGTCATGCCTTCCTCGCTCAGTCAGACCGGTGGGCGGGCAGGAACGGGGGCGTGCCGGTGCACGCCCCCGCCGCAGTCAGCAGGATGAAGCGAGCGCATCTCACGTGGGGAGCAGGACCCGGTCTTGCAGGGGCGGGTTTCGAAGCCCGCCCCTGCAAATTTCTCTATGAAGCCCGCGAGAGCCACCGGGACGCCCCCCAATGAGATACACCTGATTAAGCGCGCTAACCAGTCAGGTGCGCCACGGTGAAGGTGCCCGCCTCGACCTGGTTCTTGGCTTCGAGCGCCGGGAAGAAATTCCTGTTGAAGCGCAACACCTGGTCGAACTTCTGGAGGGCCGCTTGTTGGTCGCCCTGGGCGGCGTAGACCATGCCCTCCCAGTAGTACGACTCTTCGACATAGGGCGTGTACTTGGCCGTGTTCTGCGCGTGGGCCAGCACGTCGCTGTAGCGCCCCGTGTGGAAATAGGCCTCATACAGCCCGAACTGGTACCACAACATGCGCGGCGGCAGGCCCTGGCGCAGCGCCTCGTCGTAGGCGAAGGCGGCGTTCTCGTACTCGCCCAGCAGGGTGTAGGACGTGCCCATGTTAAACCAGGCCCATTTGTCGTCGCGGTTCTTGGTGGCTTCGTCGCGCGCCTGGGCCAGCGCCATGCGGTAGCCGTGCGCCGGGTCTACGTAATCGCCGAGCGCCCGGCGCAATTCCATCTCGCGCGACGGCTCATAGACGACCATGAACACACGGTTGAAATGGCGCCACTTGTCGTCGAAGACGCTGTACGGGCTGGGGCGGCCCTGATCTTTGTTGCTGCCCAGGTAGCTGTCGAAGGTCAGGAATTGCTGCTGGTAGTCGTCGTAGCCGATGAACAGCACATAATGGCCCAGCCAACCTTCGCCCGCCGGCTGGATGCTCTCCTCCACCACCACCGGGAAGCCCGCCGCTAGCAGCCGCTTGAGCACGGTCAGCGTCCCGCCGTAGCGGTAGAGTGCCTTGACCCCGGTGCGCTCATTGACGAAGCGCACCATCTGCCAGGGGCTGACGTTCTTATCCTCCGGGTGGGGCTTCATCCAGTTGGCGGCAGTGGTCTGATTATCCGTCCAGCCGTAGTAGCTGAGGGCCATAGTCATGGTGGTCGGGCCGCAGTTGTTCCAGCCCTGCTTCTCGTAGCGGACGTTGCCCAGCTTGACCGTAGCCGGCAGCGGCATCTCCGTCGGCAGCACCTGCGGCGTGAAGGTCGGCAGCGCGGCCACTTGGGGAGCCTCGTAGACGGGCAGCGGCGTCGGCTTCTCGGTGGGAACCGCGCCGACCGGGATACCCCCTGCGCTCTCGGTGGGCGTCGGGCTGGGAATGTAGCCCGGTGAGGTGGCCGGCAGCGTCTCCGGCAGCGCATCACCGCCGGGATCGGTCAGCCCCGATCCTCCAGCGCCCGGCTGTGGCGTTCCGGCCACGCCCGGCTCCTCCTGGGTCAGCAGAAGCTGCTGTGCCGCCTCGCTGTCGCTGGCCCCGCTGAGCGTGGGCAGCACCTCGAAGGGCACGGTCGCCCGCAGCGATTCGAACGGCGGGAACATGTCAATCAGGCGCTGCTGGTAGCGCGGCTCCAGGCTGCGAAAGAAGGGCGGGAAGGCGATGGCGAAGATGACCAGCATGACGACGCCCAGGGCGAACATCACGCCCGCCATCGCCAACAGCGCCTTCATCCAGGTCGGCGGGCCGCCGCCGCGTCCCCGCCGCGCATGAGGACGCCGGCTGCGCGGGTGGTCGAGCGGGAAGTTCACCGAGCCGGGCACGTTGAGATGGTTGTAGTCATTGGGGAGGGTGGACGAGAGGCGCTGGTGGTCTCTTTTCGCCTTCTCGCCGGACTTTGGTGATCCCATGCGTCATGTACTCCTCTGCCCACCGGCGACAGACCGGGCGCGAGACGCGACACCGGGACCGGCGTGCAATCTGGCCGCTGCGCAGGCCAGGGCTTCCAATACCATCGCGGAAAATGCGCAGCCATAAACAGTAACGTTCCCCGTCAAGCGGAGCCTGCCAACACGATGCCCCGCACGCACGGCACTATAGCGCATTCAGGGCGAGTCCGCCAGACCGGAGTTGGGGCGGGGTCCACGAATAAGTCGTGAACGTGTTTGTCCCCCCCATCCCCGGCCCTTCCCCCACGAGGGGGGA
>DYGW01000137.1 GCA_020724485.1 Thermoflexus sp. | reverse complement strand
GTCCTCTGCGTCTCAGCGGTTCAATGAATCTTGTCCCCAACGTGGGATACATCCTGTTTCGAGCGGTGTTTTGGCCGGGCGTCATGTTATGCCATAATCAGACCTGGTGGAGCGCACCACACCGCCCATCTATGCGCGAGCCGCCGAGGACGCCATGACTCACATCCCCCTGCCCATGCACGACAGCGCCGACGACGAGGCGCTGCGCAGCGCCTTTCGCAGCGCCGGGCTGCGTATCACCTCGCAGCGTCTGGCGCTGCTGCGCGTCATGCGCGACCAGGGCGGCTTCCTGGACGCCGAGACCTGGCACAAGCTGGCCGGGCTGCGTGCCGCCGACCTCAGCCTGGCGACGGTCTACCGCACGCTGGCCCTGTTCAAAGAGTTGGGGTTGGTTGAGGGGCGGCTGGTGGACACCGACCAGGCGCGCGAGGAATACCGCTTCCGCGCCCAGCGCGAGAGCTATACGCTAACCTGCAAACGCTGCGGGGCGATTGTGCCCGTTGAGCCGGACATCGTGGACGCCTTTCGCGCCGAGGTCACCGCGCGGCTGGGCGTGACCGTCGTCACCGCGCATTCCTGCTTCATCGGCTACTGCGCCGATTGCACCGCCGCCCTCGCTGCTGAGGATGCCTGAGCGGACGCGCGCTCAGCCGCCGAAGGTCAGCGCCGGCAGGCCCAGCGCGTGGTACAGCCGCAAGAAGTGAGTTGCCCCCTGCGCCACCGCCTCGCGCAGTCCCTCGTCGCCGTGCGCCTGGGCGATGGCCCGCGCCGCGAAATAGCCCACGATGTCACCCCAGGGTTGATCTGGATCAGGCACGTCCAAAGTCTGTGCAAGCGCATCGTCGCCGCGCTTCTTCTCTACGCTGGCAAGGTGTGCGTTGTACCGTGCCACATAACTGGGCAGTTCGGCAGCGTCCAGCCCTAACGCCTGATCATAGAAGGCGAAGTCGTGCCGGTAGCTCAGGTACCAGGCAATGCCGCGCCGCATCAGCTTGTCTTTGGCGCGCTCGGCGGGGCGCTCTGGCGCGCGCCCGATGGCGTCGCAGTAGGCGGTGTAGGCCAGCAAAAAGCTCTCGTGGTTAAAGAAGCCGTGCCGGATCAGGTTGACCAGCCGCTCCAGCGAGAAATGTCCCAGCAGCCCTTCAACGTGCGGGCGGGCCTGGGCCAAGTTGACGACCAGGCCGTGATACTCCTCGCCCTCAGAATCCTTATAAGTGCGCACGTAGCCGAAGGCGGGGTAGCCGATGACGGTGAGAGCTAGCATGAATTGCAGGTCGTGGGTGAAGTCGAGCGGGAAAAGCTCGGCGACCTCGTGCAGCGCGACCAGGCCGGGCTGCGCCTCGCGCACGTCGCGCAGCAGGTCTTCGAGTAGGGCGCGCTGCTCGAAGCACGGCCCCAGCCCGTAGGGGTCGCTGTCGCTGGGCGCGCCCGCCTCGAAATAGTCCGCCAGCTCGTCAACCAGCGTCAGGCCGGTGGGGAGCAGGTGCTGCGTCGTCAGCTCGACAAGCTGCACGCCCGGCGACGAGCGCAGGTCGGCGGCGCGATCCCAGACGGCTTCGCTGCTGCGAATGGAGAGCGGCAGCCGGGCGGCGCTGTCATCCAACGTGTAATGAATGTTCATCGAACGATCCGATCCTTGTGGGTGGTCAGCCTGTCGCCGCGTCCGGGGCGCTGTTCCGCCGCGACCGGCAGGGGCGTATTGCTTATACGCCCCTACGCGGCCCCAAGTCACCGCGACTATGGGACGCGCCCAGGCCGGCTGATGCAGGACACGATTGTATAAAGTTACGGTATACTTGACCAGCCCAATTTCAAGAGAATCGCAAGCGCCGCCTTGTGGAGGTCACCCATCATGCCCGCGCCGCACACCACATCCACCCCCCAGGCCGACTACTCGCGCAAATGGTGGGTGCTGCTCAGCGTGGCGATGGGCATCTTCCTCTCGACTATTGACAGCAGCATCGTCAATGTGGCCCTGCCCACGCTCGAAGAGAAGCTGAACGCCCGCTTCGCCACCGTGCAGTGGGTGGTCGTCGCCTACTTGCTGGTCGTCACCTCGCTAATCCTCGGCGTGGCCCGCCTGGGCGACATGATCGGCAAGAAGCGCATCTACCTGACGGGCATGGCCGTTTTCACGGCGGCGTCGCTGCTGTGCGGGCTGGCCCCGACGGTCGGCTTCCTGATCGCTTTCCGCGTCGTGCAGGGCGTCGGCGCGGTGATGATGCAGGCGCTGGGCATGGCTATCGTCACCGAGGCGTTCCCACGCACGGAGCGCGGGCGCGCGCTGGGCATCATGGGCACGGTCGTCTCGCTGGGCATCAGCATCGGGCCGACCGCCGGTGGGCTGTTGATCGGCACGGTCGGCTGGCGGGCCATCTTCCTGGTCAATCTGCCGGTAGGCATCGCCGGGCTGATCCTGGTGCAGCGCCACGTCCCAGACTGGCGACCGCCTGGCGGCCAGCGTTTTGACGCCCTGGGCGCGGTCCTGGTGCTGATCATGCTGCTGGCGCTGGCGCTCGGCCTGACCTTCGGCCCGGAGCAGGGCTGGGGCAGCCCGACCATCGTCGCGCTGCTGCTCGGCGCGGCGGTGGGATTCGCCATCTTCCTGGCGGTCGAGAAGCGCCTGGCGCAGCCGATGGTAGACCTGCGTCTGTTCCGTGACCCGCTGTTCAGCATCAGCCTGCTGACCGGCTTCCTGGTCTTCATGGTCATCGCCGGGATGTTCGTGCTGCCCTTCTACCTGGAACGGGTCAAGGGCTACGATCCGCGCCAGGTCGGGCTGTTCCTGACGGTCGTGCCGGTCTCGCTGGGCCTGAGCGCGCCCATCGCCGGGTCGCTCTCCGACCGCTACGGATCGCGCGGCATCTCGCTGGTGGGGCTGGTGATCGTCGTGGGCGCCTGCCTGGGCATCGCCAAGCTGCAACGAGACACCTCCACAACCGGCTACATCTTGCGATTGCTGCCATTAGGACTGGGCGCGGGCCTGTTCCAGTCGCCCAATAACAGCGCGATCATGGGAGCGGCCCCGCGCGAGCGGCTGGGCGTGGCCTCCGGGCTGCTCTCACTGTCGCGCGCCTTTGGCCAGGTGACCGGCCTGCCGCTGATCGGCGCGGTCTTCGCCAGTCGTATCTACGCCGTGACCAACCTGGATCACGGCGTGGACGCCAGCGACGCTCCCGCCTGGGCCATCGTCGAGGGCGTGCAGACGGCCTTCCTGGCCGGGGCGGCGTTGGTCGCGCTCGGCGTGGTGTTGGCCGCGCTCGCCTTCCGGCTCGACCGGCGACGAAGGGTCACCCCGCTGGACGCTGCCCATATGCCCGACCCGGCGGGCAGCTAGCCCCTCTTAACTCCTGCCTTTTCCCCCTGAAGCGAGGCCGCTGGTAATATGATAGGATATGCTTGGAGATCGGTTTCCAAAAAGGAGGGAGATCATGAAAAGACCGCGTTGGAGGGTGGTGGCTATCCTGGTTTTGGCCGCCGTGTTCGTTCTCGCCGTGCCGGTCGTACAGGCCGGCCTCTTCACCGGGACTCCCTCGCCTGAGTGCGACGGGGTCCATTTCTCGCCAGATTCTCTCTACACGGCCAACCGTGACAATACTGGCACAGGAAACGAGTATGTCTATCTGGTTGGGTACGACGGGGCCGGCAGGGGGCTTCTGTTCGTGCCAAATACACGCCCGGTCGGTGACGATGCAGGTTTTTCACCAGTCTATCTGTGGCGCTCCGCGCCCGCTTACAATCCTTTGACAGTGAGCTTCATTAGCCCGGCGTATGGGGAGTTGCCAGAGCAAATCCTCTTCAATGTGGTAGGTGAGTGTGAGGGCCTGCCCTGGTACGAAGAGCCAGCCGTGCCCGGCTGCGACGCCTTGCTGTCCATCCCGGTGACGGCAGTGGGCGGCACTTTCGTGGCTGATGCGCCGGTTTACTGGGAACCTGGCGAGCTGACCAGCCCGCTGGTGACCATCCCCGCTGGCAATTCGGCGCGGGTGATCGGCCTGGATGAGTCCGGCCAGTACTACAAGATCATCTGGGCCTGCGACTTCGTGTGGGTGCCAGTGGGCACGCTCGGCCCCAACTACGACGCCGTATGGAACGGCGCGCCGCTGCCGACCGCCGTGGTCGAGTAGCGTCCGCCTTTCTTTCGGCAAGTTGAAGCCGCCCCGGTCGCTTCACTGGGGCGGCTTTTTTTTTCATGGGCAGGGCGAGTTACTGCGCTTCGACGCGATCCCCAAGCGTGCCGACCATGCGCAGCATTGCCTCCAGGCTGGCCGCGTCCGGCAGCGAGGGGATGGCCCCATAGCCAGTCGCCGTCAGCGCGCCGGCGGCGCACGCCCGCTGCACGATGCCGCGCAGCGTCTCGTCGTCAAGTGTTTCAATGGCCAGATCGCGGGCGAGCAGGCAGTCCAGCAGGGCGGCGATGAAGGCGTCGCCCGCGCCGGTCGTCTCAACAACTTGCACGTGCGGCGACGGCACCGTACCCGTGCGCGCCCCGGCCTGGTACCACGAGCCATCACGCCCCAGGGTCACGGTAGCCAGTCGCCCGGCAAATCCCAGGCTGGCCAGCGCCGCCGCGTAGTCGTCCCCGTGTTCAGGAGCCAGGAAAGCCAGGTCGCTGCGGCTGATCTTGAGCAGGTCGGCGCGAGCGATGGTTTCGCGCATGGCCGTCCGGCCCGCGCCGTGATCGCGCCACAGGTGCGGACGCCAGTTGGGGTCGCACGAGGTGAGCACGCCCGCGCTCTTGGCGATGCGGATCGCTTTGAGCGTCGCCTCGCGCGACTGGGGCGCGCGCAGGCTGATCGAGCCGTAGTGCAGCACGCGCGCGCCGCGCACGGCTTCCTCGGTTACCTGGTCGGGCAGCAGGTAATCGTGCGCACCGGCGCAGAACTCGAAATCGCGCTGGCCGGCCTTGCCCTGCCGGACAAAAGCCAGCGTCGTGAAATGATCAGGATCAATGCGCAGAGTGCAGACGACGCCCAACGCCTCCAGATCGTGCAGAATCTTGCGTCCGAATGCGTCATCGCCGACCGTGGCGATGAGCCGCGCCCCCCGGCCCAGCTTGGCCAGCCCGGCGGCGACATTGGCCGGTGCGCCGCCGGTCGCCGCTGTGTACTGGGTGGCCGTTTCCAGTGCCTCGCCGTGCTCGCGCGAGACAAAGTCAATTAACGCTTCGCCGATGCATAAGACATCCATAGTCGCGTCGTGCTCCTTGCCTGGGATGAAAGAGAGCCAGCAATAAGACCTGCTCATCGCCGGGCCTGCGCTCTGGCAACCTGTACAAGTATACCCTGTCCGCGCAAAAACGTGCCCCACAGTATAATGGATGGGTGCATCTCACGATGATGCTGTTGGCGAATTCCTCGCACGTCGGTTTTGTAGGGGCGCTGCTCTGCTGCGCCCAGCAGGGGCGCATTGCGATACGCCTCTACGAACCCAGTTCGCCAACAGCATCGAATTGGGAGAAGGGCGGCGTTCTGCTCCGCCCTGGGCGCGGTGAGGTCGAGCGGCGGGATCGCCAGCAGCGCAAGAAAGGATACTCATGGTAACGGCGGTGCTGCCCGAAACAACGCGCGCGCTGTACCCGTTCACGTCGCGTTTTCTGGCGCTCAGCGATGGTCAGCGGATGCATTATGTGGACGAGGGGCCAGAGGACGGTGAGCCGCTCGTTTTCTTGCACGGGTACCCGATGTGGAGCTTTGCCTATCGCGCGCTGATCGTCTACTACGCGGCGCTGGGCTATCGCTGCGTGGCGATGGATCACATTGGGTACGGTCTCAGCGACAAGCCGACTAGCCGCAGTTACCACACCTTGCGCCGCCACATTCACAATGTCCTGGAGTGCGTGGCGGCCCTGGACTTGCGCCATGTGACGCTGATCATGGAAGACTGGGGCACCGCCTTCGGGCTGGGCTACGCCGTCCGCCGCCCGGAGAACGTCCGGCGGCTGGTGATCATGAACTCCTGGGTGTTTCAGGACACGTTCGATCATCGCGTGCCCCTGTTGGTGCGCCTGGTGACTTGGCCGGGCGTCGGCGAATTGGCGCTCGGCGTGCTGAACCTGGCCTTTCCCCTGGGGCTGCAACGCTGGACAGCGCGCCAGCTTTCGGCGGCGGTGATGATGGCCTATCGCGCTCCTTTCCGCGAAGCGCGCCAGCGGATGGCCCTGGTGCAGTTCCCGCGCATGATCAGCCTGACGCCCCACCATCCCTCCGCCGAGATGATGCGCGAGATTGAGGGCGGGCTGAACGCCCTGCACAAGACGCCGGCGCTGATCGTCTGGGGGCAAGAAGACCCCATCTTCCCGCCGGAACTGGCCCGTCACTGGAAAAAGGCGCTGCCGCGCGCCTGGGGGCCGCATTTCATTGCTGGCGCGCGCCATTTCCTCTCTGAGGACGATCCCGACGGGCTGACGCAGCTTCTCGATACCTTCCTGGCCGAGACGCCCGCCGCTGCCGAACCGCTTTGATGCCCGCGAGGGACGTGTTACACTGAGAGGGCGAACGGTCCTGGCGCGCGACGGGGGCAGTGATCAGTCTTCGGTTGTCAGCAGGCAGTGGTGATCGTGAGCGCCCAGTCGTCAGCAGGCAGTGATCGGCAGTCGGCAGGCAGCCGTCAGTCATCGTGGGTAAACGGGTGTGCGCTCGCTGGTCACTGAAAACTGGCCACCGGCGACTGGCAACCGTACACCGATGATAACAACCAATCACCAACAACCATATACCAATCACCAACAATCATGCCATTCCTGAGAAGGCCGGTCATGATCCTGAAGCTATGCTGGGGCGCGCTGGCCCTCGCCCTAATCCTGGTGTCGGGCCTGGATGCCGCGCCCCGTGTATGCGCCCAACAGCCCGCGCCCAATCTGTTGACCAACGGCGACCTGGAAACGCCCTACTACGCGCAGGGGGCGGCCACGCGCACTGTGCCGCAGGGGTGGGGGCTGTGGATCGGCGCGGGCGTGCCCGACGCCCTCCCGCACAAGGACAACCCGCAGGTGCGCAGCGGCGCTGTGTCATGGCACCTGCGCCAGAACGGGGCCGTGTTCACGGCGGCAGGCTATCAGCAGGTGAGCGAGATCGTGCCCGGCACGGCGCTGGAATTGGTCGCGCATGGCTGGGCTTTCGCCTGCGCTGATGCGGCCACCCGCTGCGCCATCCCCGCGCCGCCCTACGCCCAGTCCGACGAGAGGGCGGGCATCACCCTGCGCGTGGGCATTGACCCGACCGGCGGCCTCGATCCGCTGTCTTCTGCCGTGCAGTGGTCGGCGGACGCCGCGCCGTATGACCAGTGGGCGGCGTTGCGCGTCACAGCCACCGCGCAAGCCGAGACGGTGACCGTCTACCTGTTCATGACGCAGCAGACCGCCCTGGCGCTCAACGGCGTCTATTGGGACGCCATCTCGCTGAGCGCAGTATCTGGCGCGGACGCAGCCGCCGGGGTGACTCTCGCGCCCACGTCCACGCCCAGCCCAACCCCGCCGCCGCCGACCGCGACGCCAACGCCTACCCTCACGCCCACCGCGCTCGCGCCGCTGCCGGCCGCGCTGGTCACCGAGACCGGCACGCTGTGCGTTGCTGCCTTCCGCGACGAGAACCTGAACGCCGCCCGCGATCCTGGCGAAGCGGCGCTGCCCGGCCTGCGCCTGCTGGTGACCGGCACCGACCGCGTCGAGACGCTGACCAGCGCCGAAGACCCCGACCCGCTGTGCGTGGAGCTGGCGCCGGGCGTGTACGAGGTCGCCGCGCTGCCGCCGGACGGGTTCGGTCTGACGGGGCCGGGCGCGGCCCTGATCCATGTGATCATCGGGCGGGAGGTAGCGGTTGCCTTTGGCGCGGCGCCGGGCTATGCCGCGACCCGTATCCCGACCAGTGACGCGCCGACCGCTGCACCTGGCGCGGCTGATCCGGGATTGGTCGCACCGCCGCTCGACGCGGCGCAAGACTCTGGCGACGAGGATCGTGCGCTGCTCGACCAGCTTTACGAGTACAGCGGACTGTTGGTGCTGGCGGTGGCCGTGCTGATCGGCGGCGGGGGCGCGCTGGCGTTGCTGGCTCTGCGCCGCCCGGCGTGAGAAGGGGCAATGTGTTGATCCCAGACTTCCGAAGTTTGCCAAACCTCGGAAGTTTTGTTGATGGGCCTCGCACACACTGCTCTGAACTCCTGCCAGGGGTGCGTGCAAAGGTTGTCAGCGACTCGCTTGACGCTGAGCTATCAACCTCACCCCCTGGCCTCGCTGCGCTCGGCCTTTCCCCCTCTCCGCCGACGGAGAGGGGGAAGTGAGGCGCGCCAGCGCCGAGCGGGGGTGAGGTAAACTAGGGCGCGGCTAACTGCCTGACAGGTTTTGCACGCACCCCCTGCCAGCCCTCTCTGTGCTATTACGGACAGCCGCCGCTATAATCTCCTGCACACCCCGGCACGTCCGCAATATGCTGCCAGGGGAATCGGGGCGCTGCGTGCGTCCAGGCGACGGCCTGCGCGCCCTGCCGAAACCCATCTACCCTTATATTGGAGCATTCTCATGACCAAACGAGCATTCGTGGGATTGGCGCTGGCGCTGAGCCTGCTGAGCGGCGCGACCGTCAGCAGCGCGCACGCCCTCACCGATCGCGCCGCCGGCGACGAGTCCGTGCTGCGCCGCCAGGACGCCGCGCTGACCAAAACCTTCGTGTGGGAGGAGTACGGCCTCACCTTCACCCTGCCCGAAGACTGGCAGACACTGGGCCAGAGCCAGAACTTCGACCTGGCGCTGGTTTCGCCGGGCGCGCTGGAGTCCGGGGAAGGTGCATTCATCATGCTGCAGGTCTATCCCACCCTGGGGCAAGACACGACGATGGACGGCGCGCTCAACCCGGTGGCCGAGCAGGTCGGCGGCGAAGTAGCGCCATTCAGCGCCGCCGGGCTGGACGGGTTTGGGATCAGTTTTAACGATGACACCAGCGGCACCACCAACCACCTCGCCCTGCTGCCCTATGGCGAGAAGGGGGCTGTGCTGTTCATCCAGGCGTCGGCCAAGCCCGAAGAGGATGCGACCGTGCAGAGCATCCTCGACTCAATGCTGGTAGACCCGCCCGCGCCTGATTATGCGGTGATTGATGCAGCCTGGCAGACCAGCCTGGCCGAACAGGGTCGCCTGATCTACGGGGCCGGCGATGCGCCGGTCAGCGCCATCGAGTTCTTCAGCTTCACCTGCGGGCACTGCGCCAACTACAGTATGCCCATCGAGCACCTGATCGCGCTCGAAGCGGACACGGGGCGGATGCGCATCGAGATCGCGCCGATTGCCGGCGACACGCTGGCAATACGGGCAACTGAGGCGACGTTTTGCGCCGCCGAGCAGGGCAAGGGTTACAGCGCGTACAAGGCGCTGTGGGACGGCTACCTGACGGTTGGCTACGAGGAGGCGTATAGCGAGGAAGGCGTGCGCGCGCGGCTGGAGCCGCTGGGCGTTGATCTGACCGCGCTCACCGCCTGTATGGACGCGGACACGTATAGCGAGGCACTCGACGCGATCCGCACCGACTTCCTGGACTATGGGCTGAGCGGCACGCCGACGGTGCTACTCGGCGCTAATGGCGACGCACCGGAGACGCTCAAGTTCCCCGATGGGCGGGTATGGAGCGGCATTGTGCCCATTGATGCGCTGCGCGCGCTGATCGGCCTGGTCATTGACGACGGGCTGTCGGTCAGCGAGGCGACGAGCAACTACTTCGGCGGCTAAGAAGGCGGTTTCACATACACCGGGGGCCAGACAGTGTGGCCCCCGTTTGCTTGATCGGCGCGGTTGTGGGCCAGTCAGGGCACAGGCGAGCGCGGCGTTTCATCCGGCGCGCCATCCTCGTCTTCAGCGGGAGGCAAAGGGAGATCGTCCGCGTAGATGCCCGCTGGCAGTGTCGAGCGCGGGATGGCTGCATCGTCCTGCGTCCCGCCGGGGTAGGGCGGCTGCGCGCGCGATGGGCTGATCGCCTCGGCGGACGCGGCGACCTGCGGCCAGATCACGTCCACAGCCTGCTTCACGGCGGGATCGTGGGGACTGATCGTCCACGCCTGCTGAATGTAGTTCCAGGCCTGCTCTGGCGTATCGGCCAGGTTCGCCAATTGGAGCCACGCTTCGACATAGCGCGGGTTCCCTTGCACGGCGCGGGTGAAATGCTGGCGGGCTTCGTCGCGCCGCCCGCCGAGCGCCGCCTGCACGCCCATGTTGTAGAAAATCTCCGGCCTCACTCCCGGCTGGCCGGGGACGAAGGACGGTCGTTTGGGCTTGGATCGGTCGGGGGCAATGGCGTCAGCGGGCAAGAGCCGTCC
>DYGW01000136.1 GCA_020724485.1 Thermoflexus sp. | reverse complement strand
TGTGATCGCTTGTCATTACGCTATATCAACACTGTCTAATATGTCCGGCCCTCCATGCATGGAGAGGGGGCAAGCCGGGCGCAGCGAGGCTGGGGGTGAGGTAAACCGGCGCGGACTCGGAGTCAGACTTCCGAAGTCTTCGAGACTTCGGAAGTCTGGGGACAGGGCGCCCCTCCCCTGCGCCCCTACGATTCGCCAACAAGATCACTAACGCCAAAGGAGATTGAGGAGCAAGAATACATGGCAAAGGGACGTATCGAAATCAACGAGCACAACTGCAAAGGCTGCACGCTGTGCACCATCGCCTGCCCGCAGGGTGTGATCGTCATGTCCACCGACCGGCCCACCGCTAAGGGCTACTACCCGGCCATGCTGGTAGACCCGGAGGGCAAGTGCACCGGCTGCGCGCTGTGCGCCGTAGCCTGCCCCGACGTGTGCATCACCGTCTACCGGCAGGTGCCAGCGCGGACTGTCCGCGCCGAAGTGTCTGTCTGACAGGTAGGAGCTATACACTTATGGCTGTTGAACTGCTTAAAGGAAATGTTGCTTTGGCCGAGGCCGCCATCCGCGCCGGAGTCGAGGCTTATTTCGGCTATCCGATCACGCCCCAAACAGAGTTATTGGAGCACATGGCCAAGCGTATGCCGGAACTGGGGCGCGCGTTCATCCAGGCGGAGAGCGAGCTGGCCTCAATCAACATGGTCTATGGCGCGGCCTGCGCCGGCGCGCGCGCCATGACTTCGTCATCCAGCCCTGGCATCAGCTTGATGCAGGAGGGCTTCTCGTACATCGCCGGGTCTGAGGTGCCGGCGGTGGTAGTGGATGTCATGCGCGGCGGGCCGGGCCTGGGCAACATCCAGCCGTCACAGTCCGACTACTTCCAGGTGACGCGCTCGGCGGGTCACGGCGACTACCACGCCATCGTGCTGGCCCCCGCCTCCGTGCAGGAGGCGATTGACCTGATGGTGCTCGCCTTCGACCTGGCCGACAAGTACCGTCACCTGGTCTTTGTGGTGGCCGACGGCCTGCTGGGGCAAATGATGGAGCCGGCGGAATTGCCGCCGATGCGCCCGTTGCGCTCCGAGCGCCCCGACTGGGCGCTGACCGGCGCGCGGGGTCGCGAGCCGCGCATCATCACGTCGCTGGAGCTGGACGCGCCCGCCCTGGAGGAAGTGAACAAGCGCCTGCAGGCCAAGCTGCGCGTGATCGAGGAGCACGAGCAGCGTTACGCCGAGCAAATGGTCGAGGACGCGCGGCTGGTGGTCGTCGGCTATGGCACGGCGGGACGCATCGCCCAGACCGCCGTCAAGCAGGCCCGCCGCGAGGGGATGAAGGTCGGGCTGTTCCGCCCGATCAGCCTGTGGCCGTTCCCGGAGCGACGCCTCTCGCGCCTGGCCGACCGGGTGGACGCCTTCCTGGTGGTGGAGATGAACGCCGGGCAGATGCTCGATGATGTTAAGCTGGCGGCGGGCGGGCAGGTGCCGGTGGACTTCTACGGGCGGATGGGCGGGATGGTGCCCGTGCCAGAAGAAATCTACCAGGCCATCGAAGGACTCTACGCCAAGCTGCCCGGCAGCCTGAGCTAGGGAGAGAGACACATGGTTGCTGCCGAAACAGTGATAGAAGAACAGGTTGTCTATGCGCGGCCCGAGTCGCTGCGCGATGTCCCGACGCACTACTGCCCCGGCTGCACGCACGGCATCGCCCATCGCCTGGTGGCCGAAGTGCTCGATGAACTGGGCGTGCGCTCGCGCACGATCGGCGTTTCGCCGGTGGGCTGCGCCGTGTTCGCCTACAAGTACTTCAACACCGACGGCTGCGAGGCCGCGCACGGGCGCGCCCCGGCCATGGCTACCGGCATCAAGCGCGTGAATCCCAGCGCGGTTGTCTTCACCTACCAGGGCGACGGAGACCTGGCCGCCATCGGCACCGCCGAGATCATCCACGTGGCCTCGCGCGGCGAGAACATCACCACGATCTTCATCAACAACGCCATCTACGGCATGACCGGCGGGCAGATGGCCCCCACCACGCTGCCCGGCCAGTACACCAAGTCGTCACCCGGCGGGCGCGACGTGGAGCTAACCGGCTTCCCGATGCGCATGGCCGAGTTGCTGGGAACGATGCCCGGCGCGGCTTATGTCACCCGGCGCTCGCTGCACAACGTCAAGGAGATCAACAAGGCCAAAAAAGCCATCCGCACGGCCTTTAAGGTGCAGCTTGCCGGGCTGGGCTTCGCCATGGTCGAGCTGCTATCGGCCTGCCCGACCAACTGGGGTCTCTCCGTGCCGGAGGCCATACAATGGATCGAGGACGTGATGGTGCCCTACTACCCGCTGGGCGACACCAAGGTCGCCGACGGCGTTGACGCGCTGATGAAGGAGCGCTGACCATGCACGAGGAGATCATCTTCGCCGGATTCGGCGGGCAGGGGGTGCTTTTCGCCGGGCAATTGCTGGCCTACACCGCCCTGGAAGAGGGCAAGCACGTGACGTGGATTCCGTCCTACGGGCCGGAGATGCGCGGCGGCACGGCCAACTGCACGGTCGTCGTCAGCGACGAGCCGATTGGCTCGCCGGTGTGTATGCATCCCAGCATCGCCGTCGTCTTCAACAACCCCTCGCTGGAGAAATACGAGCCGCTGGTCAAGCCGGGCGGGCTGCTGGTCGTCAACCAGTCGCTGATGGTCACGCCGCCGGCGCGCACCGACCTGGAGATCGTGCTCATCCCGGCGACAGAAGCGGCGACGGAGATGGGCCAGGTGCGCGTGGCCAACATGATCCTCTTCGGCGCGCTGCTGGCCCGCCAGCCGATTGTGCGCGTCGAGACGGTGCTGGCCGTGCTGCAGGATAAGCTTGGCGCGCGCAAGGCGCACCTGCACCAGGTCAACAAAGCCGCTCTGGAACGGGGTCTGGCGCTGGCCCACGCGCAGCCGGTCAAGTGAGGGGGCTGGGCGCGAGCGAAATGGCAAGCCGAGAACAGAACGAGCGCCGTTTTCCACAGTGGGACGAATTGCCGGGCGGTGGCAGGCGGTATTATCGTATTCGACAGGGCAGTGTCCAGGGATACGCCCGCTATGTTAAGATCGTAGATGCCAATGAGTTGACGGTGAGCCTGGTCCAGGAGATTTATGACGGAGAAGGCCGGTTGATTGGGATTCACCAGAAATATCCTGAAGATACCGGTCACCAGGTGATTGACGTAAAGGGAGGTGGCGCGTGATTACCCAGGAGGTACTGGTCGAGAAAATCCTGGCGCACCTCAATCACCGCATGACCGAAGCGGAACTGGTACGCTGGGCCGAGGATGCGCTGGTGATGGTCGCTGAAAGCGACGAGGACGTTCCCAACGAAGAGGCCATCATGGACGTGCTGGCCTACCTGGGGGCGGGCGATACGCCCGGCTTTCCGCTGTCGTGGTCGGTGCTGTCGGAGTTCCTGGCGCGGTTTGGGGTGAAGGTCCGGGTAGTCACGACGGCGGCGTAGTTCAATTGTGACAGGTCAGGATCGTGAGTGGGACGGGCGAACAAGTCTATACAGATGTATTCGGCAATGCAGTAATGCTGACCGGCACGGTGCGTACAGCCATCCTCGCCAAGCATCCCGAAGTCTCCGGGTTCATTGACCAGGTTGGTGAAGTGCTGCGTATGCCGGATGAAGTGCGCCAAAGTGTGAGCGATAACCGGGTTGTGTTGTATTATCAGTTCAAGGATCGTGTGTTAGGCGGCAAGTGGGTTGTGGTTGTGGTCAAACGGATTGAGCAGCACTTCATCTCCACAATCTACGCGACAGACAAGATCAAGTCTGGAGACGTGATATGGACAAAATGACACAGCTATTCTATGACGCGGAAGGGGATGTGCTGTATCTCTCTATTGGCGAGCCGCGCCCGGCGATTTCGCAGGAAGTGGGCGACGATGTGCTGCTGCGCATAGACCCGGATACTGGCGAGATTGTCGGGCTGACAGTGCTGAACCTGTCATCACGCTTTGGATCCGTGCAATTACCTCAGTCGCTGCCGGTCGAGATGGACTTGCGCAAGCTGGCCTGATCGCCGCGCCCGCTGATCTTCCACCCGCCGATCCCCCGCGATCCGGCGGGCTTTTTGCCGGGCAGGCGCAGAAAGCCGTTGATTGCGCCGGTCAGGTTGGCATACAATACGGCTACTTTGCCAGCCGGTTGAAGAAGGGAAGGATCGCATGGCCTCCCTAAAGGTATGGTACGAGAAGGAAGGTGACTATCTGGAAGTGCTCTTCGAGGATGCCCCGGCGATGCTCGAAGAAGTGAGCGACGACGTGTTTGAGCGCCGCACCCCAGAGGGGCGGGTGGTGGGGTTTGCGGTCTTCAACGTGAGCAAGCACGACCGGGATGCGCTCTCGCTGCCGCTGGCTGTGACGGCGGTGCCGGCTGCGTAGTCATACGCCTGGGGGTGCATGACACAACTCTGGCCCACCCGAACAGGGGCGGCATCCGCCCGACTTCCGCCCGCGCTCGCGTCATTTGGGCTGGCGTAGCTGGAGCCACCGCTCGAAGGATGCGGGGCTTTCAGTTGACTTTTTCCCTCGCAACAGGCCCTCAACGCCAATATCCTCGTCCAGATCGGGCCAATGAATGCCATAGCCGGCGCTGCTGATCTGGAAGTTGGCCCGCTCCTGCGGCGTTCCATACGCCAGGCGAGGGTACCACGTGATCGGCACAGCGATGGTGCGCCCATCTTCCAGATCAACCGATAGCGTGTCTTCGGTCACGGAGATGTTGACCACTCTAGACAGGGTTACCGCCGCAGAAAGCGTCCCACTCATTGCGCAACCGCTCCACGTGTAGCTTTACCAGCCGTTCGATCTCACGTAATTCTCTTCGATTATAGCCGTAATTCTCAGCGAGGATTACTTCCGGGTCGAGCCAGAACTTCGCGCTTCTACTCTCTCGATCAATGTGTATATGGCGAGGCTCGGTGCAATCGTACGAGTAGAAATAGAAGCGATACGGGCCAATTCGTAGAGCTGTCGGCATAGATAATCCTGTAACCGATAGCACTTCTTCCCAAAGCCGACGAGCAGCCTGGAAAATGAAAAGGGGCTGCATCCAAAATCTGAATCGTGCAGACCTGCAACATCGCAAGAATCTTAGCACGGGATTTACATCCGAGTCAATGAACGCGGGTAAGATCAATCACCTCAAGCGACGGGATGGCAGTAGCAGAGAGTGATCTTCCAGATGGCTTTGGTATTCACCCCCTCAGACGCTACAATCTACGCAGTTTCACCTGAGTGACACCCGACTACCAACTGGAACACCTCTTGACTAACCAACCTTCCTTCTCCGGCTTCGTCTGCCCGCTGCCGCTGCGGGACTACCCGCAAATCGTGCTAGGGCATGGCAGCGGCGGGCGGCTCACCGCCGACCTGATCCAGCACCTGTTCGTGCCCCTCTTTGACAATCCGGCGTTGGCCGCGCTCAACGACCAGGCCGTGTTGGACATCAACGGGGCGCGCGTAGCCTTCACCACCGACTCCTTTGTGGTCAGCCCGCTGTTCTTCCCCGGCGGCGACATCGGCAGCCTGGCCGTGCACGGCACGATCAACGACCTGGCGGTGAGCGGGGCGCAGCCGCTGTACCTGTCGGCGGGCTTCATCCTCGAAGAGGGGCTGCCGATGGACGACCTGGGGCGCATCGCCACGTCTATGGCCCAGGCTTGCCGGGCGGCGAGTGTGCAGTTGGTGACGGGCGATACCAAAGTGGTCAACAAGGGCAAGGGCGACGGCGTCTTCATCAACACGGCGGGGATCGGGCTGGTGCCGCCCGGCGTGCACATCGCCGCCGACCGCGCCCGCCCCGGCGACGTGATCCTGGTCAGCGGCACGATCGGCGATCACGGCATGGCCATTATGTCGGTGCGCGAAGGGCTGAGCTTTGAGACGGCGCTGGTCAGCGACAGCGCCGCGCTGCACACGCTGGTTGCCGACATGCTGGCCGTGACGAGCGACATTCACTGCCTGCGCGACGCCACGCGCGGCGGGCTGGCCGCCGTGCTCAACGAATTGGCCGGGCAGTCGCGGGCGGGCTTTGCCATCGAGGAGACGGCGATCCCCGTGCGCCCGGCGGTGATGGCCGCCTGCGAGATGTTGGGCATTGACCCGCTCTACGTAGCGAATGAGGGGAAGCTGGTCGCCGTCGTCCCGCGCGAGCACGCGGAGGCCGTGCTGGAAGCCATGCGCCGCCACCCCTTCGGCGCGGACGCGGCGATGATCGGCGAGGTCGTGGCCGAGCATCCCGGCCTGGTGGTCGCCCGCACGGGCATCGGCGGGCGGCGCGTGGTAGACCTGCCGCTGGGCGAGGTGCTACCGCGCATCTGCTAGCGCCCCGCTCCCACCCCTGAAAAGCCCACCCGGCGGGCGCGCGGAGCCTGGCCAGTGCGGGGCGCGGCAAAGCGGCACCTCTGCGGAGGCTGTCCGCCGCTCACGAGTCCCTGGCGAGCGGAAGTTGCACCGTCACCTGCGTGCCACGCCCCATCACCGACTGAATGTCCAGCGCGCCGTCGTGCACCTCGATCAGACGGCGGGCCAGCGGTAGCCCCAGGCCCATGCCCTGCTGCTCGTAGTGCCCGCGATCAATCTGGTGGAACTCGCGCAGGGCGTTGGCAAGCTGCTGCGGCGGGATGCCCGGCCCCTGATCCACGATAGCGATCACAGTGTTGTCGCCAGCCACCCACTGCGACAGGACGATTTCGGTGCCCTGGGGCGAAAAGTTGAGCGCATTGGCGATGATCTCGGCCAGCGCGTGCTTGAGCGCGTTGGTGTCGCCCCACACGAAAACGTCTTTGTCGCTCTCTTGCGTGCGCACGCTCACATCCGGGCTGCGCGCGGCGAAGCGGCGGGCCAGGTTGACTGCGGCCATGAGTAGCTCAGATAGGTGCACGGCCATACCGTGCTCGCGCAGGCTGGCGGGCGTGAGCAGCCCGGCTTCCAACTGGGTGATGAAGACCATCTGGTCCACGACGTGATGTAGCCGGTTGCTGCCGCGCCCGATGTAGTCGAGCAGTTCCTGAATCTGGTGAGGAGGAAGCTGGCCAAGCTGGCGCGAGATGATGTCGAGTGCCATCTCAATAGACACGAGCGGCGTGCGTAGCTCGTGGGCGACCATCTGCACCAGTTGGCGCTTGGCTTCTTCAACCTGGCCGGAGATGTTGCGCGCGGTCAGGTCGCGGCGCTCGATGCGCGCCATGATCGCGGCGAGCAATTCCGCCGCCGAGAACGGCTTGGTCAGGTAGTCATCCGCGCCCAGTTCCATGCCGTGCCGCATGAAGGCCCGGTCGGTGCGGGCGGTCAGGAAGATGAACGGCACCGCCGCGATCTCCGCAATCTGGCGCACTTCCAGCAGCACAGAATAGCCGTCCATCTCCGGCATGGCGATGTCGCACACGATCACGTCGGGCCGGAACTCGCGGGCTGTCACCACGCCATCGCGACCATCGGCTGCGCCGATGATCTCGAACCCCTCATATCCCAGAATCTCCAGGATATTCTCGCGTACTGTTTCTTCGTCTTCGATCACCAGGATTTTGGTCACCAGCGTGCTCTCCGGGCTTGATGGATTTCGGATTTCGGATTGCGAATTGCGGAATGGCTCCAGGTCTGCCGCCCGACGGATTTCGCAATCCGCAATTCGCAATGCCTCGGCTCTGCCGCCTACCGTGATGGAATTCTAACTGTAAAAGTCGTCCCTACGCCAACCTTGCTGTCACAGACGATGGTGCCACTATGTAGGTCTACCGCGTGCTTGGTGATCACCAGCCCCAGGCCGGTTCCCTGGATGGTGTCTGCGTTGCTGGCGCGGTGGAACGGCTCGTACAGGCGTTCCTGGTCTTTTTCGGGAATGCCGATGCCCTCATCCTGCACGCGGATGGTGATGCCCTCGGCGGCGCAGGTGATGGAATAGTGTACCGTTCCCCCCTTCGGCGAGTACTTGACGGCATTCGACAGCAGGTTGATCAGGATATGGCGCATGAGTTGTTCGTCGAGCAGCTTGTACCCGCACGCATCGTCAAGCGCGACATCGAACACAATCCCCGGCGGGGCGCTCAGTTGGACCTGTTCCAGCACTTCTGTGGCCAGCGCGACCAGGTCAAGGGGAGCGGGCTTGAACTGAAGCTGTTCGGCCTCGACCCGCCCCAGCAAGAGCACCTCGTCCAGCAGTTGAGTCATGTGCTGCGAGGCGATCTCAATATGCCGGAAATGCTTTTCTCGCTGGGCGGGCTGCAAGCGGTCGAGGTATCGCTCCAAAATCTCGGTGGACGAGACAATTGTCGTCAACGGCGTGCGGAACTCGTGCGATGCCATAGACACGAAGCGCATCTTCAGCTCGCTCAGCTCGCGCTCTTTTTCCAACGCCCTGCGCAGTTCTTCTTCGGCGCGCTTGCGCTCGGTGATGTCGCGCAGGTGGCAGACGATACCGCTGCGCCGCCCAGTCCCCGCCGGGATCAGCGACAGCGCCACTTCCGCATCGAAGGTGGTGCCATCCTTGCGCTGGGCCAGAATCTCCAGCCGCTGGACGGTCCCTTGATGGGCGACCTGGCCGATGGCGTCCGCGAAACGCGCCGCCGAGTCCGGGTGGGCGACTGCCGTCAGGGGTTGGTGGAATAGCTCATCGGGCAGGTAGCCAAATAGCTGGTCGAAGGTGAGGTTGGTCTGCGAGATGCTGCCGTCGGCACGGCTGAGGATGATGGCGTCACTGCTGTTGTTGAGAATGGCCTCAACGCGGCTGCGCGTGCGATCCAGCTCCTGGGTGCGCTCGGCGACGCGCTGCTGAAGCTCCTCGTTGTGGCGCTGAACCTGGGCGCTGAGCCGGGCGTGCGACATGGCGATGGCGATCTGGTCGGCCAACTGGGTGGCGATGACGCGGTGCGCCACGCCAAACGTCCCCGGCTCCTGCGCTCCCAGGGCCAGCTCGCCCAGCAGGTGACTCTCGACCACCAGCGGCGCGCTCAGGTAGGCGCGCACGCCCTGCTGGGCCAGCCGCGCCTGGAGCGCGCTGGGCGCGCTCAACTCGGCGAGATCGGGGATGATCGCCTGGTGTAAGGCGTGAATGTTTTCCGGCAAACCGAATCGCCCCAGTCTGATGTGCTCGCCGGCGTTGGCGATGGTCTCGCCATAGTCGCTGGCGGTCACGATCAGCGCGTCGTCCTTTTCAACGTCGAACAGTGCCAGCCCCGCGCTGTGGCAGGGGACCAACTCGCAAAAGCCGGCCAGCGCGCTGGCGGCGATTTCCTCAGCGGACTGCCCGGACAGCACGCCCTGGTCAAGTATGTGCAGCACGTTGAGCCGCGCGGCGTAGTGCTTCAACGCCTCTTCGGTGCGCTTGTGCTCGGTGATGTCGTGGGCGATACCGACCAGACCGACAATCGCTCCCTGGCTGTCGCGCAGGGGCACCTTGTTTATCCGCAGGGTATGGGCATTCCCTTGCGAGTCCTTGACTTCCTGCTCGACCTGGAGAAGCGGCTCGCCGGATTCCAGCACCGCGTGGTCGGCGGCGCTCAGCGCGTCGGCCTGATCCGGCGCGAAAAGGTCTGCGGGCGTTTTGCCCAGGATGCCAGTGCCCGAAGAGATGCCCAGGAACTTCGCCGAGGCTCTGTTAACCAACTGGTAGCGCCCATCGCGGTCTTTGAGGTAGATGTAGTCGGGCAGCAGGTCAATCAGCGTGCGCAGCAGGTTGCGCTCGTTGGCCAACGCCTGCGCTGCTTGCTGGCGCTCGCTCACGTCGCGCAGGATGGCCAGGAAGACCAGCCCTTGCCGCAAATCGAGCGGGGTGATGGTCACGTCGGCGGGGAAAGTCGTGCCATCGCGGCGAACCAGCGTGAGTAACAGACGAGTGCCATCGCGCTGTCCTTCCAGCGCCCGGCGGTAAATGGGGTTCGGGAGGCTGGTGCCGTGCCGCTCCGTCTCCAACTGCGCTGTGCTCATGGCACATAGCTCATCGCGGGTATAGCCCAACATGCGGCAGGCGGCAGGATTGGCGTCGAGGATGCGCTCGTTCTCATCTTCCAGAATGATGGCATCAAACGCCTGGTTGAACAGGGCGGAATAACGCTGCTCGCTCTCTTCCAACGCCTGCTGAAGCTGGATGTTCTGGGCGGCGGCGTTCTCCAGCGTGCGGATGCGCGCCCGCAGAGCCTCAAGCTGGCGGTCAAAATACCCAGGAGTGATCGCGTCAGTGTTTGCCATACGCTGTGTTCTGAAGCGGGCCGAGCGCGCCAACCGCTCGTGCGACTCGCCAGCGCATCCAGCCCGGTTTGATTTGGAAATCCCGCTTATTCAAGGGTAACACATCGCAGCCATCTTTACGCCTTATTCATGAATTCTTAACTTTTTATCGCGACGAAAGGACTTCGTGACCCCAATGCCTCACCGCAGAGCTGCTCATGCTGCTAGCGCAGCACACCAAAGGGATGAAAAAGAGGCAAGGGGCCTG
>DYGW01000135.1 GCA_020724485.1 Thermoflexus sp. | reverse complement strand
CCGGGGGGGTGCAGCCAGGCGACATCATCGTGGGCGCGACGAACTTCGGCTGCGGCTCCAGCCGCGAGCACGCCCCGATCAGCATCAAAGGGGCGGGCGTCTCGTGCATCATCGCCGAGTCGTTCGCGCGCATCTTCTTCCGCAACGCGATCAACATCGGCCTGCCCATTCTGGAGAGTCCGCAGGCGGCGCGCGACGCGCAAAAGGGCGATACGCTCAGCGTTGACCTCGCCGCCGGCACCATTACCAACGAACGCACCGGCCAGACGTACCAGGCCAGCCCCTACCCGCCGGTTGTGCTGGCGATCATCAACGCGGGCGGGCTGGTGCCCTACGCGCGCCATGTGCTGGGCGTGCAGATGAAGGGGTAGTGGCGAAGAGGATGGTGATCAGGAGCCAGTGGTCAGTTATCAGTGCTGGCTGGTCGGGGCACACGGAGATCAGACTTCCGAAGTCTGCGAGACTTCGGAAGTCTAGGCCGCCGTCTGCCGCCCTCTGACAACTGATCACCGACAACCGATCACCAATAACCAACCACCAATTACCACGAATCGAGACCGCCGATGACACCCGTGACCATTGTTGCTGTTGATGTCTACGACACCACGCTGCGCGATGGGACGCAGGGCGAGAACATCGCCCTATCTGTCGACGACAAGCTCAAGATCACGCGCCTGCTCGATGACCTGGGCGTGGCCTATATCGAGGGCGGCTGGCCCGGCTCCAACCCCAAAGACGCGGCCTACTTCCAGCGCGTGCGCGAGCTAGACTTGCAGCACGCCCGCGTCGCCGCCTTCGGCATGACCTGCCGCGTGGGCGGCGACCCGGCGACCGACGCCAACATCATCGCCCTGCTCGACGCCGCGACGCCCGTCGTCACCGTCGTCGGCAAGACCTCGCTCCTGCACGTGCGCGAGGTGATCCGCGCCACGCCGGAGGAGAACCTGCGCATCATCCGCGAGAGCCTGGCCTTCCTCAAGGCGCAGGGGCGCGAGGTGATCTACGACGCCGAGCACTTCTTCGACGGCTACAAGCTGGACGCCGGCTACACCCTGCAGACACTGCAGGCGGCGCTCGACGGCGGGGCGGAGGTGCTCGTGCTGTGCGACACCAACGGCGGCTCGACACCCTGGGAGATCGAGGAGATGACCCGCGCGGTTGCGGAGCGGTTCCCCGGCTCCCGGCTGGGCATTCACTGTCACAACGACGGCGAGATGGCCGTCGCCAACACGCTGGCGGCGGTGCGCCAGGGCGCGGCGCACGTCCAGGGCACGATCAACGGCTACGGCGAGCGCTGCGGCAACGCCAACCTGTGCTCGGTGGTGCCCGACCTGGAACTGAAGCTTGGCCTGCGCTGTCTGCCCGAAGGTCGCCTGATCCACCTGACCAGCGTCGCGCGCACGGTGGCCGAGATCGCCAACATGGCCCCCAACCACCAGGCGGCCTACGTGGGCAAGAGCGCCTTCGCCCACAAGGGCGGGATGCACGTCGCTGCCATCCGCCGCAACGTGGACAGCTACCAGCACATTGACCCGGCGCTGGTCGGCAACAAGATGCGCGTGCTTGTCTCCGACCTCAGCGGGCGCGGCAACATACTCAGCAAGGCCGAGGAGTATGGCCAGAACCTGGCGGCGGACGAGGCGCAGAAGCTCGTCGCCCGCGTCAAGGAACTGGAGCACCGGGGCTTCGTCTTCGAAGGGGCCGAAGCGTCCATCATGATGCTCATCCGCCGCCAGCGCCCCGACTACACGCCCCCCTTCGAGCTGATTGACTTCATGGCGGTGGTGGAGCACCGCGCCGGGCGCGGCATGTTTGCCGAGGCGACGATCAAGCTGCGCGTGAATGGCGAGGAGATTCACACCGTCTCCAGCGGCAACGGTCCGGTAGACGCGCTCGACCACGCCATGCGCAAGGCGCTGACCCCCGTCTACCCGGCGCTGGCCGAGTTCCAACTGGCCGACTACAAGGTGCGTATCCTCGACGGGCAGAACGGCACGGCGGCCATGACCCGCGTGCTGATTGATACGCAGAACGGCCACCAGCGGTGGAGCACGGTCGGGGCCAGCACCAACATCATCGAGGCGAGCTGGTTCGCCCTGGCCGACAGCGTCGAGTATGGCCTGACCCATGTGATGGGCTGCTGCTGAGTGGGGAGTCAGGAGTCAACACTCACAAGGCCGATCGGTGTACGGGGCATTGGGCGGCCTCATTGACTCAAAACTCCCGACTCCCGACTCAAAACTGACAACCGATAACTGACAACTGACAACTGACAACCTCCCAGGAGACCTTCATGCACGCGACCATCGTCACCCTGCCCGGCGACGGCATCGGGCCGGAAGTGATCGCCGAGGGCGTGCGCGTCCTGCGCGCCGTCGCCGCCCGCTGGGGACACAGCTTCAGCTTCGAAGAGGCGCTGATGGGCGGCTGCGCCATTGACGCGACCGGCAACCCCTTGCCCGACGAGACGCTCGCCGCCTGCGAGCGCGCCGACGCCGTGCTGCTCGGCGCGGTCGGCGGGCCGCAGTGGTCGGACCCCACCGCGCCCGCCCGCCCGGAGCAGGGGCTGCTCAAGCTGCGCGGGCACTTCGACCTGTTCGCCAACCTGCGCCCGGTCAAGGCGTACCCGGCGCTGGCCCAGCATACGCCGCTGCGCGCCGACCTGCTCGACGGCGTGGACATGCTGTTCGTGCGCGAGCTGACCAGCGGCATCTACTTCGGGAAGCGCCAGGAGCAGGGCGACGGCGATGACGCCTGGGACACGATGTACTACTCCGTCCCCCAGGTGGAGCGCGTGGCCCGCGTCGCCTTCGAGGCGGCCCGCCTGCGGCGCGGCAAAGTGGCCTCGGTGGACAAAGCTAACGTGCTGGCCGCCATGCGCCTGTGGCGGCGGACGGTGATCCGCGTGGCCGCCGATTACCCGGATGTGGCCCTGGAGCATGTACTGGTGGACGCCTGCGCCATGTACTTGATGCGCGAGCCGGCCCGCTTCGACGTGATGCTGGCCGGCAACATGTTCGGCGACATCCTCAGCGACGAGGCATCGGTGCTGGCCGGGTCGCTGGGCATGTTGCCCTCGGCGTCGCTGGGCACGGGGACGTTTGGCGTCTACGAGCCGATTCACGGCTCCGCGCCGGACATCGCCGGTAAGGGCATCGCCAACCCCACCGCGACGATCCTCAGCGCGGCCCTGCTGCTGCGCCACAGCCTGGGGCTGGACGGCGCAGCGCGGGCCATCGAAGCAGCAGTCGAGGCGGCGCTGGCCAATGGAGCGCGCACGGCGGATATCGCCGCCGCGCCCAGCGACGCGATCAGCACGAGTGCCTTCACCGACCGCGTGCTGGACCACCTGGCCTAGCGCCATTGTCCACCGCGCCCCTTCTGTTTTCTGACGTTTGGGTCAAGCAGGGCGCATCAACATCGGAATCACCCTCATGCCCGGAAGGGCACCCTGACCAGACTTCCGAAGTCTCCGAAGACTTCGGAAGTCTGCTTTCTGCCCGACTCGCCCCTCTCCCCTTGCCCCTAGCCAGCGCGCGTTGGCTGTTCAAATGCGCCAAAATCTATTGCCCCGGCTGCCAGAATGTGCTAGGATTTTGTGCTAACCGGTGCTCACTGTCACAAGCAGGTTACCCTCAGCGGCCTGGCAGCAACCCCCGGTGACGATAAGAACCTTAGTGAATAGTACCAACCCTTGTTGCCACATATGGGGGTTCCATGCAGTTGAACCTGCCACGAAGTTTCCACCTGGGACGCACGCTCGACGCCTTCCTGCCACTTTTTGCTGTGCTGCTCGCCCTGTTCATCGGCGGTTTCATGATCCTGCTGATGGACGCCAACCCCCTGGACGCTTACCGGGCGCTGTGGGAAGGCGCGTTCGGCACCAAGAACGCCGTCGCTGATACGCTGGTCAAGGCCACGCCGCTGCTGCTGGTCGGCATTGGCATCTGCATCAGCTTTCGGGGCGGCGTGGTCAATATTGGCGGCGAAGGGCAGATGATCGCCGGGGGGCTGGCAGCCGTCGCCATCGGCCTGCAGTACAAAGAGTCCGACCCCACGACGGTGATCATCGCCTGCCTGGTGGGGAGCTTCGTCGCTGGCGCGCTGTGGGGCGGGATCGCCGGGGTGCTCAAAGCCTACTTCAACGTGAACGAGATTTTGAGCACGATCATGCTCAACCAGATCGCCACCTTCGGCATGATGTACCTGGTACGCAGCGAGTTCATTGACCCCCGCCAGAAAAACGCCGCCGCGCCCATCCCCGAAACAGAGCGTCTGCCGCGCAGTCTCGACCTGCCGCGCATCGGCGGGACGCTCGACGACCTCTACGATTTCCTGGGCCTCTCTGCCGCTGACGCGAACCAATGGGCGACGACCCTGCTGCACAACGGCATTGTCATCGCCTTCGTGCTGGCGATTGTGGTCTATGTCCTGTTGTGGCGGACGACGGTTGGCTATCGCATCCGGGCAGTAGGCAAGAACCCGCGCGCGTCGCGTTATGCCGGGATCAAGGTCGAGCAGTACACAGTGCTGTCGCTGATGCTCAGCGGTGGGTTCGCCGGGCTGGCTGGCGGTATCCAACTGCTGGGCGTGCGCCACCGTATGAACGCCGAAGGCGGGGCCATCGCTTTCACCGGCAACGCCGGGTTCAACGGCATCGTCGCCGCGCTGTTCGGCGGGCTGCACCCGCTGGGCACCATCCCCGCGTCCATCCTGTTTGGCGCGCTGCTGGTTGGCGGCAACAAGCTGCAACGCTCGGTGCAGGTGCCGTCGGCGCTGATCACGGCGCTGATCGGGTTGGTGATCGTCTTCGTCGTCGCCAGCGATATCTTCGTCCGCCACCGCTCGCGCCGCCGGGTGGCGGTGGCTGTCTCCGAAGCATCCGCTGAAGCAGCAGAGGTGAGAGCCAGTCCATGATTGACGATCTGATCACGGCAAGCGTTCTGGCATCGGGCATCCGGCTGGCTACGCCGTACCTGTACGCGGCCATCGGCGAGACGTTCGGGCAGCGCAGCGGCGTGCTCAACCTCGGTGTGGAAGGCGTGATGTTGATGGGCGCGTTCACCTCGCTGTGGGCGGTGTACGAGATCACCCCGGCGGGTGCCACGTCCTATTATGGCCCGGCGCTGCTGGCGGGCGTGTTGGTGGCGCTGCTGGTGGGGCTGGTCATGGGGCTGGCGACGGCGGTGATCAACGTCACCCTGCAAGCGCAGCAAGGCATCAGCGGCATCGGCATCTACCTGTTCGGGCTGGGCATGAGCGACCTGCTCTTCCAGAAGGTGTTTCGCGGCGAGGTCATCACGGTCAACGGCTTCCCTAAGGTCAACATCCCTGTCTTGAGCGACCTGCCGGTACTGGGCGAGATCTTTTTCCGGCAGAATCTGCTCGTTTACCTGGCCTTCGCCCTGGTGCCGGTGACCTGGTTCGTGCTCAATAAGACCACGCTCGGCCTGAATATCCGCGCCGTCGGCCAGAACCCGGAAGCCGCCGACGCGATGGGCATCAGCGTGACGCGCGTGCGCTACTTCACCGTGACGCTGGGCGGGATGCTGGCCTCGCTGGCGGGCGCTTCGCTCTCAATCAGCCTGGTCAACGTCTTCCAGCAGAACATGACCGCCGGGCAGGGCTTCATCGCGGTAGCGCTGGTCTACTTTGGGGCCTGGCGGGCGCGCGGGGTGATGTTCGGCGCGCTGCTCTTCAGCCTGGTCAACGCGCTGCAACTTCAGGTGCGGACGAAGGGCATTGACGTGCCAGACGAGTACGCTTCGATGGCGCCCTACCTGCTGACGATCATCGCGCTGATCTTCGCCTCGCGACGCATTGACCAACCAGCGGCGCTGACCAAGCCGTTTGAGCGCGGGGAATGACACTCTGGTGTTGGGCCTGGTCCGGTCCCGGCGCGACTGCCGGGCAGGGCCAGTGAGCTACGTGTTCGTATTCGTCTTAGTGTTTCCAGGAGGATCTCAATCCATGAAGAAGCTCGCTTTGCTCGTGACCGTCGTGCTCGTCGTCGCCATCGCGGTGCCGGCCTTCACCAGCGCTGCCCAGACGCAGGAAAAACTGCGCGTGGCGGTGGTGACCCCCAGCACCAAGAGCGACCTGGCTTTCAGCCAGAGCATCATTGACGCGCTGCTCGCCATCCAGGAGGAGCGCGGCGAGGAGAACTTCGAGTTCGTCTTCTCAGAGAATATGTTCGTCGTCGAGGATGCGGCGACCGCGCTGCGCGACTATGCCAGTGCAGGCTATGACCTGGTTATCGCCCACGGCTCGCAGTACGGCTCGTCGCTGTCCGACATCGCCCCCGACTTCCCCGACACAGCTTTCGCCTGGGGCACCACGGTTGACACCTTCCAGGATCAGGGCATCACCAACGTCTACGCCTACGAGGCCCGTTCCGAAGAGGGCGCCTTCGTCATGGGCGTGATGGCCGCCCTGCTCACCGAGAGCAAGGTCATCGGCATCGTCGGCCCGATCGAGACGGGCGACGCCAAACTGTACGTGGACGGCTTCAAGGCGGGCGTGCTGTGGCAGGATGAGGAGATCGAGGTCCTGGTCAACTACATCCAGTCGTTCAGCGACCTGGCCCTGGCCGCGGCGGCGGCCGAGGCGATGCTGGCCGAAGGCGCGGACGTGCTGTCTGGCACGGCTCAGATGGTCCCCGGCGCGGTGAACAAGGTCAAGGAAGCCGGCGGGCTGTGGTTCGCCACGCAGTCCAACCAGTCCACGCTGGCCCCGGACAACGTGGTCGCCAGCCAGGTCTATGACTGGACCTACGCGCTCAACCCGATCATCGAGGACGTGCTGGCCGGCGAGATCATGGGCGAGGCGTACTCGCTGACGCTGGAGAACGGCGGCCTGCGGATCGAGTTCAACGAGGACTTCGAGCTGGACGAGGACGTGAAGGCTGCTGGTGAAGAAGTGATGCAGGCCATCATTGATGGCGACATCAGCTTCGAGGTGGATGAGGACGGCACGCTGCTGGTTATTGAGGCCGAGGCCGGATAGCAGGCGAGCCTCATCCCCGCCACGCCAAAGCGTGGCTTGCCCCCTCTCCACGGCGTGGAGAGGGGGCGGTCACACCGGCAGTGAACGTCTTGCGATCTGAGTGAATGATTTTAGCGCTGCGCGATTCCCACGAGCTGATGGCTAAGCGCATATAGCTCGGCACAAGACATGGTCACTTGGTTGAGGAGACTGACGCGATGGCCGAGGCATTAGTGGTCTTCTGGCTCGTTTGCGGCATCATAGCCATGTATATCTATCAGAACAAGGGCCGCTCAGGTGCGTGGGGATGTCTTGTGGGCTTCGCCTTGGGACCTTTGGGCATTCTATACGCCGCGGTCCGTAGTCCGAGACAGGAAAAGATTGAAGAACGCATGCTGCGCAAAGGCGAACGTAAGCGTTGCCCGCACTGTAGTGAGCTCATCCGGCCAGAAGCGAAGGTCTGCCCATTCTGCCAGCGCGACGTCTAGGCTCGTAGCGCGTTATAGCACGCTGCACGGCGCCCCCTGTATTATCTCTGTTCGGAAAGAGACCTATGGCCATGTCCACCGCTGACCACAAACTGCTCCCGACCGGGCACGAGCGCATTGACCACATGGAGATGCGCGGCATTGTCAAGCGCTTTCCGGGCGTGCTGGCCGTTGACCATGTAGATTTCGACGTGCGCGCGGGCGAAGTCCACGCCCTGCTGGGCGAGAACGGCGCCGGCAAGAGCACGCTGATGAAGATTCTTTACGGGCTGTACCATCCCAACGAGGGCGAGATCTTCCTCGACGGCGAGCGCGTGACGATCAAGTCGCCGTCGGACGCTATCGCGTGGGGCATCGGCATGATTCACCAACACTTCATGCTCGTCCCCTCGCTGACAGTGGCCGAGAATGTCGCCCTGGGCCTCAAATCCACGCGCGCGCCGCTGCTCGACCTGGATGTGGTCTCGGCGCGCATCAAAGAGCTGGCCAAGACCTACGGCCTGCAGGTGGACCCGGCTATGCCTGTCTGGCAGTTGGCGGTGGGCGAGCGACAGCGCGTCGAGATTCTCAAGGCGCTCTACCGCGGCGCGGCGCTGCTCATCCTCGACGAGCCGACCGCTGTGCTCACCCCGCAGGAAGTGGACGATCTGTTCGTCACGCTGCGCCAGATGGTCAGCGACGGGCATGCCCTGATCTTCATCTCGCACAAGCTGCACGAGGTGCTGGCCATCAGCCAGCGGGTCACGGTGCTGCGCGACGGGCATTTCGTCGGCACCGTGCCGACCGCCGAGGCGACGAAAGCCAGCCTGGCCCGCATGATGGTTGGGCGCGAGGTGCTGCTCACCTACGAAGTCAGGGCGCAGCAGGCCGGTGAACCCCGGCTGAGGGTGGAAGGCGTGCGCGCCGCCAGCGACCGCGGCACCGAGGCGCTGCGCGGCATCAATTTGGAAGTGCGCGCGGGCGAAATCCTGGGGCTGGCTGGCGTCTCTGGCAACGGCCAGCGCGAACTGGCCGAGGTCATCTTTGGGCTGCGGCCAGCTACCACCGGTCAGGTGGTGCTCGATGGGCAAGAGGTGACCGGCAAATCACCGTGCGATCTGAACAAGCTCGGTATGTCCTACATCCCCGAAGAGCGCATGACCGACGGCGTGATCCGCGATTTCACCGTGGCCGAGAATCTCATGCTGCAGGAGCATGGGCTGCGGCCATATTCATACAGCATTTTCATGAACCCGCGCGCCATCACCCGCCGCTGCGCCGAGCTGATCCGCAGCTTCAACATCCGCACGCCCACCCAGGAGACGCCGATCAAGAGCCTCTCTGGCGGCAATATTCAGAAGCTGGTGCTGGCCCGCGAGCTGGCCCGCGAGCCAGCTGTGCTCATCGCCGCCCAGCCGACGCGCGGCGTGGACATCGGCGCGACCGAGTACATTCACCAGCGCCTGCTCGACCAGCGCGCCAAGGGCACGGCGACCCTGCTGATCTCCGAAGACCTCGACGAAATCCTGGCCCTGGCCGACCGCATCGCCGTGATCTATGAGGGCGAGATCGTCGGCGTGGTGGACCGGGCGGAGGCCCAGGTGGAGGCGCTGGGCCTGATGATGGCCGGCGTGCACCGCGAAGCGGTCGCTGGCTGAGCAAAGAGGTCACCGCCAAGACGCAGAGAGCGCGGAGGAAAGCGGTAAAAAGGGTCTTCTCAGTTGTTCGGATGCAACGATGCTGTTGGCGAATGGGTTTCGTAGGGCGTGTTACGATGCACCCCTACGGAGTGCGGCAGAACAGGCCCCTACCTGACCGCACCGCCTACTGCTCCTCGCGGCGCAGCCGCCGCAGAAACTCGACGCTTTGCAGGCGCTGTTCCAGCACATAGGTCAGATAGGCCAGCATCAGCCGCTCTAGCTCCAGGTGCAGCGCCGCGCCGATATTCACTCCCTGCACCGCCTCCCAGGGCCGTGTCTGCAAGTAGCGCAACACCTTGAGCGCGGGCAGGCTAACCGGCAGGCCGCGATCCAGCCCCGCGTGGTGTTCGGGGCAGATCACGCCGCCGTCTGCCGGGCTGAAAAACTGGTCTTGCGGCTGCACGTCTTCCTGGCCGATGGCGCACTGGTGCAGCGACGGCGCGAACCCGGCCAGCCCCAAGAGGCCCAGCTCGAAGTAGCGGGCGCCGGTGCGTGGGTCGGCGCCGGTGCACAGCCGCTCCAGGCCACGCACCAGCAGGTCGAACTCGGCGCGGCTCGCGTCCTGCTCGCCCGTGAAGCGGTCAATCAGCTCCACGAAATGGCTGGCATAGGTGCTGCGCACTAGGTCCTCGCGCAGGGGCAAGAAAGGCTCGCGCGTCTCCGCCTCGCGGATGTGGTACCACTCCCGCCCGCGCGCAAGCTGCATGTCCACCAGCGCGTACAGTTCCAGGTGCCCGGCCTTGCGCGCGATGGGCTTGCGCGCGCCTTTAGCCAGCGCGCGCAGCTTGCCATGCCCCGCCGTCAGCAGGACGAGCAGGCGATCCGCCTCCCCGTAGTCCTGGCGGCGCAGGATCACAGCGTCGGTGCGGAGGGTGCGCTCACGATCCGGCACGCTGTCCCTCAGCCAGCTTCTGGGGGCCGAAGCCCTGCGGCAGCAAGTCGCCCAGCGGCCCCTCCCAAACCACCCCGCCTTGCGCGTCGGCGACGACGACCGTCAGCGCCGGGCCGAACTCGTAGAGCACCTGGCGGCAGATGCCACACGGAGCGGCCCCGTTGCTGGTCACGACGGCGATGGCCCGCCAGGCGCGCTCGCCCTCGCTCACCGCCTTGAAGGCAGCCGTGCGCTCGGCGCACACTGTCGCCCCGTAGGAGGCGATCTCGATGTTGCAGCCGGTGTACACTGCGCCGGACGCGGTCAGCAACGCCGCGCCGACTGCGTAGCCCGAATAGGGGCTATAGGCGCGCTGGCGGGCGGTCATCGCCGCGTCAATCAGGTGGCGGCGCAGATCGTCGGTCAACACAAAAGCGGTCTGTTCAGCCATTGGGAGCATCACATCTTTCTATGACCGTACCATGAAGGATCGCCCAGTATAGCAGAGAACGCCCCCTCGTGCCGGGGCCGATTCACGGGTGCGTGCAGAGGTTGTCAGCGACTCGCTTGACGCCGAGCCATCAACCTCACCCCCTGGCCTCGCTGCGCTCGGCC
>DYGW01000134.1 GCA_020724485.1 Thermoflexus sp. | reverse complement strand
CCCACGCTGCGCGGAGGGAAGGGGAGCCGGCCCGCCGCTTGTCTCCCTTCCCCCCACGAGGGGGGAAGGGCCGGGGATGGGGGAGACAAACACGTTCACGACTTGTTCGTGGACCCGCCCCGCCAGTTGCCTATTGCAGCGCGGGGCGGCGGCTTTTATACTGGACAGTGCCATATGGGTGGTGCCAGGGCGGGGAAATCGCGGTGGAAATTCTGATTCTGCTGGTCGTAGGCGTTGGTGCGCTGGTCGCGTTCATGGCTGGGATCGCGCTGCTGGTGGTCTATCTCCGCGTGGGCAGCCAGGCGGACGCGGGGCCGCGCCCGCTGCCTCGCGCAGAGGCTGTCCCCTGCCCGCGTTGCGGGGCGCTGAACCCGCCGGGAACCCCCACCTGTGAGCGGTGCGGGCAGCCGCTCGGCCCTGCCCTGCCGCTCCGCCCGGCTGGGCCACCCCCGCCGCCCGCCGGAATGCCGCACCCCATGCCGCGCCCGTCAGTGTCCCCGATCATGACGCAAGGCCCCGCTCCGCGCCCGGCAACCATGCCGCGTGCCTGGCTGGAGGGCGTCGGCGGGGCGATGGCCAACCAACGGGCCTGGCTGGACAAGCCCGACACACTGGTTGGGCGCTCGACCGCCTGCGACATCCAGATCTTCGACCCGAAAGTGTCGCGCAAGCATTTCCTGATTCGCTTCGGCAGGGGCGCGTTTTACCTACAGGATCAGCATAGCTCGCACGGCACGCTGATCAACGGCGAGCGCGTCATGGCTCGACGCCTGCGCAATGGCGACCGCATCACCATCGGCGACACGACGCTGATCTTCCACGTGGAGAGTTGAGCGCGAGCAGCCGTCAGCGATGGCTCGATCATGAAGTCCTGTTCACCTGCCAGGCGTAGACCGGCCCATGACCCTGCCCAACCTGACCCAAGCATACAAATTCTCGGCCATTGTAATTGAACAAAGGTGGGTCAGAACCAGTCTCCTCTGGACTCTTGAGGGGAGACCAAGGCACGTCCAGATGCTGGCGATGAAACATAGACCCATCTGTGACTATCAGCCCTTTGTCAACCAGCTTGTCCAAAATGAGATGAAACAGGGTTGGTCCGAACCAATACAGGCTGCTGCCTTCATCACTATTGCGCCGCTGGTAGAAAACCGCGATCTCCCTGAGCTTCTCCCTTAAGATCAGGTAGGCGTCACTACGGTAGCGGAAGAACGTGCGTTCGCTGCCATCGGCCATTTCCCAGGCTTGCTGACCAATGCAGATCGGAATACGGAGATGTCCCAGATCTGCCTGTTGACTCCCCACCTCAAGACGAACCAAGCTCGGCCTCGAGGCGTAGTCATACGTCCGTGTCACAACATCTGTAGTGTACGGTGTGTTTTCAATATCTCGTCTGCGCGGGCCACGTTGAGCAGGCCGCATTTCGCCACGAGGATTCATGCAGCCAACCCCGCAAGCGGGAACTGGCAACGGAATTTGAATGTCACTATCTACGAAGTGGAATTCTTTGATCCTGTCAATGAACTGCTGAATCGGCTCAATAGTGTCTGTACCACAGCAGGGATAGAAGAATGCGCCCTCAGGAACAGGCAGGCTTAACGGTTTGACGTGTTTACTGCCGGGCCTTTCGATTCTGGCACGGATGGCACCTACGCTTGGCCGGCGAGGGGTCCAATAGTCAAGCGGCTCTTCCCGCTTCTTCCAACCTTTAGATTCGGCAGCCACAAGGAACAACTCAATAGTGCTCACCAACAGAGCCGTGTAGATGATGAAACGCTTCTGCTGGCTTTCATCAGCCATCTGAACAACACCTTTAGAGCCATGAAAGACATTGTTGCGAACGCGATGGACGAAGCGCAATGCCTCCGTTAATGCGGCCTGATGCTGGCGGCTGTCCAAAAGCTCTGAGTCCATCAGGCGATTGAAATGCCCACGGAAAGCTTTGGCCTGATCTTCTGTGATACGTCTGTCTGGCACAATCCCCATTAACGCCTGGGCGGGATTATCCACCCCTGACAGATTATGCTCCAATCGCGGCCTTACATAGGGCGCCACCCTATCTTGGAGTTCCGAGTAGCAGAAGTCCAAGAGGCTTTTGATCTTCCTGGGACCATCTTGGTTGGGCGGCCATTCAGTCGGTGTGTCTTGCTCAAACGTGATGGCCCAATCAAATGAATAAACGCTGTTGAATGTGAAGTAGCTATAGACAAAACGAGAGGGTTCAAATAGTGCCCATGCAGTATTCTCTCTTTTCACCCCATGTGATAACTCGACTGTGATCCGGTAAAGCCCGTATAAACTATCTAATGTCTGATCGATAACCATTTCTCCCTCCTAAGTAACGGCTGCTTTCAACGTCAGATAGAGAGCAGTCTGTCTGGATGCCCACCCCGGATTGCGTATTTCAGGCGTCGGGTATGCTGAGACTTTCGGGACTTACAAACCCAAATACCTCACCACTTCTTCCCACTCCTCATCCGTTATACAGACATCGCTTTGCATTCGCTAGGTCGCGATAACTCAGTATGTGCATGATCAGCGCCAAATCCACCCCCTTTCATCCTGGCGTGATGTTTCCCAATATCCCTGGGGCCATATGTGCCGTAGTTGCTCCGTGAGACCACGTTCTGGCAGATAGAGGAAACAAACAACCACACCTGCTACCGGCTGATCGCTGCCCACCGCCCTACGGAATCCCCAGCAACACCTGAGCCACCCAGCCCGCGCGCCCGTCCTGGAACTCGACTTCCCACCACCAGTGCTCGCCCCCCGGAACCGGCCCCTGGACAATCGCCCCGATCTCCCCCTCAGACGCGCTACCAGCGTCGCACGCCGTCACGTCGGGGATGCGGCAGAGGTCTAGATCGGCCCTGAGCACGACCATCGTGCCCACGTCCCACGCCTCCACGCCGTAGGAGATGGACGGGCGCGTGGTGGAAGTGGGCGTGAGGGGCGGCGCAGCGGGAGTGCCCGGCGTGCCGGATTGCGTCGGGCGCGGGGTGGCGGTGACGGTAGGCGTGCGTGTGGGCGCGCTTGCCGCGCCCGGCGGTGGCACGTCGAGCGGTTGCACCTCGTCGGGGAGCGGGTCCCCCGCCTCGTCCACAACGACGATGCGGGCGTGCAGGCTCGGCCCGCTGGCCCAACGCACCTCTTCGCCCAGGTTGTCAACCACCTGGTACCACGGCCCGGCGTCGGCTTCGCGGTTCACGCTGGAGACGCGATAGTTGCTGCCCGGCTCCAGGTCGGTCAGCCGCTCGGCGCGCTGGCTCGGCGCGTCGAAGGCCGGAATCGGGTTGCCAGGAAGCACCTTGAACCAGAGGCCCGTCTCCATCTGCGGGCCGCTGGTCGGGACGGGCGTGGGCGGCGTGAGCGTCAGCCGGGCCGCTTCCGCCGAAGTCGCAGCCAGGGCCGCATCGCTCGTCGCCTGGGCGACCGCCTGAGCCGTCATCTGCTGGGCGACGGTCACCGTTTGCGTCAGCGCCGCCGGGGGGATGGGCGTCGCTTTGGGCGCGGCGTCCTCGTCGCCGCCCAGGCTGGAAATAGCCAGCATGAGCAGCACGAACAGCACCAGCGCCACCGCCATGCTCACACCGGTCAGCACCGTGTTGCCGCGCAGCAGCCGGTACACGCCGCCCAGCAAATCAGCGACCGCCTGCGCGCCGGACTCCCCGCCGCCGGGCGCAGCGGGAGTAGCAGCCCCGGCAGGACGCGCCCGCTCAGGACGGCGCGGCACTCCCCACGACTCCAACGGGTCGGGGATGCGCGGCAGGCGCGCCAGATCAACATCTTCGCTCAGGCACAGCACGATGACCGAGATGTCGTCGGCACCGTCGCGCTCGTTGGCCAGGGCAACCAGCGTCTCGGCGGCTTGCTGGACAGGCAGCTCGCCGACCGTCTGCGCCATCTCCTCCGGCGTGACATAGCGCGCCAACCCGTCGCTGCACAGCACGACCGTGTCGCCGGCCCGCACGCGCCCGGTGATGATGTCCACCTGCGCCGAGCGGCTGACGCCCAGCACCAGCGCCGGCTCGCCCTCCTCGCCGAGCACGCCGTCGCTGAGCAATTCTCGCGCCGGGAGTTCGGGTGTCAGGCGGCGCGGCGCGCCATCGCGGATGAGATAGACCGGGCAATCGCCAACCGTGCCCAGGATCAGGTCGTGTCCGCGTATCACCGCGCTGACCACCGTTGCGGCCATCGCCGCCCCGCTCTCCTGGGACTCGGCGTAGATGACGTTGTTCGCCTCGGCGATGGCGCGCGCCAGGCGTTCGGGCGGCGCGCCCTGCTCCTGCTCGTAATAGCCGCTGAGGATGGTGCTGACGGCAAACTGGCTGGCCAGGTCGCTACGCGCCAGCGATCCGTCAGCGTCAGCCAGCACGAAAAGCTGTCCCAGGTGGCCCAACACGAGCGGGTCTTCGGGGATCAGGTGCCCGATTGCGTCCTGGTTCTGCTCGCGCTGCTTCCCTACATCCGTGTGCATGGCCACGCTGACCACCAGCGGCGCGGTGCTCGGTTGACTCATAGGCTCTGCACCTCAGTCTGGCAACAACTTAAAGACGAACAATGTATCGCCAAGCTGAATCTCGTCGTTTTCGCGCAGGGGCGTCGCGCCCCGGATTTCCTGCCCGTTGATGAACACAGGGTTCGTCGTCCCGAACGGCCAAAGATGGAAGACGGGCGCGCGCCCTGGGGCATCGTGCGGCGGCTCCAGCGTGACGCGGGCGTGCTGGCGCGACAGCCGGGGATCATCCCAGCGCACGTCGCCCTCGCGCCCGATGATCTGGTTCGCCCGCACAGGCACAATCTCGCCCCGCCGCGCCAGCGGCGACTTGACGACCAGCCAGCCCAGCGGGGCCGGCGGCGCGTCTGGCTTGGGTGCGGCATCTGCAGGCGCGGCTTCCAGCGCCTCGGCCTCTTCGCGTGGGATGGCTTCAGTGGGCGCGGGGGCCTCGTCCGGTGGCGGGGCGGCGTGCTGGATCACGTTGGTGCGCTCGCCCTCAGCCGGAGTGGACGGCTGGGCAGGCGGCTGGGCAGTTCCCGCCGGGGGGCCATAGGCGCGGCGCTGCGCCTCTTCCAGCGCACAGTACGGGCACGTCTGGTTGGGCGGGTCGAAAGGGCCGTGCCGGGCGCAGAAACCCCCACCAACAGCCATAACGCCACTCATCCTTTCCGTTCGCCATCTGGCTCACATTCTAGCACGCCGCTGGCAAAGCGAAAACACGCCGCCGTCACATCTTGTCACATCTTCCTACCCTCGACGCGCGCGCCCGGCTGCGCTATGATCCACGCGGCATTTTGCCAATCGCCATCGTCAAAATCAGCCGCATGAGTGGAAAGCAGCCATCCCGCATGTCCAAACGCTGCGACACCTACTACCTGCTCAGCCTCGGCTGCGCCAAGAACACCGTCGATTCCGAGTCAATGGCGGCGCTGCTCGACGGAGCCGGGCTGCGCGGCACCACTGTGCCCGACCGCGCCGAAGTGTTGATCGTCAATACGTGCGGCTTCATCGCCCCCGCCCGCGAGGAATCGATTGCGGCGCTGCGCGATCTGGCCGCCCGCAAGCACCGCGACCAACTGCTCATCGCCGCCGGGTGCCTGTCACAGCGGGGCGGGCACGACCTGGCCCGCCAGGTGCCGGGGCTGGACGGGGTGATCGGCACGCGGCGCTGGATGGACATCGTGGACCTGGTGCGCCGGTTGCGCGCGCGCAAGCATCCCCAGCCGCTCTACCACCTGCCGGACGAAGCGCGCACCGTCGGCGCTGACGAGCGCGGAGTCAGCCGCGTTGCCGTGCAGGGGGCGAGCGCCTACCTCAAGATCGCCGACGGCTGCCGCCGCCCGTGCGCTTTCTGTGCCATCCCCGCCATCAAAGGGACCGCCGTCAGCCGGCCCGCCGAGCGCATCGTCGCCGAGGCGCGCGCCCTGCGCGACCGGGGCGTGCAGGAGCTGATCCTGATCGCCCAGGACACGACCGACTACGGCCACGACCTGGGCTTGCGCGACGGGCTGGCCCACCTGTTGGAACAGCTTGTCGCCGCCGTGCCAGACCTGCCCTGGCTGCGCGTCATGTACGCCTACCCCGGCTGCGTCAGCGATCGGCTGATCGCCACCATGGCCGCCCACCCGCAGATCGTGCCCTACCTGGACATTCCCCTCCAGCACGCCGACCGCCGCACCCTGCGCCGTATGCGCCGCCCGGCAGACGTGGACTGGGTGCGCGCCACCGTCGCCAAGATGCGCGCGGCCCTGCCCGACCTGGCTATTCGCACAACGTTCATCGTCGGCTACCCCGGCGAGACGGACGGCGAATACGAGACGCTGCTGCGCTTCGTCGAGGAGATGCGCTTCGACCGTGTGGGCTGCTTCACCTACAGCTACGAGCCGGGCACGCCATCCGCCGACCTACCCGACCAGGTGGACGAAGACGTGAAGATCGCCCGCCGCGACTTGCTGATGAGCGTCCAGCAGCCGATCAGCCTGGCCCGCAACCAGGCGTTCGTCGGGCGGACGCTCGACGTGCTGGTGGAGGGTCACACCGAGGCGACCGACGAGGACGGGACGCCCACCGGCCAGACGATCACCCTGGCCCGCTCGTACCGCGACGCGCCGGAGATTGACGGCTACGTGCTGGTGGAGGGCGAGCTTCCGGCGGGGAAAATCGTGCCAGTGCGCGTGACAGGAGCGCTGGTCTACGACTTGGTTGCCACGCCGAACCTGGTGCCGCAGCAGGTCATTGCGCCGGGGACAGTGATCGGGCCAGACGGCCCCTTACGCTGATACAGTTGGCGCAGTGATGGGCTGCGCCGCCTCCGCGACCAAATCGGCGGCGGGCAGCGTGAACCAGAACGTGCTGCCCGCGCCCACTTCGCTCTCGACGCCCAGCGTGCCGTCGAGCTTTTGCACGATGCGCTGGGCGATGGTCAGCCCCATGCCGAAGCCCTCAACATCTACCTGCTTGAGGCGGGTCAGCGGCGCGAACAGCCGCTCCTGATCGTGCGGCGTAATACCGATTCCGTTGTCTTGCACTTCGTAGCGCACGGCGTCGCCCTCTGGCTGCCGGGCACCGCGCACTGTGACGCGCGGGGCGGGATTGTCGGGGGCCATGTATTTGATCGCGTTGTCAATCAGGATGGCGAAAACCTCTTCCACCCAGGGGCCGTAGGCTTGCGCCGGGGGTAGATCGGGATCAATCGTCACCTGCACGTCGCGATCGGCGATCACCTTTTGCAGCCGGTCGGCGGCGGCGCAGGCATGGAGCGTCATGTCAACGGCGCTGACCATCTGCGCGGCCTCGTACAGTTGAGCGAACATCAGCAAGCTGGTGATCATGCCGCTCATGGTCAGCGCCGTCCGCTCGATGATCTGGGCCATCTCGTAGATAGTCGGCTGGGCGGTGCGATCCACGTCGGACGCGATCAGGCCCGCGTAGCCCAGCACCAGGCTGAGCGGAGTCTTGAGGTTATGTGCGACGGTGTAGCTGAACGAGTCTAGCTCGGCGTTGCGTTGCTCCATTTCGCTGGCGTAGTGCCGGATCAGCTCCTCCGACTGCCGCTGCTCGGTGATGTCGTGCAGCACGACCAGCCGCCCGTGATCGTGACCACTCCCGTTGCGCAGGGATGACACCCGCATATCGTACCAACGCGCCTCGCCACCCACCTTGACCGCCAGGGCACTAGGCCCCGTCGCGGAGTCCGGCCCGCCAGCGAGCGAAGCGGCCAACGGGCCGAGCGCCTGCGCCGCCGGCTGCCCGACGGCGCGCTCCGCCGCGCAGCCCAACACGCGCTGCGCCGCCGTGTTGAGGTCTACCACGCGATCAAGCCCGTCGAGCACGATCACCGGATCGTCCATCGTCTCGATCAGCATGTCACGGGCAACGGGCACCACATCCAGCAGCTTGAGCCGGATCAGGCCGCCGGCCAGGGCCAGGCTGCTCAGCGAGAAAGCGAACGGCGTTGGGTCAATCGGGCCGAACGGCTCGATGCCGGAGACGTACACGGCGTTGCCGGCCAGCGGCATGAACAGCCCGACGAGCACTAGCCGCCCCTGCCAACGATACAGCCCCCGGCCCGCGCGCGGCATGACATCCAGCAGCAGCCAGGCACCCACCAGAAACACGGCGTAGGCCAGCAGCACGTGAACCCAGAAGGCCAGGCCGACCTCGCTGAACACCGCCACGAAATCGCCCGTATCGCGCAGGTGCACGTTGCGCCACATCAAGCCGTGCGCGCCAGTCGTCCACATCAATGCCGTGAACACGAGCGGAACCAGGGCCAGCAGCGCGCGCGCAGGCCGGGTCAGCCAGTGGGCGCGCCCGGTATACGTCAAGGCGAAGACCAGCCACAGCGGAGAGACGCTGGTCACTCCCAGGTACTTGACCCGCGCCCAGAAAAACTGAGTCTTCAGATCGGCGCCCGCCAATTGCAGCGCGTAAGTGAACGACCAGAAAGCGACCGCCAGCGTCAGCAGGGTCAACGGCGCGGCGCCGGGCGTAGCGCGCCGCTGCCAGATCAATGCCGCCAACACCAGGAGCGCCAGGGCCGATCCCAGCAGTGGCAGTGTGTAAGGAGTGTGCTGCCAGTACATGTGGTATCCCGCCAGTGAGTCCCTGCGGACTCGATGTGCCGCTTGCCTCTCTCCTGGCAAGCAGCCAACTCCAGACCGGATGCCCCCACCCGGTTGTTGCCTTCATTATATCTCAATCTTGAGTTAATGCTGGTCTGTCAGGGGAGCAGGCGGCAATTTCCATGAGAAATTCACGAACTGCCGTCCGAGGAATGGCGTTGATCAGGGGCAAGAGGGCGTTGCGAGTCTGGAGTCATGCGTGGTCGCTCTCGCCTTTGCTCCGGACTCAAGACTCTGCACTCAAAACCCTTTGCGGCGGGTTGGAGTCCGACTTTCCGCCTCACCCGCCTGGCAGCAGCGTCATATAGCGGTTGAGCATCCTATGCGGCACCAGGCTGCCCGGTGGGGAAGCCCGCATCTTGCCACGCCTGAACCCCACCCTCCAGAACAGAGACGTTGGTGAAGCCCCTGTCGTGGAGCAGCTTACCGCCCAACGCACCCAGCGGGCCAAGGATACAGGTCGTGATGATCGGGCGCGAACGGTCTTGGAGCAGCGGCTCGCGCCAGTCTTCGGGAACCTCGTTATCGACTTTATAGGTCAGGCTGCCGAGCGATATGTTCACTGCGCCCGGAACCGTGCCCGTCATAGCGATGTCTGCCGCATCACGGACATCAATCACCAGGATGTTCGGGTCTTGCTCCAGGCGCTTCTGTGCGTCTGCCGGGCTGACCGTCGGCACCTGAGCGAGTGCCTCGGCTACCATTTGTCCGAATGTCTTGGCCATGATCGTCCCTCTCCGTACTGTGCTGGGGCGCGTCGTCTCATTGCGCCTCACAGTCGTAAAACATATCTGAGGAAACCAGTTCAAACCCGCACGGGGGTTTTGCGCCAGGAGTCGTGAGATTGTCTCGCGTTCTGGACTCGGGCCGCACCACCCGCAGCGATTGTGCGGCGTAGCTTGGCACTCCTAATGCGAATTGACGATCGTGATCGGTAGCCGCTTGTAGGGACGGGTTTGGAAACCCACCCCTACAAGATGTGCGTATTACCCGTCCCGAATGTCAAATCTCATTAGGACCGACCTTGATTGCCAGTTATTTGAGGGGTGTGCATCAATCAATACCGGTAGTGGTGACACATTAACTGATACAGGCCAGGTTGTAGTGATGAACAAACCGCCGAAAGACTAACTCATGTTTGGAAAAGGACAGGGTTTTGCGTACGAACCGAGCCAGGCGCTGGCGCAAGGTGTTGAACCAGCGCTCAATGTGCTTGGTTTGGCCACTGTCTTTGCCCACCGATTGATGACGGTCGGTAGCGAAAACACGCTGGTAGGCATCCCAGAAATCGCTGAACGAGTGGCAGCGCGTGTAGGGGCGAGGGATGCGTCGCCCAACTCGTTTCACTGTGATCGCCGATGAAGTAGGCCACAATCTGCCGGGTGCGGCGACACAAGGCCACCCCACTCCAGCGTTGGTAGTCTTTCTTGAGCACAAACGACCACACTTCATCCCATTCCAGGACATCATCCATCTGGGCCGCGGCCAGCGTTTCTTCCACAGGTGGCAAGCACGCTGCCCCCTGCTCGAACCACCGCGCCAGGGTTCGTCGCGACAGGCCAAAGATACGGGCGATACCGCGCAGACGGGCTCGTTCCAACACTGGCTCTCCATAGCCGTTCTGGGCGGCCAACGTACCATACCGCCCACAGCTTTTACAGTGGTATTTCTGTGCGCCTTTGTAATCGTGTCCGTTTCTCACCAGATTCTCGCTGCCACATTTGGGCAATGATGCGTTACAATCGTTTGTATCATGAAAAGGTGCTCCACAGGTGGACTTGGCCGTTTATCTTGGAGTGCCTTTTCATACCTCGTCAGTCAAAATGTCACCACTGCCAGTAAGAGTGCGTGGAAACATCGCAGTTAATACATAAAACGTGGGCTTATTGGGTGGAATCCTGTGCCCCATAGGGGCCTACGGGCCGGGGCATTACAACATCTGGTGGATGCGATGGGCTACGGGATGGTGCTCATGTATATCGGCCAGAAGCTGTCGATGGTGCCACTCACGGACCACACACCGACGAAGTGCCAGAGGAATGGGGAAATCCGGGCGCGGCATGCGCAGGGCGAGAGCCTCAGCCGCTTAGCAGAGGTG
>DYGW01000361.1 GCA_020724485.1 Thermoflexus sp. | reverse complement strand
TGCCATGCAGTTGTCAACCCGGTCTAGCTCAAGTAATCCCGCAGGTTGTGCGCCAGGCGCGGATGGCGCAGCCGGCGCAGCGCCTCTTTCTCAAGCTGGCGGATGCGCTCGCGGCTGAGGCCGAACTTGTTGGCGATCTCCTCCAGGGTGTGCGGCTCGCCGCCGCCCAGCCCAAAGCGCAGGCGCAGAATGTGGCTCTGGCGCGGCGTGAGCTCGCTGAGCACTTCCTCGATGGTCTCTTGCAGCAAATGCTGCGTGGCCGCCTCGACCGGGCTGGGCGAGTCCTGGTCTTCGATGAAATCGCCGAACTCGCTGTCGCCGTCGTCGCCGACCGGGCGCTCCAGAGCGATGGCGTGCTGGCTGGCGTCCATCATGCCGCGCACGCTCTCCGGAGGCAGCTCCATCTCCTTGGCGATCTCTTCGGGGGTCGGGCGGTGGCCGAGCGACTGCTCCAACACCTGGGCGGTGCGGTACATCTGGCGGATGCGCTCGGTCATGTGCAACGGGATGCGGATGGTGCGCGTCTTCTGAGCCAGGGCGCGGGTGATCGCCTGGCGAATCCACCATGTGGCATAGGTGCTGAAGCGGTTGCCGCGCTTGTAGTCGTACTTATCCACCGCGCGCATCAGCCCGACGTTGCCTTCCTGGATCAAGTCGGGGAAGGGCAAGCCCTGGCCCATGTAACGCTTGGCGATGCTGACCACCAGGCGCGTGTTGGCGCGGCCCAGGTGCTCGCGCGCGGCCTGGCCATCGTCCACCAGCCGGGCGAGCCATTCGCGCTCAGAAGGTGGCAGTGTGGGGTCGCACAGGCGCTCGGCGGCGCTGCAGCCCAGTTCAATACGCTTGGCCAGATCGATCTCTTCTTCAGCGGTCAGCAGGGGTTCCTGGGCCATCTGGCGGAAGTACAGCCCTACTGGGTCGTCCGCCGAGACGGCGTTAATGTCGCCGACGCCGGGATCGTGCGAGGTTTCTGCGGGTTGGAATTCGTCGTCTGGGTTGTCTAGCTCGTCGTGCGATTCGACTTCATGTTGACGCAACTCGATGCCCAATTCATCCAGCTCGTCGAGCACTGCTTCTATGGCATTGACATCGTCGCTATCTTCATCCAGTAACTCCAACACATCTTCGAACGTGACATACCCCCGTTGGTCTGCGCGGTTCATCAGTTCCTGGATCACGTGAGTCCCGATGCCTCCTGAGGTCTTGCTGATCGCAACACATCGCTACGCCTGATGGCAAAGAGCACCAGACGCGCCTGAACGTATCAGCCACAAGATAGGAGCACATTTCCAGATTATAACATGAATTACGTGGGGTTGGAAGTGTGGGACTCGAACTTTCAAGTGTAGCGCGCCCCCACGAAAAAGGCGAAAATTCGTTGCGCGGCGGGTGCATCCGGACTTGGGGGCGAGATTCTCTGAACCGCAGAGCAACTGTGTTCCCTGTCAAGAACCTGGAATAGAAGGAGACACA
>DYGW01000133.1 GCA_020724485.1 Thermoflexus sp. | reverse complement strand
GGGGGCAATCCCAGCGCCCAAGTGCCCAGCCCTAACAGGTTGTTCGTGGACCCCGAGCGGCGCGCGGGGCAATCGCCTCAAACGCGCGAGTGCCCCGCTTGACCTCACCCCCTGGCCTGGCTGCGCCCGGCTTTTCCCTCTCCGCAGCGGAGAGGGAGCGGCAAGGCACGCCTGTGCCGAGCGGGGCTGAGGTTACGTAGGAGCGTATTGCGATATGCCTCTACGGGCGCAGCAGAGCAGCGCCTCTACTGCCTGACGGGTTTCGCCCACGCCCCTGGCTTTCGGGCTGCCGCTACCCTTGTCAAGCGAAGCGGGCTGTGCTATACTGTAATTGTTGAGACCGAGATGTACTGAGGAAAGTGGGACCCCCCCACTTTTCGTTGTATATGGCTGGTTTTCTCAGCACCCCATTGATGGCGTGAGTCCCGGTAGGGCAGAACCAAGCAGAACCATGAAAAGCGATTTCACCCTGGCTTTCAACGAGATTGTCGAGTTGCGCGCTTTGCCGCGTGAGGTGGTGATGGACGCCCTCTCGCAGGCGCTCATCTCCGCTTACAAGCGCGACGCCAATATCGGCAACAACCAGCGCGTCGAGGCGCGCATTGACCTGACAGGCGAGGCGCACATCTTCCTTGAAAAGGAAGTCGTCGAGTCGGTCGAGTCGGACTCGACGGAAGTGGCGCTGGAAGTGGCGCGCGAGCACGTGCCCGATGCCCAGCTTGGCGACACGGTGATGGTGCCGGTGCAAACCAGCATCACCTTCGGGCGCATCGCCGCGCAGACGGCCAAGCAGGTCATCTTGCAGCGCATTCGTGAGGCTGAGCGCGACGCCCTTTACGACGAGTTCGTTGAGCGCGAGGGCGACCTGGTCACCGGGACGGTGCAGAGCGTCAGCCACGGCACGCTGACGATCAGCCTGGGCCGCGCCGAGGCGGTCATGCCCCGCCAGCACCAGATTCCCGGCGAGCGCTACCGCCCGCACGACAAGGTGCGCGCCTATGTCGCCGAGGTCAAGCGCAACACGCGCGGCCCGCAGATCGTCGTCAGCCGCGCCCACAAAAACATGCTGCGCCGCCTGTTCGAGTATGAGGTGCCGGAGATTTACAACGGCCAGGTCGAGATCAAGACTATCGCCCGCGAAGCCGGGCACCGCTCCAAAGTGGCCGTCGCCGCGCTGCAAGAGGGCGTGGACCCGGTCGGCGCGTGCGTCGGGATGCGCGGGATGCGCATTCAGAACATCGTCAAAGAGCTAAACGACGAGAAGATTGATGTCATCGAGTGGAACGCCGACCCGGCGATCTTCATCGCCAAGGCGCTCAGCCCGGCCCGCGTCAACGATATGCTGCTCGAAGAAGACCTGGACACCGGGCGCACGGCAACCGTGATCGTGCCGGACGACCAGCTTTCGCTGGCGATTGGCCGCGAAGGGCAGAACGCTCGCCTGGCCGCCAAGCTGACCGGCTGGCGCATTGACATCAAGAGCGTCTCCGAAGCCGCCGAGAAAGCCTATGCCGCGCTGCAAGAGCCGCCGCTGAACGTGCTGCACTCGGAAATGCCGGATTTGGTGGCCGAAGTCGAGCGCATCATGGAGAAAAAGCTCGCCAACCGCCCGGTGCAGCCAGAGGAATACAAGACGCTGACCGAGTTCGTCAAGCTGGCCGAGCGCCGTATGCAGGCTGTGCGCGAGGCGGGTCGCTCGACGCGCCGCGCGGCCATGAGCAGCGTGCGCAACCTAGTGCCCGACCGCGCGTACCGCATGGCAATTGAAGAACTGGAACTGGACGAAGACATCAACCGCGCCTTGGCGCGCATCGAGAACGTGGGCGAGTTGATGGTGCGCGTGCTCGCCGATGCCGAAAACCTACAGCGCATGTTGAAGCAGGGCGGCGCTGGCGAAGACGCGATGGAAGCTATCCGCTATGCGCTCGACGACCTGGTGATCTTGCGCGCCGGTGAGCCGGAGCCTGAAGTGGCCCCAGAGCCGGAGCCGCTGGCGGAGGCCGAAGCCACGCTCGAAGCGGCTGCGGAGATGGTGGCCGAGCCTGCGCAAGACGAGGCCACGCCGGTCGTCGCTGAGTTGGCCGAGGAAGAGGAGGTCATGCCGGCCTTCGTCGAGCCGGAGCCGGTGCCATTGCTGGATGCCGAGGAAGCTGCCGAGCTAGAGCGGCGTCTCAAGAGCGCCGGACGGCCCAAGGCGTCGGACGAGATTGACGAGGGAGACATCTTCGACGAGGAAGAGGGCGGCGAAGCCGGACGCGAGAAGAAGAAATCGAAGGGCAAGCGCCGCGAGCTGATCTTCGATGAAGAGCGCGGCGAGGTCGTCGCCCGCCGCCGCCGCAAGGGTGGCCGTCGCCGGGGCGACTGGGACGAGTACCTCGAATGACCGGCCCTGGCCTGTAAAGGTGTTGTAGCACGATGGGCAAGCCCGGTACAACAACCAAGCGCCGCCGGGTCCCCCAGCGCACCTGCGTGGTCTGCCGCACAACTGCCGACAAGCGGTCGTTGACGCGCCTGGTGCGGACTCCCGATGAGGGCGTGCACGTGGATCCGACCGGCAAGCGCAGCGGGCGCGGCGCTTACTTATGTGACGATCCGTCTTGTTGGGATCGCGCCCTGGCGAGCGATGTGCTGGCTAAGGCTCTATGCACACCGCTGAGCGATGCCGATCGCGCGCGGTTGGCGGCGGCACGTCCCATACCCAAGTAGTGACGCCTCTCCGTTGTAGCCTCCCAGGGCCGCAACGGCCTGGCGCGGTCCGCTGGATACACAGACAACCCATGAAAGGAGGTTAGCGGCGGTGCTGCTGCCCTTCGGCAGCGGCTAGGCCCGCTATGTCTATGCCACAACAAAAACAGATACTCGAAGTCCCGGATTTTCTCACCGTGCGAGAACTCGCCGACCTGATGGGGGCCAGCCCGATTGAGGTGATGAAGGAACTCATCAGCAACGGCATCATGGCGTCCATCAACCAGCAGATAGACTTCGATACTGCCGCCATCGTGGGCGACAGCATGGGCTTTGAGGTACAGCCGATCAAGCCCCCAGAGCTGGAGACTCCCCCGGATCGCACGGCCACGCAGACGTGGCGCCGCCTGTACGCCGACCAGTCGCGCGAGGCGCTCGAGCCGCGCCCACCGGTGGTGACCGTGCTGGGGCATGTGGATCACGGCAAGACCTCGTTGCTGGACGTGATCCGCAAGACCAACGTGCAGGCGGGCGAAGCGGGAGGCATCACCCAGCACATTGGCGCGTACCAGGTGACGCACAACGACCGCGTGATCACTTTCCTGGACACGCCGGGCCACGAAGCGTTCACAGCCATGCGCTCGCGCGGGGCGCAGGGCGCGGACATTGCCGTGCTGGTGGTGGCGGCGGACGACGGCGTGATGCCCACCACGCGCGAGGCGTATGCTCACGTGCGCGCGGCGAACGTGCCGGTGGTTGTGGCCCTGAACAAGATTGACAAGGCCAACGCCAACCCCGACCGCGTCAAACAGCAGCTTGCCGAAGAACTGAATCTGCGCTCGGACGAGTGGGGCGGCGACACGCTGATCGTGCCGGTCAGCGCCAGGACTCAGGTCGGCATCGAAGACCTGCTCGAAGCGATTCTGCTCGTTGCCGAGGAACAGGACATCTCTGCCAACCCGAATGCTCCGGCGGCGGGCACTGTCCTGGAAGGGCGCATGGAGAGCGGGCGCGGCGCGCTGGCTACGTTGCTGGTGCAGAACGGCACGCTGCGCACGGGCGACATTGTGATTGCAGGCACCTCGCACGGTCGCATCAAGCGCATGTTCGACTACAACGGCAACGTGATCAAGGAAGCCGGCCCTTCGTGCCCGGTGTCGGTGATGGGCCTGGATGCGCCAGCGCACGCCGGCGAGATGTTCGAGGTGGTCAAGGGCATCAAGGAGGCGCGGGCCATCGTCGAAGAGCGCAGGCTGGCGCAGCAGGAAGCCGCCACCAAAGCACCCCCAACCCTCACCCTTGAAGAGGTCTTCAGCCGCTTCCAGGCCGGAGAGACGAAAGAACTGCTGCTCATCATCAAGGCGGACGTGGACGGGTCGCTGGAGCCGGTCGTCAATTCCGTCCAGAACATCTCCGTGAGCGATTTCAAGGTGCGCGTCCTCCATGCCGACGTGGGCGAGATCACCGAGAACGATGTCAACCTGGCCCACGCCTCCCATGCGATTATCATCGGCTTCAACGTACAGTCAGATTCTGCTGCCGAGCGCGTGGCTGAATCGCTGGGCGTTGACATCCGCTCCTACAACGTGATCTACAAGCTGATCGAGAGCGTCGAGCTGGCGCTGCACGGCCTGTTGGAGCCAGAGTATGCCGACAAACTGGTCGGCGTGGCCGAGGTGCGCCGTGTGATCCACCTGCCCAAGATCGGCAACATCGCTGGCTCGTACATCCTGGAGGGCGTGGCGCGGCGCAATGCCAAAGCCCGCGTCGTGCGCCAGGGTAATGTGCTGGCGAGCGGTGTGGCGGTGGCCAGCCTCAAGCGTTTTGAAGACGACGTGCGCGAGGTGCGCACCGGCTTTGAATGTGGCATCGGCCTTGACGGGTTCCACGACTTCGTCGAGGGCGACCGCATTGAGTTCTTCGTCCGCGAGCGCGTGAACTAACTGCACGCGCCGCTGTCATGTGACCAACCGGGCCAGGAGCGTGCGAACTTCTGGCTCGCTTGTTTTGTGCGCGCTGTGCGCCGGGGGAAACTATGCACGTCTTCATTGGCGGCGTGGCGGGGAACACCGGGCGACTGCTGGCCGAGCGCCTGCTGGCCGGCGGGCGCGCGCAGGCTGTGACTGGCCTGGACGAGCGCCCCTGCTACCCGCCGCTGCCCGGCTTGCGCTTCGTGCGCGCGGCCTACGAGCAGCGCGAGTGGTGGCCGCACCTGGCGGGCACCGACGTTGCCGTGCTGCTGACGCCGCTGCGCTGGCCGCTGGCCCGCCGCGACCGGCGGCGCGAAGTCGCGCTGGTCAGCGAGGTGAGGGGATTCGTGCAGGCGGCGATGGCACTGGGCGTGCCCAAGCTGATCGTGACCAACAGTGCGGCGTTGTACGGTACGTGGGCGGCGGGCGCAGTCCTGGGCGAAGACGCTGCCGTGCGAGGGCACAGCGCCAGCGCCTATGGGCGGGCGCGGGCGCGTCTGGCCGACTGGCTGGAGCTTGACGCAGCGCCGCAGTACCCCGGCGTGCTGACGCGGCTGCGCGTCCCGCTGGTGGCGGGCGCGCATCACGGCGAGATCGTGCGCCATGTGCGGCGGCTGCCGGTGCTCGTCTGTGGGGCGGAGGAGCGCGCTCTGGCGCTGGTTCACGAAGATGACGCCCTGCTGGCGATTGAGCACGCGATCTGGCATGATCTACCAGGGATATACAACGTGGCCGCCGGTGACGGATTGGCGCTGCGCGAGTTGGCGGCGCTGGCCGGGCGCGGGCAGACGTGCGTTCCGGCGGCGTGGCTGGCGCTGCGGGCGTGGTGGGGCTGGCGCTGGCGCGGCTGGCCGACGCCGCCGTTGTGGGCGCGCGCCCTGATCCTGGGCGGGATGCTGTGGACAGATCGGCTGGCGGCGGCTGGCTGGTCGCCGCGCCACTCGGCCCGCGACGCGCTGCTGGCGGCGCTTGACGCGGCGCGCGCAGCGGGATAGAGCGCCGCACACGCAGGGTCGTATCTCATTTGGGGGCAAAGCCTCACCGCAGAGGCGCAGAGAGCGCGGAGAAGAACCTAAGGGTGTTCTTACTTATCTTCCCTCTGCTTACTCGGCGTCTCTGCGGTTCAAGAATCTTGCCCCCATCATGAGGTGTCCCCCGCACGGAGTTGGCTTCTGATCGCTGGGACGAGGGTAAGATCATGACGATCAAACAGGAACGGACGGCACAGCTCATCCAGGAAATCCTGGGTGAGTTGTTCATGATGGAAGTGACCGATCCCGCCTTGCAGGACGTGACGATCACCGACGTGAAGGTGGATCGCGAAATCGAATACGCCGAGGTCTACGTGCACGCCCTGGAAGACCGCGAGGCGGTCATGGCCGGGCTGGAGCGGGCCAGCGGGTTCCTGCGCCGCGAGCTAGCGGCGCGCACGCGCTTCCGCAAGACGCCGGTGCTGCATTTCCATTGGGACGTAGCCATTGATCACGGCGAGCGCATTGACGAATTGCTCAGCTCGCTGGACATTCCGGCGTCGCCGGCCCCCGCCGTCGCCGAGGAGGACGACGCGGATGACGATGGACTGGGATAAAGCGGCGGCGCTGCTGGCTGCGGCCCGGCGCGTGCTCGTGCTGACGCACGTCAGCCCGGACGGTGACGCCATCGGCTCGATGCTCGGCCTGGCCAGCGCCCTGCGCGGCCTGGGCAAGGACGTGCAGACGGCGGTTGACGAGGGCGTGCCGCCCGACCTGGCTTTTCTGCCGGGCAGCGTGGCGGTGCACGCGGCGCTCGATGGCGTGCAGACCGACCTGGTGATCGCCGTAGACTGTGGCGACGAGTCGCGCATGGGCGACGTGGGCCAGGCTGCGCGGCGGAGCGACGCGCCGCTGATCAACCTGGATCACCACCCCACGAACACGCTGTTCGGCGATGCCAACCTGGTTGACGCAGCAACGGTGGCCGCCGCCGAGGTCGTGCTGGACTGGCTCGACCGGCTCGGCGCGCCCATTGACCGCGTCACGGCCTTCTGCCTGCTGACCGGGCTGGTCACTGATACACTGTGCTTCCGCACAGATAACGTCAGCAGCGACACGCTCGGCAAGGCGCAACGGCTGATGGCTTGTGGCGCGTCGCTGACCGAGATCGTCCAGCGCACGGTCAACCGCACGACCTACGCCGGGCTGCGCCTGTGGGCGCTGGCCATGCCCACTGTGCGCCTGGAAGGCGGCGTCATCTGGGCGGCGATCACCCGCGAGATGTTCGCCCAGGCCGGCTACGACGGCCACGACGACGCCGGGCTGGTCAGCACGCTGGTGCAGGCCGACGAAGCCTCCATCGCAGTAGTCTTCCGCGAGAAGCCGGATGGGGCGGTCGAGATCGGGATACGCGCCGTGCCGGGCTTCGATACGTCAGAGGTGGCGGTGGCGCTGGGCGGCGGCGGGCACAAGCTGGCCTCCGGCGCGACGGTCCGCGAGCCGCTGGCGACGCTCGTCCCGCGCGTGGTGACTATGCTCCAGGATGCCGTGCGCGCGGGCGCGCCGCTGGTTGTGTAGGGGGCAGCGTGTCTGGCGTCTTCGGCCTGCTGAACCTGTACAAGCCCCCCGGCCCGACCAGTCACGACCTGGTGGCCTGGGTGCGGCGTGGCACGGGCGTGAAGAAGGCCGGCCACGCGGGGACGCTTGACCCGGCAGCGGCGGGCGTCTTGGTGCTGTGCCTGGGGCCGGCCACGCGCCTGAGCGAGTACATCATGGGGTCGCCCAAGACGTACGCAGCCCGCGTGCATTTCGGCGTCGAGACGGAGACCTACGACGCCGAGGGCGCGATCACCGCGCAGGACTCCCGCCCGGTGACGCGCGCCGAGGTCGAGGCGGCGCTAGATCGCTTTCGCGGGGAGATCGCGCAGGTGCCGCCGATGTACAGCGCGATCAAGCACGGCGGGCGCAAGCTGTACGATCTGGCCCGCGCCGGGCAGATGGTCGAGCGCGTGGCGCGCACGGTGAGGATCAGCCGCCTGGTGCTGGCGGCCTGGGAGCCGCCGGTCGCCGTGCTGGAGATTGACTGCTCGCCGGGGACGTACATCCGCAGCCTGGCCCACGACCTGGGACAGGCCGTCGGCGTGGGGGCGCACCTGGCCGCGTTGGAGCGCACCGCCAGCGGACCGTTCACTGCCGCTGACGCCGTGCCGTGGGAGGCGTTCCGCGCGGCGATGGAGGCCGGGACGTGGGCTGAGCACCTGATCGCGCCCGACCGCGCCCTGGCCGCCTATCCGGCGCTGCAATTGGACGCGGAAGGGGCCGCCGCCGTGCTCAACGGGCGGCTGGTGCCCGCCCCAGGACTGGCCGGGCACGACCTGGCCCGCGCCTACGACCCCGCCGGGCGCTTCATCGCCGTGCTGGCGCGGCGCGGCCCGTCCTGGAAGCCGCACAAGGTGTTCGCGGGGGCGGACGGAGAGGAGTGATCAGTGATCGGTTGTCAGTCTTCGGTTCAAGGCGGCTGGCTGTTGCCGGCGCGCGGCGGGCGCAGTCTGGGAATACAGGCAATCAGGCCAGCGTGCCCCTCTCGCTGACCGCTGAAAGGTGATAGCTTTTCGCACTCACAGGAGACCGTATGCAGCACGTGTACAGCCTGGCCGACGCGCACCCTTCCGGCCCGACGATTGTCGCGGTGGGCATGTTCGACGGCGTGCATCGCGGGCACCAGCATTTGCTGCGCCGCCTGGTGCAGACCGCCCGTGTTCGCGGCTTTGTCCCGGCGGTGCTGACCTTCTTCCCGCACCCGGACGTGGTGCTGGGCCGCGCGTCGGGCCGCTATTACCTGACCTCGCCGCAGCAGCGCGCCGACTTGATGGGGCAGTTGGGCGTCGAGCTGGTGGTGACGCACCCGTTTGACGAGGACGTGCGCCATATGCGCGCAGCGGAGTTCGTAAACCGGCTGCTGGCGCACCTCAAGCTGCGCGAGTTGTGGGTCGGGCCGGAGTTCGCGCTCGGTTACAGGCGTGAGGGGAATGTCGCTTTCTTGCGGGCGGAGGGCGCGCGCAAAGGCTTTGCGCTGGAGGTCGTGGACTTGGTGACCAATGACGGCAACGGCGACGTGATCAGCAGCAGCATCATCCGCACAGCCTTAGCTGAGGGCGACGTGGCCGCGGCGACCCGGCGGCTGGGCCGCCCGTACCGGCTGGAAGGCGAGGTCGTGCACGGCGACGGGCGCGGGCGCACCATCGGCTTCCCGACGGCCAATCTCGACGTGTGGGACGAGCAGTATTTGCCGCGCAAGGGTGTGTACGCTGGCTGGGCGCATCTGAACGGCGAGACGTTCATGGCCGTAGCCAACATCGGCAACCGCCCGACGTTCAACGGCGGGCTGGTGACGGTCGAGGCGTATCTACTCGACTTCGACCGTGACATCTACGGCGAGCACCTGGCCTTCGACGTGGTGGCTTTCCTGCGCCCGGAGGTCAAGTTCAACGGCGTGGAGGCGCTGGTCGCCCAGATTCACCAGGACGTAATCCAGGGCCGCGCGCTGCTCTCGGCGCGGCAGCGCCCCTACTGATCACCGGCAACTGACAACCAGTCACCAAGAACACGCGCCCGTTACTTCGGCCTGGGCAACCGGTACCCCAGCCGGCGCAGCGCGTTCTCGTCACGCCGCCAGTTCTTCAACACCTTGACCCACAGTTCCAGATAAACGCGCGTGCCGAGAAAGCCCTCGATCTCCTCGCGCGCCTGCTGGCTGATTGTCTTGAGCATCCGCCCGCCTTTGCCGATCAGGATGCCCTTGTGCGAGTCGCGCTCGACGTAGATCACCGCGTGAATGTAGGTGAGATCGTCGTTGCGCTGCTTGAATTCCTCGACCTGCGTGGCGATGCCGTGCGGCACTTCCTCGTCCAGGTTGAGCAGCGCCTTCTCGCGGATGATCTCGGCGACGATGTCGCGCACGGCCACATCGGAAAGCTGATCCTGCGGGTAATAGCGCGGGCCGGGCGGCAGCTTCTCGACGAGGCGGGCCATCAGGTCGGGCAGTCCTGCGCCGGTCGTGGCGATGGTTGTCACCCAGGCAGCGAGGGGGACTAGGGCGCGGTGCTCGTCTACGCGCGCTTGCAGCGCGTCCGGCCCGACGGCGAGGTCGGCCTTGTTGAGCACGAGGAGAGTCGCTGCGCCCGCCCCGGCCTGCTCGATCAGTTCGGCGATGCGCCGGTCTTCGGCGGTGGGTGGGGTGCTAACGTCCACGACGAACAGGATCACGTCGGCGTCGCGCAGCGCGTCAACGGCCACCTCGACCATGAATTTGCCCAGGGCCGTGCGCGGGTCGTGGATGCCCGGCGTGTCCACGAAGATGATCTGCTTGTCCGGCTCGGTGAGGATGCCCAACTGGCGCAGGCGGGTGGTCTGCGGCTTGGGGCTGACGATGGCGATCTTTTCGCCGAGGATGGCGTTCATCAGCGTGGACTTGCCCACGTTGGGCCGCCCGATCACAGCGACGAAGCCGCTTTTGTGACCCTCCGGCAGTTCTTCGGGCGTGGGAATCTGGGCGAGCAGGTCGTCAAAGTCGTGAGTCATGGCCGTTCCTTAAATGCGGTTGGGTAAAGGTGCTGCTCTGCCGCGCCCTGGGGCGGAGCACAGCGCCGCCCCTCCGTCGCCTCATACACACTTGGGCAAATGATCGCTCACGCCCCACCTACCCGCCGGAGAAGACTGGCAGCAGCTTGACGCGGTCGCCAGGCCGGAGCACGTCCTCGTCGGCGATCAGTTCACCGGCGCGGGTGACGACGAACGCTTCTGGTTCCAGGCCGCACCCCTCGATGGCAGCGCGCACGGTCAGACCGGCCCGCACGGTGAACTCCTGCCGCCGCAGCAGCAGCGTGGCCGTGTCCTGGACGGGTATTGCCTGGTCTGCTGGATTAGACATGGCACTCCTAGAGCCTGTTATGCACTTTTCGACCCCTTTCCCCGCTAGCAGGGGAAGGGGAGCAGCCTGTCCCTCCCCGCTGGCGGGGAGGGACCACAGGGTGGGGTCAGTGCGCTGCACATGGCGTCGCGCGCTGCCCGCTACGCCTAGCGTGCGGAGTTCATAACACGCTCTA
>DYGW01000132.1 GCA_020724485.1 Thermoflexus sp. | reverse complement strand
GCCAGCGGAGAGAGGGAAGTTGAGCGAAGCGAAACGGGGGTGAGGTAGGTAACTGGCAATCGAGGTAATCGGGGCATCCGTCCGCCCCGTGAATGGACTGGGCTTGCGCCATGACCGCCCCTGACGACTCCACCGGCTTCTGCTGGGCCAGCGTCGTCTTGACGGTGCTCGACCGCGCGCCGCTGCTGGCCGTGCCCCGCCGGGCGCGCATCGTCTGCGCGGCGCTGGACGGTTGCGCGCCGGACGCGCCGGGCCGTCTGTGGGGCTACGTCGTGCTTCCAGACTCGGTACGGCTGGTCGTCGGGCCGGCGGACAGCGCCGCCCTGAGCGCCTTCGTCGAGCGGGTCAAGGCGCGGGCGGCTGCCGGCCTGCTTGCGGCAATCCGCCAGGGCGAGGATGAGGCTGCGCTCGACGCTGTACTGCGCTTCAATCCGGTGTGGGGCGGGGCGATCTACCGGGTGTGGGCGGCGGGTTTCCACTGCGCGACGCTGTGGACGGAGTACAAGTTGAGCGGCGCCCTCTACGCGCTGCGCCGGGCGCCGGTCAGTGCCGGGTTGGTGGCGCGGGCCGAAGACTGGCCGTACCAGTTTCCCTCGCAGGCCTCTGCCACCTCCTGGTAGACTGCTTATTACCCATCACCAAGCTGCCCATAACAAACCACTAACCACCCAATCACTATCCTTATTGACACGAGAGAAAGGCGGATTACAATAAGGCAAAGTGTGCGCTGGTACTCCGGTCATGGTCCGGTGCGCTGAGCGGTACGATGGGGTTGCCATGAGCCGGTTGCCTACCTATGGGGGGCGAATTGCGCTGGCCTGCGCTGCTGCGGCGTTTGTCGCTGCGACGATCCTGGTTGGCGGGCGCCCCAGCATTAACTCGCCGGGCGCGGTGCAGGTTGCGCGCGCAGGGGGACTCCTCCAGCAGACGCCCACCGTACCCGGCGGCCCGGCCAAGCCGGGCGTGCCCTGGGGGGCCGGGCAGCTTCCGCTGCCCAGTGCGGGAGAGGGCGTCGAGGTGGGTTCGCGCGAGGAAGTTTTGCCCCAGACCGGCGTCATCGAAGTCCTGGTTGAGCTAAGCGACCCGCCCGCTGCCAGAGCTTACGCCCTGGCGCGGACGGTGCTACACTTGCCCGAAGCGGCTGCGCAGGGGATTGCCGGACAGCAGGCCCAGGCCATTGACGCGGCGCAGCGCGCGCTGCTGCCCGCGCTGACCGGCCCGGACATCAACGCAGTCCTTATTGGCCGCACGCAGCGCACGCTCAACGGCATCTTGATCCGGGTGGATGCCAACAAGCTAGACGCGATCCGCCGTCTGCCTGGCGTGCTGGCGGTGCGGCGGCTGCGCATCGGCGAATACACGGGAGACGCGGCCTCACCCGCGCTGACCGGCCCGGCCAGGCCGGTCAACCCGGCCCCGGTCTTGCCTGGCCAACCCGACGGGCAGATGACCGGCTAGATACAGGGTAACCAGGGGGGAGCGACACGCGCGGGCAGCGCCCGCTGCGCCCTCGATCCGCACACCCCCTCAATGCGATCTCGACGGCCACAAGCCGGCTGCAAAGGAGTGCACATATAAGAGAAGCCCTGCCCTGCTACTGTGAGCCACTTCTAGCCCAGTGCTCGCAATCCAATTGACACGAGCTTTTTCTGAGCCTACACACAGGGTGGATGTTCATGAGCAGAAAGACGCGCAATCAATTCTTAACGGGGGGACTATTCCTGACTCTGGCCTTCATTCTGAGCTTGTCTCCCCTGCTGACCCCCGCCGCCGTTCGTGCGCAAGGCCCGGATGGCCCTCGCAAAGCCGCTGAATTCGAGCCGGCAGGCCCTAGCGGGCGCGCGCTCGATGGCGAGATGCGCGAGATCGTCCCCGCCGGGACCGACCCCTTGCTCTATAACCTGAGCAAGTTGGGCGTCGTCAACATCATCGTCGAGCTGGAAGCGGCGGCGGCGATCCCCCCTGTCGCGGCACCTGGCATGAGCCAGGCGCAGATGGCTGCGGCGGTTGAGGCGCAGGTCGCCCGCGTCGAAGCGTCGCAGCAGACCGCGTTGGGGGCGCTGAGCGCTGCCGGTGTGGATTACCAGCTAGTGGCGTCCAGCCAGCGCGTGCTCAACGCGCTGATCGTGCGTGCTGACGCCAGCCAACTGTCCGCCATTCGCAGCCTGCCCGGCGTCAAGACCGCCTACCCGGAGCGCATCGCCGAGCTAGACAACTCGACGAGCGTGCCCTTCGTCGGCGCGCCCGCGCTGTGGAGCCTGGGCGCGGGGTTCACCGGCGACGGGATCAAGATCGGCATCATCGACTCCGGCATTGACTACGATCACGTCAACTTCGGCGGCGACGGCGACGGCGTGCCCGAAGCGGCGGAGTTCCCCACCGCCAAGATCGCCGGCGGCTACGACTTCGTCGGCAATAGCTGGCACCCGATCTCGTCGCCCGCGCTCGTCCCCGACGCCGATCCCTACGACCAGAACGGGCACGGCTCGCACGTCGCTGGCACAGCGGCGGGCTATGGCGTGGTCGGCGGGGCGACCTATGGCGGCGCGTATGATGCCGGGACGCCCTTCGCCACGATGGACATCGGCCCCGGCGTTGCGCCCGAAGCGACCCTGTACTCATACAAGGTTGGTTCGTCGTCCAACTACGTGTCCGAAGCGGCAGCAATCCTGGCCCTGGATCGGGCCGTGCTCGACGGCGTGGACGTGGTCAATATGTCCATCGGCGGCAACTTCGGCGACCCGAACATCGGCTGGGCGGTGGCGGCGGATAATGCGTCGCAGGCCGGCATCGTCGTCGTGTCGTCGGCAGGCAACGCCAACGATGTCTACTTCATCCAGGGCGACCCCTCGACCGCCGACTGGGCGATTGCCGTAGCTGCCTCGCTGGATGGCAGCCTGGGCATTGAGGTCGTCGGGCCGGCGGGCAGTCCGCTGCTGGGCGTCTACGAGGCCGCGTCGGCCAGCTTCGGCCCATCGGTCTATGATGTGACCGGGGCGCTGCAGGTGGTCAACGACGGCACCGCGCCTACTTCAGACGGCTGCCAGGCCATCTCCGGCTTCACTGCTGGCAACATCGCCCTGATCGACCGCGGCACCTGCTCCTTCACCACGAAGGTGTACAACGCCCAGCAGGCAGGCGCAGCCGGCGTGCTCATTGCCAACACAGCCACCGGCGCGTTCGGCGGCCTGGGCGCTGCGGCTGGCGATCCCTATGCCCCGCTGATCACCATCCCGTCGGTCATGATCCAGTACGCCGACGGGCAGGCCCTGCGCGGCGCGGGCGTCACCGTTCACATGGACAACACCATTGTCTACGGGGGCACGGCGGACACGCTGGCCTCGTTCTCGTCGCGCGGCCCGCAGCGCGAGCCGATCGGCGCGAACGTGGGCCTCAAGCCCGACATCGCCGCGCCCGGCTCTGGCATCACCTCGACGGCGCTGGGCACGGGCAGCGGCGCGGTGGACTACAGCGGCACCTCGATGGCCTCGCCGCACGTGGCGGGCGCGGTGGCGCTGCTGCGCCAACAGCACCCCACCTGGAGCGTCGCCGAGATCAAGGCGCTGGTCATGAACACCGCCACGCACTTCATCTACAAGGGCAATAACCAGACGCCGCCCATCTACGGCCCGGCGCGTGTGGGGGCTGGCCGCCTGGACCTGGCCAACGCCTCCAGCAGCGAGGTGATCGCCTACAACGCTACCGCGCCAGAACTAGTGAGCGTGTCGTTCGGCATCATTGACGCCGACGCTCCGGCAGCGCTGGTGCGCAACATCACGATGGAGAACAAGGGCGCGAGTGCCGCTTCCTTCACCGTGAGCTACGAGTCGCTGGCCGACATTGACGGCGTGACGTATACCGTGTCCCCAGCCACCGTGAATGTGGCTGCGGGCGGCACGGCGACCGTGCAGGTTACGCTCAACATCACCGATCATGCCGGGTGGAACGCCCCGCACAGCCACGACCCGACGGTGGCCGAGACGCAAAACGGCTTCCCGCGCCACTGGCTGAGCGAGGAATCCGGCCTGGTGCGCCTGACGGAGACCGTTGGAGCGGGAGAAGGACCTGAGGGCCGCGCTGTGGCTGCGCCGCGCCAATTGTGGGTGCCGGTGTATGCGGCGGTGCGCCCCTCCTCGACGCTGCAAGCGACGACTGACCCGCTGCCAGTGACCGGCATGACAGGGTTGGAGTTGATCGAGCAGGCCGGCAAGGCCGTGCTGACCGGCGGTATGCCGCCCTACGCGGAAATCTCGCTGGTCTCGGCCTTCGAGCTGTACGGCGAGAGCGAGGACGATGCGTTCTCTACGGGCGTGTATGACTCGGGAGACTTGCAGTACATCGGCGTGACCAGCGACTACAACGCCGTGAAGAACCTGGGCGGCACGCTCTACGACAACAGCCGGCTCTACTTCGGCCTCTCGACCTATGGCAACTGGTCGTCGCTGTCTGAAGAAGTGTGGTTCGAGGTCTACATTGACGCCGACCAGGATGGCTTCACTGACTACCGCCTGTGGAACTGGAACCTCGGCAGCCCCTTCTTCGGCGACTCGAGCGATGTGTTCATCGTCATCGTGGACGACTTCGGCGCGGGGACCTCGTACTGGTACGGCGACTACGTCAACGATGTACGGGCGAATGTGATCAACACAGTGCCCTTCCAGAACAGCGTGCTGTTCATGGGCACCTGGGCGGGCGTCGTCGGCCTGGACGATACCGATGCCACCTTCGACTTCTTCGTGGCCAGTTGGTACATGGACGGCACGCTCGTGGATGTCAGCGATGTGATGACGTACAACATGCTCGCCCAGGGTGTGGACTTCTCGACCGACGGCGTGAACGAATACCAGGGCGCGCCGCTCTGGCAGGATCAGGCTGGCCCGTCGGTGCCGGTGCGCTACGACTGGTCGGTCTACGAAGGCCCGAACCCGCCGTGCGTGCTGCTGCTGCACCATCACAACGTGCCCGCTCTGCGCGCCGACACGGTCTGTCTGCAGGCCAACGTTACCTACGACGTGGGCGTGACCAAGACGGTTGACAACCCATATCCCAACGAGGGCGACTTGATCCGCTACACGATCACCGCCACCAACAACAGCGCGGACGAGCCTGTAGCGGCCATCGTGGAAGACCTGCTGCCCGACGGCATCCGCTACATCTCGCACGACGCCAGCCAGGGCAGCTACAACGAGATCAGCGGTGAGTGGGTCATCGGCATCCTGCCGCCCGGCGGCTCGGCCACGCTAGAGATCAGCGCGAACCCGCGCGCGGGCACTTTGGGCCAGACGATCACCAACACCGCCACCATCACCGGCAGCGTCGGCGTGGACACCAATCCCGCCGACAACACCGCGTCGGCGGAAATCCTCGTTGGCGGGCCGAGCGGCGCGCCGTCGCTGAGCCTGTTCGACCCGGCGTTGAGCAAGATCGGTGTGTTGCAGCCCGGCGGCATTGGGCTGCCTGGCGAGCAGATCACCTGGACGCTTGTCCTGACCAACGACGGCACGGCGACTGCCACCAATATCCCGGTGGTGGATACGCTGCCCGACGCGCTGCGTATTGACAGCGCCACGACCAGCAAGGGCACGGTGACCATCTCCGGCCAGACGGTGACCTTCCTCATTGACAGCATCGCCCCCGGCGAGACGGTTCAGATGCAGATCGTCACGACTGTGCTGACCAGCCCGCTGGATGGCGTGTTCGTCAACGAGGCGATCATCGCGGTGCCGGATGGCGCAGGAGGCACAGTGATCCTGGATCGGGCGCAGGCGACAGTGTCCGGCGTGAGCGTGCTGCCCTCGACCGGCTACCCGCCGCAGTAACGATGGGGGCGTGTGGGGACGTATCGCATACGCCCCTACGGACACACGGCCCGCCCGACCACAAACACCATAAAATAACCGGGGAGCGTCACCGCGACGCTCCCCGGCTTCTGCTCGGAGAAATGGACTCTCATTCCCGACTGACAGTTCGTTTCTTCCTGTGCGCAACCTCACCCCCTGACCCTCCTCCGCCGACGGAGAGGGGGAGTCATTTTGCGGTTAAGTCCCCTCTCCGCGTGTGGAGAGGGGATTTAGGGGTGAGGTAAACCGCAGATCAAGACTTGTCGGATGGTCTTTGGGGTAGAGCGGGCTACTCAGCCGGGGCGTCCGGCGTAGGGACGTAACTGGGCAGCATGACCGTGAACGTGGTGCCCTTGCTGACCTGGCTATCCACCCAGATGCGCCCGTTGTGGCGCTCCACGATCCCCTTGACGATGGACAGCCCCAGGCCCGTCCCGCTGAACTTTTCGATGGCCTCGTCGGAGCGGTAGAACTTGTCGAAGATGTAGGGCAGGTCTTTCTGGGCGACGCCGATACCCGTATCGGCCACGCGCAGAATCTGGAAATCCCCGTCCGCTTCCAGCATCACGCGAATCTGCCCGCCCTCCGGCGTGTACTTGATCGCGTTATCGAGCAGGTTGCTGACCACCTGGCGCAGCCGCAGTGGATTGCCCAGCACGGGCGGCAGATCGTCCGGCAGACGAACCTGGAGCGTGTGCCGCTTGGCTTCCCAGGCCTGGCGGTAGGTCTCAATCACATGGCGGATGGCAGCAGCCAGCGGGACCGGCTCGCGATCCTCGTCGAAGCCAGCCTCGATCTTGCCCAGTTCCAGCAGTTCGGAGATGAGCGTGGTGATGGACTGCACGCTGAAGACAATGTGTTCCAGGAACTGGCGCTGCTGCTGAGTGAGCGGGCCGGCGCGCCGGACTAACTCGACGTAGCCCAGGATGGCGGTCAGCGGCGTGCGCAGGTCGTGCGACACGGTGGTGACGAAGTCATTCTTGATGCGATCCAGGTCTTTGAGGTGGGTGATGTCCTGCATGACCACCACGCGCCCCACACCGCGAATGATGGTGAGCTGCGCGTGGAGAAAGCGCCCATCGGCCAGCGCGATCTCGGTGCGGCGGCCCCGCCCGCTGCGCGCCTCTTTGTTGAATAGCTCGACCACCTCGCGGTGATCGAGCACCTCGGCCAGCGGCTGGCCGTAGCAGCGCGTGAGACTGACATTGAAGGCGCGGCTCGCCGCCGGGTTGCAGAACAGCACGTGGCCCTGGTCGTCCACGACAATGATCGGGTCTTCGGTGTCGCGCAGGATCGTATTGAGCGTATCGCGCTCTTTTTCGGTGGCCGCGTACAGTCGCGCGTTCTCAACGGCGATGGCGGCGAAATCGGCCAGCACGTTGAGCAACTGTACCTTGTGCTGCTCGAAGGGCTGAATCTCCTGGCGCGTGGTCACGCCCAGCACGCCGATCACGCGGTTCTTGAGCAGCAGCGGGACATAAGCCAGCGCCCGGAAAAGGTAGCGGGTCTTGATCTTTTGTAGCTCTTCTCCGGCGATGACCAGCGGCTGGCGCGTCTGCACCACCCGCCCGGCCAGGCTGTCCGCGACGCGCAGCCGCAGGTCGCCGGTCACCTCGTGGGCCTCGCCGATGGACGCCACCTGATATAGCTCCTCTGTCGCATGATCCACCAGCAGCAGCGAGCCAGACTCGGCGCCGGCGATCTCGACCGCCGCTTCGACCACCTGGCTGAGCACCTGCTGGCGCTCCAACTGGCCGGTGACGCGCTTGCCGAGCGAAACCAGCGTGTCTAGCTCGCGCAGGCGCTGTTCCAGGTGACGGTTGACCTGCAAAAGCTGTTCGGGGATGTCCTCGGCTATCTGGCGCGTGCGGTAGCGGCGCTGCGTGCGCTGGAGCGCCAGCAGCAGTTCCTCCCCGGAGAACGGCTTGACCAGATAATCGTTGACGCCCATGCGCAGCGCCCGGACGGCCAGCGCCTCGGAGCCTTCGGCGGTCATGAGGATGAAGGGGATGTAGATGCCGGCGCTGTGCAGCGCCTCGAGCATAGACAGGCCGTTAACGCGCGGCATCTCATAGCCGGAGACGATCACATCCGGCTCCACCTCACGGGCCAGCGTAAAGCCTTCGGCGCCATCTTGCGCCGTGAGCACCTCATAGCCGGCAGGACGCAGCACGCGGGTTGCGAGATGCTGCCGAAGCTCGTCGGTGTCCTCTACGAGCAGGATGCGTTCTCCAGCCACCGTGACTCATCCTTGTGGAAAAACAGGGCAATAGCGCCCACTTGCTGCGGATTGTGAGCCGTAAGTCACGAGTCTACCACACGGGACAAGTGCGCGACTCCGAACCAGGACTCAGAGCGTGTATGGAAACCCCTCACCCCTGCACCCCTCTCCCTCAACGGGGCGAGGGGAAACTCCGCGCCTTGCTCCCCTTCTCCCCCTGGTGGGAGAAGGGGTCGGGGGATGAGAGGAACAAAATCGGCTTACCAGACACGCTCTCAAAGCACGCCAATGGATACCGCCCACCCATTATACCCCGTTCCGCCACCGGCACGAGGTAGGGGGCGCGAGGGGCTAGGCCATCGCATCTAACGTGCGCACTGCTTTACCTCACCCCCTGGCCTCGCTGTGCTCGGCCTGTCCCCCTCTTCGCTGCGGAGAAGGGGAGGCGAGAGGCGCGCCAACGCCGGGCGGGGGTGAGGTAAACAGGATACGGCCATACAGCACGAATCCCGGTGAGCGCCAAAGGAATGAGGGGGCAATGGGAGGAGCAGCCCGTCCGTCAGGGACGGCAGCGGACGCCGGGCGCGGGCTTAGACGAGCTTCTCTAGCTCTTTCACCGCGCGCGACATATCCAGGAAGATCAGGCCGAGCTTGGCCTGCTGGCGAGCCATGACTGTCAGCACAGCTTCTTCGCCGATGGCGCTGAGGATGACATAGCCGTTCTGCCCCTTGACATAGACCTGCTCCAGATGGCCGCGCCCTAGCTCGCCAGCGATGCGCTCGCCCAGGGAGAGCATCGCCGCCGACATGGCCGAGACGCGGTCTTCCTCGACATTGCCAGGCAGGGAGGAAGCGATGCTCAGCCCGTCAACACTGACAATAGCGGCGGCCTCGATATCGGGCGAGCTAACCTGCAGGTCCCGCAGGCGTTCGACTAACTGTTCGTTGCGCGACTTAGCCACCGTGATTCTCCTGGACTGCGTCTCCGCTTGAGCGGACTGTTGCCGCGCGCGGGCAGGCGTCGGGGCGACACCCAGCTTGCCCGGCACTATAGCATGGCGCCGATCCCTTGTCAAGCGAAGACGAGGCGGCGCAGGGCCGGTCACAGCCTTCCGCAATAATTCTATCTCAATCCTTCATTTTGTTATTGTCTCGTCAAAATCGCGTGAATCGGGCAAATTGCCGCTGGCTGGCAGACTGTCTTCAGCTATAATGTGGGATACTGCGCAGCCTCCTTTTGGATAATGAGGGATATTCGCTCCTCCCATGGAACGGCTCACCTGGCGGTGGTTGTGGATCTGGGTTGGGGTTCTCGTCGCAGGATGCACCCATGTCTGGTCATCCGATGGGACTCCCGTGCCCACCCGTGAGCCGACGCTTCCCCTGCTGGGCTACACGCGCCTGCCCCCCTCGCTGACGCCCAGCCTGTGGCCGGTCTATGCTGCCACGCCGTTGATCACCGCCGAAAACGCCAGCATAGGCGCGTCATCGGCGGCGCTTCACCTGGTGGTGAGCGGCCCCGCCTGCTATGAGACGGCGGTCGGCAGCCTGATGTGCCTGGGACAAGTCCATAACCCGCTCGATAAGCCGGTCGAGCATGTTACCGTCGGGGTGCACCTGCTGGCCCGTGACGGGACACTGCTGGCCGCCGGCGAAGCGACGCTCTCGCGCTCGGTGCTGCCCGCCGGCGCGTCGGGGCCATACCGCGTGTTGTTTGACAGCACGCCCGCCGGGTATGCGGGCGCGTATCCCTTTGTCAAGACGGGCGAGATTGTGGCGGACTTCGAGGGGCGTTTTGCTACGCTGGCCATGCAAGAAGTGTCCGGCGCTTTCGTCATTGACCAGTACCAGGTCTCGCTCTCGCTGGCTAACAAGGGCACGACCCCGGTCAGTGGAATCGCCGTGACAATGACGCTGCTCGACCAATACGGTCGCGTGACCGGCTTCCGCCGCGTGTACCTCGACCCGGATCGCCGCCTGGCCCCCGGCGACTCGCTCGCGCTGACGCTCAAGGTTATCCCTCAGGGGCCAAACACGGTAGCGTTTGACGCCTTCGCCGAAGGGTACATCGTCGCGAACTGATGGGGGAATCAGCTCAAATATGCATGATATGGGTTTTGAGAGTGTATTTTGAAAGTCTTTTATTAAGTTTTAGCAAAGGCTAATCGGCGTAGTGCAAGGCGTCCCATGGGGAGATAAGCCCAGGTTTCGGTTGTTTGCGGCAGTAATTCATAGTCTTTGCTGAGGCGACGCTGTGTACCCAGCCAGGCGAAAGTGCGCTCTACGACCCACCGCCGGGGCAAAACACGAAATCCGGTCGGGTAACGTCGAGCAAATTCTTGTTCCCCCAACAGTTCACGCATCGCCTGAGCCGTGTCACCGCGGGGCGTATAGGGTGGTTGAACAATCTCGACAGTCCAACCCAGCTAGTGTTCAACCCCCGTGACAAAAGCAGGCTTGTAGCCCTGATCGGCCCACAGATGGCGCCGACGCGGATACACTTTATCCAAGCCCTGAAGGAGCAAGCGCCCTTCTTCACTTTCAGCAAGTCGCGCCGCGCCATTGGCGGAAATAGTAAAACACGGTCTGATAAGGGGGAAAGTCATGGGGCAGCAAATGCCACTGACAACCGGTCCGCAGAACGTACAGAATGGCGTTGACGATTTCGCGCCGGTCCCATTGGGCCGGTCGGCAAAGGGGCT
>DYGW01000360.1 GCA_020724485.1 Thermoflexus sp. | reverse complement strand
CTCGAACGACATCAGCGGCAACGCCGCGACGGCGACCGCCCTGGCGGCGAACGGCTCGAACGCCGCGTCGGGGTATCTCTGCCTCGGGGTGGACGCCTCGGGCAATTGTGAGCCCGCACGAGTGGACCCGAGCTCGGTGGCGTCGTCCACCAATCCGGTGCAGTCGGGAGCGCTCAAGACCCACGAGGACGCTACCTCGGCGCACGGCGCCACGAGCGCCAACACGGCCAGCCGGATCGTGGCGCGGGACGGGTCGGGCAACTTCGCCGCCGGGACGATCACGGCGGCGCTCTCCGGCAACGCCAGCACGGCCTCGCAGCTGGCCGCCAACGGGGCGAACTGCTCGGCGGGCAACGCGCCGCTGGGCGTGGACGCGGCGGGCGCGGTCGAGTCGTGCTTCGACGTGGCGACCCAGACGGAGCTCGACAGCCACACGGGCGACACCGCGGCGCACTCGGCCACGAGCGCGAACACCGCCAGCCGGATCGTGCTGCGCGACGGCTCCGGGAACTTCTCGGCGGGCATGATCACCGCCAGCCTGACGGGCAACGTCTCGGGCAACGCGACGACGGCCACCGCGCTCGCCGCCAACGGGGCCAACTGCTCGGCCGGGCGCTTCCCCTTGGGTGTGGACGCGAGCGGCGCGGCGGAGTCCTGCTCGACGGACGGCGGGCTGGCCGACGGCTCCATCTACGGGCAGGACATCGCGGCCTCGACAGTGCCGATCTCGAAGCTGAATCAATCGAACTGCTCCGACGGGCAGATCATTAAGCTCTCGGGCACGGCGTGGACCTGCGGGAAGGACGAAACGGGCGACACATCCAGCGTTCGGCTGATCCATTCCGCGCAGACCATTACGGCTGCGGAGATACACAAGTCCAGCGTTGTTGTTGGTCCGCAGGTGCACACATCGACTGCGGTAACTAGTGCAAGCGCAGAGATTGATGCGGGCGCACTGGTTGGAGCATGGATGATCGTCGCGAGCACTCAGCCCAGCGGGGCCAATACTGTAACCATAGTCGGGCTGCAACCCGGTGCTCATTACCGACTGCGCTACCGTTTAGAGCAAGGCGGATCGGCCGGTACTCATAGCATGAGGTTCAATGGAGACTCTGGCTCAAACTATAAGTACGCGATTCGCCGGCTGGACAGTTCGGGAAATGTTAATAGCGACATATCCGCCGCAGCAACCTCGGTGGTACTGGCTGGCAACATACAAACTATAGGGGCTGGAAACGCCGTGCTGTGCTCAATGGAGATAACTACAGACCCAGGCGACGGCACCATTGTCCTGCTCAGCAATATAGCGTGCGGTTACATTGATGTTAATGGACGACTACAGAACCTGCGTGGGGCGGCATACTACGACGGCGCTTCCGCCCTAACGCATCTAACCCTCTTCGCCGGGAGCACCTTCTCGGGCCGCATCCACTTAGAGCAGCTGATTGACGGAGTCGTGCAGTGATCGAAGCCGCCCTCATCCT
>DYGW01000359.1 GCA_020724485.1 Thermoflexus sp. | reverse complement strand
TTCACATCAAGACCACCATTATTCTGCATTCCCTATTTTGATGCGATTACCCTGCCGGCATCTCCGCCGCGCTGGGCAAGGCTCACAGCAGCCGGTACGACTGCTCGTGCCGGTAATAGACGGCGACCGGCGCACCTGTGGGCGGCAGCGGTCGGTCGCGCAGATCGTTGCGAATCTGCCGCGCCTGCCCGGTGAGCGCCTGCCCCTGGGGGGCGCAAAAGCGGAAGCGCACCTTGACCTTGAAATCGCCGTCGTCGTCCAGCGCGCCCTCGCAGGCGATCACCTGCCCGGTGAGCACTGCCGGGGGCACGATGCGCAGTGCGCGCCGCCGGCGCAGCACCGCCGAGAGCAGCATCAGCAGCGCCGCCAGCGTCAGCCCGGCCACCACCGCCGTCAGCCAGTTGCGGAACTGATCTTCTGGGCCGTCCGCGTCCAGCCGCGCGTCGGCGGGGTCATCGGGCAGGACTCTCACGGACACCGCCGCGCCGTCCGCCAGCGTGTCGTAGGCGGACTCGGTGACACGCTGCTCGCCAGCGTATTCCTCGTCGCCCACGCTGTAGCGGTAGCGCACGATGTAGCGGTCATCACCGCGCTGCTCGCGCTCGGCCACCATCCCCGCGACGGTGACGCCGTCCCGCTCGAACTGGAACCAGCGCACCCATTCTGGCACCAGCGCGCCCCACAGCACCGCCATCAGCAACAGCAGCAAAGCCCCCAGGCGGAAAGTCCAGCGGGCGGTTTTCTTGCGCTTGGCGCGGCGGGCGCGTTCCTGCTCGACAAGCGGGGCGTTGGACGGGTTGAGCAGGAATGGCTGCCGCCAGGCCCGGCGCAACCGCGCCGGGCGGCTCGCCGCCGGGCGCGCCAGCGGGGGAGGCGGTGCCAAGTCGGCGGGGATGGGCACGGGGGCCGGTGCGGGCGGCGGAGCTTCTTGGCGCGGCGCGGGGGCGGGCACCGACGGGTCCGACGGCCACATGGCGCGCCAGGCAAGCTGGCGCACCGACGGGTCGGGGTCTTTCTTGTACATGTGCTCGAACACCTGCTGCACGCGCGGATCGCTGCGCATGGTGCTCAGGAAACGGATCGCACGCTTGCGGTCTTCTGGATCAGGGCTGCGCAGGAGCCGCAAGCTGCGCAGCACTTCTTTGGAGGGGGAGCTGCCTGCTTCTGTCATGATCACCAACCACTTCTCGTCAGCAGTCGAACGCCGATTCGGGGATTACCTGAGCTTCAGCCCACAGCCGGCTGAATTCCTCAAGATAGGCGCGCGCAATATCTGGGCTGTGGATGATGAGCATATTCTCGTCGTTGTCATTGGACGCCCGGCTCGAAAAATTGAACGATCCCATGGCAACTATCGAGTCGTCGAAGATGAAGACTTTGTGATGCATCACGTAGGAATTACCATCCTGGCGCACATCCAGTCCCGCGCACAGCAGTGGCTTGACCTGGTTGCGGCTGCTCGCCTCGACAATCCCGCGCACGTCGAGCGCCCC
>DYGW01000131.1 GCA_020724485.1 Thermoflexus sp. | reverse complement strand
CTTCCGTAACCTATCATTAACCGTCAACGCAATCTTATTTGTCCATCCCTCCGTAGCGGAGAGGGGGAAAGGCCGAGCGTAGCGAGGCCAGGGGGTGAGGTCAATGCCCTGGTGTCAAGCGAGTTGCTGACAACCTTTGCACGCACCTAAAGCAAGAGGGCGTGTGCGCGCCCTCCTGTTCAGCGATCAGGCTGTGCGGCGAGCTAGAGACCCGCCTCCTGGCGCAGCAACGCGGCCTTGTCCGTCCGTTCCCAGGCCACGTCGAGATCGTCGCGGCCAAAGTGGCCGTAGGCGGCCACCCGGCGGAACTGCGGCTTGCGCAGGTCGAGGTCGCGGATGATCGCCGCCGGGCGCATGTCGAAGTGCTTCGTGATCAGGGCGATAATCTGCTCGTCGGGGACCGTGCCTGTGCCGAATGTCTCGATGGCAAGAGACAGCGGCTTCGCCTTGCCGATGGCATAGGAGACCTGTAGCTCGAAGCGCGAGGCCAGGCCAGCGGCGACGACATTCTTGGCGATGTAGCGGGCCATGTACGCGCCGGAGCGGTCTACTTTGGTCGCGTCCTTGCCGGAGAACGCCCCACCGCCGTGCCGCGCGATGCCGCCGTAGGTGTCCACGATGATCTTGCGCCCGGTCAGGCCGGCGTCGCCGAGCGGGCCGCCCACGACGAAGCGCCCGGTGGGATTGACGAAATACTTGGTGTTCTCGTCTAGCAAGTGGGCCGGGATGACCGCGCGGACGACGTGCTCCAGCACGTCCTCGCGAATCTGCTCGCTGGTCGCTTCTGGCGCGTGCTGCGTCGAGACGAGCACGGTGTCTACGCGCTTGGGCCTGCCGTATGAGTATTCAACTGTGACCTGGCTCTTGCCGTCCGGGCGCAGATAGGGCATCACGCCGTTGCGCCGGACTTCAGCCAGCCGCCTGGTCAGCTTGTGGGCGAGCATGATCGGCAGCGGCATCAGCTCCGGCGTCTCATCGCAAGCAAAACCGATCATCATGCCCTGGTCGCCCGCGCCCAGCGCGTTGAGCTGCTCTTCGTTGAGTTCGCCCATGCGCCGCTCCAGCGCGCTGTCAACGCCCTGGGCGATGTCGCTGGACTGCTCTTTGATAGACACGATCACCCCGCACGTGTCCGCGTCGAAGCCGAACTTGCCGCGCGTGTAGCCGATGTCGCGCACGACATCGCGGGCGATGGTGCCGATGTCCACGTAGGTTGAGGTGGTGATCTCGCCCATGACCATGACCAGCCCGGTCGTGACGGCGGTCTCGCAGGCCACGCGCGCCTGCGGGTCGTCGGTCAGAATCGCGTCGAGCACGGCGTCAGAGATCTGGTCGCATATCTTGTCCGGGTGCCCTTCAGTGACCGACTCCGACGTGTAGAATAACTGAGGAGACGACATGAAGGTTGTGCTGTTGTTGCTGCTCACGGTAGCTCCTTTGTGGCTAGTACCTGGCCCGGCAGGGACGAGAAACGCCCCCTGTTACACTCTGCAGGGGGCGTCATCACGCTCAGTGAGCCTCATTGATCAGGCGCATGAGGTCGCTAGACAACGCTCTCATCTTCCAGAAAACCTGACGGAATTGGCACCGTTCTCCGGTGGGCGGACTTGCCTGAGCCAACCGGAGAGGTTGCCGCGGCTTCACGGGGCCGGTCCCTCTGCCGCTCTGGATAAGAGTGTTTCCAGGTATGCGATTGGTATGTTGCACAAATGATAGCACCGGATAGGCGGCTCCGCTAGTGGCAACAAAGGGGCGGTGTGTGCAAAGGTTGCCAGTGACTCGCTTGACGCCGAGCGGGGGTGAGGTCATGTAGGGGCGTATTGCAATACGCCCCTACGGGTGCAGCAGAGCAACGTTCCTGTACTGCCTGACAGGTTTTGCACACACCGCAAAGCGGCGCGGCAGGCAGGCCCCTGCCAGGCGGGTGCGGGTGGGGCGCGGATGCTGCTATACTATGCGCGGTGGGTTTCGCGCCGTGTACTGGGAAATGATGGTCTCATGACTCTCGATCTGGCTTCCATTGACGCAGTAGCTCTGGACATGGACGGCGTGCTGTGGCGCTCCAGCCAGGTCATGCCGGGCATACCGGGCCTCTTCGATTTCTTGCAGCGGCACGGCATTGCCTTCGCCTTCGCCACCAATAACAGCATGACCAGCGTGGAAGCCTACGTCGAGCGCCTGCGCGCCATTGGCATCCCGGCTCGCCCCGAGCAGGTCGTGACCTCGGCGGTGGCGACGGCAGACTACGTCAGCCGCCGCTATCCCACCAGCACGCCGCTCTACATCATCGGCGACGACGGCATACGCAGCGCCCTGGCCGAGCGCGGCTTCCGCGAAGACCCGCCCAACGCGCAGGTCGTGGTGGTGGGACTGGATTTCGCGGCGACGTTCGACAAGTTCAAGCTGGCTACATTGCGCATCCGCGCCGGGGCGGATTTCATCGGCACCAATGGCGACCGCTCCTTCCCCACTCCTGAGGGATTGGTGCCCGGCAACGGCGCGCTGCTGGCGCTCCTGGAGACGGCGACCGATGTCGCGCCGGTTGTGATCGGCAAGCCGGAGCGCGTCATGTTCGACGTGACGCTGGACCGCCTGGGGACAGCGCCACAGCGTACCCTGATGATCGGCGACCGCATCGAGACGGACATCGTTGGCGCTCAGCGGGCGGGGTGGCAGACAGCCCTGGTTCTGACCGGCGTCACGACAGCGGAGCAGGCCGCTGCCGATGGCCGGGCTGGCGCCGTCTTCGACACGTTGGAAACGCTGCGTGCGGCGTGGGAAGCGGCGCTCGGCTGAGACAGCCTGGCGGGAATGAGCGAGTGAGGATGGAGCAGGGAGGTATTGGGATGGAGTACGGGATGCTCAGGCGAGTGTTGGCCGTGTTCGGTGTGACGGGCTTGTTGGCTGTGCTCGTGTGGGCGGCCTTGACTCTCTCACCGGGCGCAGCATCGCGCGCTGTGTCGGCGGCAGGGCCAGAAGCCGCTCTGCTGGCTGAGACTCCAGTCGTGGGTGACTCGTCCGTGAAGTGGACGGTCGGCGAGCTGACCTTCGAGAGCCGCTACCCGAGCGGGTTCGTCTTCACGGCGGAGATCAGCAGCAGCGCCGGGCCGATTGTGCGCGGGCGCGTGATCTGGTCGCTGGCGCCGGGCACGCAGCGCAGCGTGCCCTTCGAGATCAACGCGGACACCGGCCAACTGGTGGCCGAGTGGCAGCCCGGCCCCGGCGAGTCCACGCCGCCCTGGTTGGGGCTGACCTACACCTGGTCAGTGGGCGACGCGGCGGGCAATTCGTTTGAGACCGAGCCGCGCTACGCCGAGTACGCCGACACCAGCCGCGAGTGGCTGCGCAGCGAGAGCGAAGACATTATCGTGTTCAGCCAGGGGCTTCCGGCGGAGGTCAACGACCTGACGCTGGAGGCGATGGCCGCGCAGCGCGAGACGTACCGCGCTGCCTGGGGCGATCTGCTCCCTTACCGTCCGCGCGCCATCCTCTTTGGCGACCTGGACGCCTGGCGCGAGTGGCAGGTGGGCCAGATGAGCGCCAACATCGCTGGGCTGACGCGCAGCGAGTGGGGCGGCACCGTCCAGCGCGTGACCGGGGCGGGCGAGCGCGACATCGCCTATGGCACGGTGCTGCACGAGATAGCTCACCTCTACCAGGATGAGTTCACCTTCATGCCGGCGGGCAACTGGTTTATTGAGGGCAACGCCACGTTCTTCGAGCTACAGCAGTACTACGATTACGAGGCGGCGGTGCGGGCGCTTGCGGCGGCAGGGCAACTGCCCGCGCTGCTCGAAGGCACGGGGCCGGGCGTGAGCGGTCGCGACGCGCGCCGGGGTTACGACATCGGCTACACGTTCTGGGTCTGGCTGACCGACAACTACGGTCTGGAAGGGCATCGCCGGCTCATCACGCTGATCAAGGAAGGCGTTGGGCGCAACGACGCCATCGAGCAGGTTACTGGGCTGTCCGTGGCCGAAGTCGAGAGTCGCTGGCGCGTCTGGCTGGGCGCATCGCCTACTGCCCCTACGCTGGTCCCAACGCCCGCCTTCTTCTTCCTGCCGTCGCCTACGCCGTATGTGGTCGGGAAGTGACGGTTGTTGGTTGTTGGTTATTGGTGAAAGCGTCGGCCAGGGGACTCTCCGCCAATAGCCAACCGCTCCCTCTGCGTCGCTTGGCATCAAGTGACAGACGTGCCAACTGATGCTAGGATTGAGGTGTCCGGCGGTCAGTGAGCGGGAGGGGGCCTATGAGCAGGCAGGGGGGTAGTCGCATGGCGCGTTGGGCGCTGATCGCGGTGCTGGCGCTCCGCTTGCTGGCAGCGTGGGGGATGCGCGGCCCGGCGTCGGCCCAGGACGGCGAAGGTGAAGAGGACTTCCCGATTATCTTCGGGCACCAGGCCGAGGTCGTCTTCCCGGCGGCGATTCGCTGCGTGGTAGGCGTGAACGCCATCCCGGACGAGATCGAGTCCATCGCCCTCGTCGTCAGCCAGGAGAGCGGTCTGACCCACACCTTTGCCGTTGATCGCGAAGCGGCGCTGATGCCGGCGTACAGCGGCGGCATAGCCAACCAGTTCCTGTTCGAGTGGCGGCTGGATGGGGAGCCAAGCCCTGCCCTCTTCGAGCCGGTAGCCTATCGCTGGGAAGTCGCTGTTCGCGGCCAGCCGCTCGCCGTGGCTGAGGGCAGCTTCCTGGCCGCTGACACGGGGCACGGCTCCTGGCGCACGGCGGGGCGTCCGCCAGTGATGCTACACTGGCTGAACCCCAACCTGGCCGGGCAGATCGTGTGGGACGAGATCATGGCCGCCTATGGGCTGCTGGACCGGCACACGGGCGACACCCCGGCGTTCGCCTTTGCCATCTACGACCCGGACGCGCGGCTGTGCGAGTCCGTCCGCGACGAGGCGACCGGCGAAGTCCGCCAGGTGGTGCAGGCGCGCGGCGACCCGGCGGAGTACCCGTGCTCGGCGGATTTGTTCGCGCAGGTGTACGCCCGCTCTGGCATCACATTCGTGCAGCGGCCCACGTTTGGGCTGTCCGAGCTAGAGGATACGCTGATCGCGGCGATGGTGAGCCGGGCCTACAGCGATCTGTGGGCAGATGCGGGCGTGCCGGCCTGGTTCGAGAGCGGGCTGGCCGCGTTGTACCGGCTGCGCCCTGGTTTCGCCGCGCTCGAATTGACGCGCAGCGCCGCCCGTACCGGGCAGCTTTTCCCGCTCGATGCACTGCAAGGTCCGCTGCCAGAGACGGCGACCTATGCCAGCCGCGCGCTGTGGGGGGCGCAGAGCTACACGCTGGCGCTGATTCTCGCCGACCGCTATGGGGCGGAAGCCCCGTTCAACCTGGCGCGCGCCGCCGGGCAGGAACCCGGCGGGTTCGCGGGCGCGCTCCGCTCGCTGACGGGCGGCGACCAGCAAGCCCTGTGGGATGTCTGGCAGGGCTGGTTGTTCGCGGAGGAGGCGCTGCGCGCCGCCGGATGGACGCCTTACCTGCCGGAGACGCCCACTCCCACTGCGACGCCAACTGCCTCACCCGTCCCGCCGACGCGCACGCCGTCGGTCACGCGCACGCCGACCATCACGCCAACGGAGCGTGTGCTCGGCGTGCAGCCGCACACAGTCGTCGTCCAGCAGGCCTCGCCGACGGCCCGCCTCGCGCCGACCAACACGCCGTTGCCGCCGGGCAGTCTGCCTCCGGCCCCGCCTCGCCAGCCAAGCGGCGAGGGGGACGGCGAGGGCGTTGACCCGGCAGTGCTGAGTGCGATTGCGGGTGTGGCCGCGCTGATTCTGCTGCTGGCCGGGGCGATCTTCGCTGTGCGACGGCGTCGCGCCTGAAGTGGCGAGAACAGGTGGCGTTGTGACACAACCTCTGATCTACGATCTGAGCCTAGATGAACTAACCGGCACGCTGCGTGCCTGGGGCGAGCCAGCCTACCGCGCCCGGCAGGTCTGGGAATGGCTGTACCAGCACAAGGTGGACGACTTCGCCGCCATGCTGAATCTGCCCCAGGCGCTGCGCGAGCGGCTGGCCGCTGAGTTCCGGCTGCAAGGGCTCTCGTTGGAAGCTGAGCAGCGTTCCAGCGACGGGCAGACGGTCAAGCGGCTGTGGCGGCTGCCGGACGGGCAGATGATCGAGAGCGTGCTGATGGCCTACGACGACGAGCGGCGCACGGCCTGCATCAGCACGCAGGCCGGCTGCGCGATGGGCTGCGTCTTCTGCGCGACGGGGCAGATGGGCTTCGCCCGGCACCTGACCGCCGGGGAGATCGTCGCCCAGGCGGTGCAGTTCGCCCGCCTGCTGGAGGCGGAGGGCGAGCGGCTGAGCAACGTCGTGCTGATGGGCATGGGCGAGCCTCTGCACAACTACGAGGCGTCGCTGGCCGCGATTCGCCGCCTCAACGACGAGCGCGGTCTGGCTATCGGCCAGCGCCACATCACCCTGAGCACGGTCGGCCTAGTGCCCCAGATTCGCCGTTTCGCCGACGAGGGCCTGCAAGTGGGGCTGGCGATCAGCCTGCATGCGGCGACCGACGAGGAGCGGGGCCGTCTGCTGCCGGTTAACCGGCGCTGGCCGCTGGCCGCGCTGCTGGACGCCGCCCGGTACTACGTGGAGCGCACGGGCCGCCGCGTGACCTTCGAGTGGGCGCTGATCGCTGGCGAGAACGACACGGTGGCCCAGGCCGAAACGCTGGGCAGGCTGCTGGGCGGCCTGAAATGCCACGTAAATTTGATCCCGCTTAACCCCACCGGCGGGTATGCGGGGAAACCCTCCGACCCGGCGCGCGTGGAGACGTTCCAGGCCGTGCTGCGCGCCTATCACGTGGGCAGCACGGTGCGCGTGCGGCGCGGGATTGACATTCAGGCCGGCTGTGGCCAGTTGAAGGCCGAGGTTGCGGCCCGCCAGCGCCGGGCACGCGCCGAACGGCCAGAAGGGGAGTCGTCATGACCGTGACCGTGCGCTTCTTTGCCAGCCTGCGCGACGTGACCGGCGAAGCGCAGTGCGAATTGACGCTGCCCCCCGGCGCGCGCCTCAGCGACCTAGTCGCGCAGTTGGTGGCGCGCTATCCCGCGCTGGATGGCTACCAGGCGTCGTGGCATTTCGCCGTCAACCAGACGCACGCCGAGCCGGATACGCCGCTGCGCTCCGGCGACCAGGTCGCCATTTTCCCGTATGTCGCCGGTGGGTGAGAAGGGGAGCGTGCTATGAGTGAGGAAATCCGCAAGCGTCTGGAGCACTTCGTCGCTGAGCGCCAGCGCCAGAACGCGCGCATTCTGGCGGCGGATCATCTGGGCATCCGGCGCTTCTTCAACCTGGACGAAGCGGCGTACCGGGACGGGGCGCTGGACGCCAGGACAAAGGAGATGCTGGGTCTGGTGGCGTCGCTGGTGCTGCGCTGCGATGCCTGCATTGACTACCACCTGATTCAGTGTGTCAGTCTCGGCGCGACCGAGGCCGAGTTAATCGAGGTGCTCAATGTGGGGCTGATTGTCGGCGGCTCGATTGTCATTCCCCACCTGCGCCATGCCTTCGACACGCTCGACGTGCTGCTCGCCCAGACCGCTGGCTGACGCTCGCCTGGGCGCAACTCATTCCCCAGCCGGCACCCAGAAGCCGAACACACTGCCTTTGCCGGGCGTGCTCTCGAAGTAGACGCGCCCGCCGTGATGCTCGACGGCGGCTTTGACGACCGTCAGGCCCAGCCCGACTCCCGACGCCTGTACCGTTCCGACGTTGGCGGCGCGGAAGAACGGCTCGAACAAACCGCGTTGTTGCTCCGCCGGGATGCCGATGCCGTTATCCTCGACCTCGAACACCAGCGCCGGCTGTCCGCTGAAACGCTGCAGCCGGGCGCGCACCTCGATGCTACCGCCCGCTGGCGTGTACTTGATGGCGTTGTGCAGCAGGTTATAGGCCGCGTGGTACAACTGGGCCGGGTCGCCCTGGATGGCCGGCAGATCGTCTGGGCAGGCCAGCGTCAACTGCTGGGCTTTGGCCTCAAGCTCGGGGCGCAGGGCGTCAATTGCCTGGGCGGTCAGATTATACCAGTCTACCGCCTCCAGGGTGTGGCGGCGCGCCTCGATCATCTCCAGCGATAGGACTTGGTCAACCAGGCGCTCCATGCTGTTGGTCGCCTCGCGGATGCGCAGCAGGTCTTGGGTATTTCGCGGGTCGCGCGCCGCGTCGGTGCGGGCGAGCAGCCGCTCGACCAGCAGGGCAACGCGCGTCAGCGGGCTGCGCAGATCGTGCGAGGCGAGGCGGATCATTTGCGACTTGATCTGTTCCAGACTCTGGATGTCGGCGAAGAGGCGAGCGTTTGCCAGGGCGATCCCCGCCTGCGTGGCGATGGGGCTGATCAGGCGGACGTGCTCCGGCCCGTAGAAGTCGGGCTGTGTCGAATCCAGCCCGAACAGCCCCAGGACTTGCCCCCGGTTGACAATCGGCACGGCCAGCCACGAGCGGATGTATTCGGTGCCGGGGACGAAGCGCCAGTCCGGGTCTTGGTGCACGTCGGCGATGACGCACGGCTCCTGCTGGTACACCACCTGCCGCAGCAAAGGGAAGTCCGCCAGCACCATGCGACTCTCGCCCGCTGATGGATCGCGCCTGGACGGGTCGGTGGCTTGACGGCGCACCAGATGCACGGTGTCGCCCTCGATCAGAAAGACATTAGCGACCTCATAGGGGATGATCCGCCCGACTTGGTCGAGCATACGCGCCAGCACGTCGTCTAGTTCCAGCGTGGAGGTGAGGGCCAGGGCCGTGTCGCGCAGCAGTTCGGCGAAGTCGCGCTCCTGGCGCAGCCGCACCTCGGCCTGGTGGCGGGCGATGGCCGCGCCCAGGCTGTTGGCCAGCGTTCTGAGCGCGCTGCGGTGTTCTTCCTGCCAGTGCCAGCCGAGATCGCGGTGCTCGAAGCCGATCGATCCCCAGTATTCCCCCCGCGCGAAGATGGGCACAACCAGGAAGGACGGGATCAGGTCGGAGAGCGGAAGGTTGACCAGTGCCTGGCGCATGATCGAGTCGTTGCCATTCAGGATGTGCCCTGCACGCAGCCGCTCATAAATGTCCTCGATGCCTAGCGCGCGCCAGCTCAGGTCCTGGTACTCAGGCGATCCCAGACCAGGGGTAACCCCGGCCCGAACCCATTCGTAAGCGAGGCTGGCCGCCATCTCGCCTGATGACGGGTGTGGGTGTGTCCTGAAGATGAACACGCGCGACACCTCGAGGGATTCGCCCAGCAGGGCCAGCGCCTCGTTGATCGCCGCGTCGAGGTCGTGGATGGCCAGCAGCCGGCTCGTGGCGCGCGAGACTCCTTCGAGCAGCGCGCGGGACGTGCTCTCGCTGAGGCGTAGTGCGTCTTCGGCGCGGATGCGGGCGATGGCGCTGCCCGTCTGCGCCGCGAGTGTTTCCAGCGCGTGGCGAATCTCCGTCGGGAATAACCCCTGGCGTGACGAGCCGATGTTCAGGCAGCCGATGATCTGCCCGGCGTGGGCGATGGGGAGGACGGCCAGCGAGGTGATGCCGCTGCTGCGCCGCAGGTCGTCCAGTGGCACGATCAATTCATCGTAACGGGTGTAGATCGGTTGGCCCTGTCTGACCAGTTGGGCCTGGCGGCTGTCCGGCGGCAGATGCGATGTGGCGCGGACGAATTCCTCTGGCAGGCCGGTGTGATAGCGCAGGTGGAGCGCGCCCGTAGCCGGATCCGCCAGGTAGATGCCGCCGCAGTCCATGCCAGCCAGTCGGATGGCCGTCTCGACGACCAGGGCCAGCGCGCGGTCAAGGCTGGTCTCTGCGCTGAGGGCGATGCCGAGGTCGCGCTGGGCGCGCAGCAAAGCCGCCGCCGAGGACTGCTCAGCCATAAGCTTCCTCGCCGTGATGCGGGGGCACAGGGCGCGCCGGTCTGGTCAGTCGCCAGACAGCGCCAGCCAACACCACCAGCGCCGCCGCGCCGAGCAGCCCCGATTCCGGGAACCAGGCGGGCGCGCCGACGAGCGCCCCCGGCCCGGTCAGGCGGTAGGCGGCGCTTTCCTCGATGGCGAAGCAGGCGCTGTTCCACCCGAAGTGCAGCGCAACCGGCATGGCCAGCCGCCCCCCGTCGCGCTGGCACGCCCAGCCAAAGACGAGTCCCATCAGCGTCAGGGCGAAGACGGTGAGCGGGATCAGCCCTGGCGGCACGTCCTGGTAGAAAATGTTGGGCAGATGGAACGCGCCAAACAGGATTGACGCGGCGACCAGGCCGCGCCTCGCGCCGAGGCGGTGTGCGGCGATGGGCTGGATCGCGCCGCGAAAGGCCAGTTCTTCCCAGGCGGCGACGAGGAGTTGCGGGGCCAGCACGCTTGTGACGACGGCGCGCACGCTGACCTGATGACTGTCCACCTGCGCCCAGCCCGCGCCGAGCATCAGCGCGAACAGGCCGAGCACGATGATCGCCGCCAACAACCCGCCCAGCCCGGCGTGGGCCAGGGCCGGGCCGGTGATGGTGAAGTCGCGGGCCGGGCGTGTGGTGCGCTGGCTGAAGCGCAGGGCGACCGCGCCGAGCGGCATCCCGACGAAGTAGGTGCCCCAGGCGATCCAGCCCAGGCCAGCGCCCAGCATGGTAGCCAGGCCGCCGACCAGCGCCAGGTAGTAAACGGTCAACGCGATCATGAACGGTCCAACGATCCAGGTGCTAACTCTGCCACACTGTTCCCACAAGCGGGCTGTGCGGCTTGGCAGGCAATCTCATGCGGGGCCAAGTATAGTCGGTTCTGCGGCGGAGTTCCACGCGGGCCTGGTTAAGGGGTCCACGAACAAGTCGTGAACGTGTTTGTCCCTCCATCCCCGGCCCTTCCCCCACGAGGGGGGAAGGGAGAAAAGCGGCGGGCCGGC
>DYGW01000130.1 GCA_020724485.1 Thermoflexus sp. | reverse complement strand
ACTCACGATCCGCAGCGATGGTGCGACATTGTTTTGGTGCTTCTATTAGCCTCGCGGGAGTGAGACCTATCGCGGGCACCGCCTACGGCTCGTCGCCTTCGTAGTATTCGGGGGGCGCGCCGCCATGCTCCGGGGCGATGGCCCACAGGTCGCGCTCGGTGACCACCCGGTTGTTCAGCGCATGGTAGGTGTCGGGGTTCTCCAACTCGTCAACGGCGTAGCGCCAGCGACCGCGTCCCACCTGGCGCAGCACCGAGCGGCACTCGTCGCAGCGCGCCACCCGGCGCACGCGCGGGATGCCCAGCATCCGGTAACGGCGATCCTCCAGGTAGAGCGTGCCGCGCGCGCAGATGGGGCACACCGTCAGCAGGAAGCCCTCCTGATAGCGCGCCAGATTCGCCGCCTGGGCCACATAAGCGCCGGCATAGACCAGCACCAGCAAGGCGACCGCCCCGCCCAACAGCAAATACGGCACTGGCAGGCCAGAGTCGCCATCATCCGGCGTCGCCACCACGACCGGGGCGAAGGGAGCGCCGCCAGTCTCGCCCCCCGCTTCCGCGACCGCCAGCGCCGTTGGCGTCGCGCTCGGCACGGGTGAGGGCATTTCAGTGGGTATGGGCGAAGGCTCCGGCGTCGCGGTCGCCGTTGGCGAGGGTACAACGGCGGCGGCAGTGCCCGTAGGTAAAAACGTGGGCGTCTCTGTTGGGGTGGCTGTGGGCGCTTCTGTCGGTGTCTCTGTCGGCGCGACGGTCGGCGTTTCCGTCGGCGGGTCTGTGGGCGACAGTATCTCGGTCGGCACAACCAGAGCGACCGCCGCCACTGTCTCAGTAGGCGGCACCGTTGCAGTCTCTGCCGGCACTGCTGTCACGGTCGGCGGCTCAGTGCTGGTCACGGTAGGACTCGCCGTGACGGTCGGCACAGGCGTGTCAGTCGGGACAGCGGTAGGCGAGGCCGTCTCCGTTGCCGAGGGGGTCGCTGACGGTGTCACCGTCGGCGCGGGCGTGTCCGACGGGGTAACAGTGGGTGTGGCAGTAGGCGGCGGCGTGTCTGTCGGCGAAGGAGTCGCGGTGAGCATAGCCGTCGCCGTCGGGGTAGCGGTGCCGGTTGGCGTGGCAGACGGCGTGAGCGTCGCCGAGGCGGTCGCCGTCGCGGTGGGACTGGGCGTGATCGTCGGGATCGGCGTGATCGTCGGGCGAGGCGTGCGTGTGGCCGCCGGCATGACCGGCACCGGCGTGAACGATGGCGTCAACTGCGGCACGTCCACGACCGGCAGGGACTCGATCACATCCACCCACGCCACCAGATCGTAGCGAATCCAGCCATAGCCGTCGCCGAAACGGATCAGCACCCAGTCCACTTCGGTATCGTGCGCCACCGGATCAACCACGTCCCCGGTGAAGACCGTACCGATCACCGAGTAACCCTGCCCCGGCCCGGAGCGCACGAACGCGCCATCTACGCCCACGTCCACCCAGTTGGCGTTGGGCGTATAGGTGGGGCCGCCCGGCGTATTGTAGTAGAGGGGAGGCGGAATGGGCGTGGGCGACAGGACGGTGATCACCGGCAGCGCCGCCGTGTTCAAGCGCCAGCTCACCCCGTCAATCTGCACCCAGCCCTGGGTATAGAGGTAGCTAATCAGAATCCAGTCGCCATCGTGGTTGCGCGCCAGGGGCTGTACCCACGCGCCGACTGGCAGCGCCCCGACTACGTTGTAGCGCAGGCTTGGTCCGGCGCGCACATTGACGCCCAGCGGCACATGCACCCAGTTGACGTTAGGCGTCACCGAAGGCTCGCCCTGCGCCCACAAGACACCCGGCAGATCGCTCGCAGCAGCCGCCAGCCCCATGACGACCGCTGCCAGCAGCGCGGCCCAACGGCAGCAGACAATGCGCCTCATGCAGCCCTCTCAGTGTGCGCCTCACTGCGCTTATCCTACCACGAGGGCCAACGCCAAACCAATAGGCCGCCAGAACCAACAGCGCCGCGCCCTGGTCAGGCACGCGGCGCTGTCTTGTTGCGCAGTCTGCCGGGCTGCTTTCAGCCCGGCGAGCACCGATCATTGCGTCAGGATATAGGCGATGATGTCGGCAAGTTGAGTCTCGTCATACTGCTCGCCGTAGTTCTTGGGCATGATGTCGCCAAAGCCCTCGACGACGTAGGCGCTCGGCTCCACAATCGCCTCGTGCAGGTACTCCTCCGCCGACATGCCTTCTACCCGCGTCGCCGCCCGCTCGCCCATGCCGGTCAGGGCCGGGCCTGCGCCGTCCGCCGCACCATGACAGCCGCTGCACGTCTGATCGAACAGCGCCTTGCCGTTGGCCGGGTCGCCGGCAGCGGGCGCTGCGGCCTCTGGTGTGGCTTGTGCGGCGGCTTCCTCACCAGCCGGGGCCTCACCGCCGGACTCAGTCAGGATGTAGGCGACCAGCGCCTGTAGTTCAGTCTCGCTGAACTGCTCGCCGTAGTTCTTGGGCATAATGTCGCCAAAGCCCTCGACGACGTAGGCGCTCGGCTCAACAATTGCTTTGTGCAGGTAGTCCTCCGCCGACATGCCTGGAGCGCGCGTCGCCGCCCGCTCGCCCATGCCGGGGAAGGCCGGGCCAGCGCCATCCGCCGCCGCATGGCAGGCTTCACACTGCACGAACAATTCCTGGCCTAGCGCCACAAGCTGCGCCGTGTCCGCCTCCTCTCCGCCTGCCTCCCCTGTGCCCGTTCCGGTCGCTGTGGCCTCGCCCGCCGGAGCAGGCATCGCCCGCAGCGCGTCAACCAGCGCCGGTTCCTCGCCTTTGGGCAGCGTGGGGATGGGCGTCAGGTCTTTCGCCAGATCGCCCCCGCCACAGGCTCCCAACACTATCGCCAGCGACAGCAGTAACGCCGCTGCCATCCAGGTTCGCTTGAACACAACCGACCTCCGTTTCATATGCCAGTTCCAGGCCCCCTCACTCCGCGTGTGCGCTCACTCGCCCAGGCTGCGCACGTAGTTGACGATGTCCCAGGTCTCGCCGGGATTCAAGTTCTCGGCCAAGCCGGGCATACGGTTCTTGCCCAGCCGGATCACCCGGAACAGGTCTTGGTCAGAAAGCGTTGCCGCGCGCGCGGCGAGCGACTGAGGAATCTCCGGGAAGTACTTGCCCACCTCCGCGCCGACCTTGTCGCCCTGCAGCCCATGACACATGGCGCAGTTGGTGCCGTAGAGGGCCTGGCCGCGCTGCAACGATACTTCCGTTGCAGGCAGTGGCGCGGTGGCCGGTTCGCCAGCGATGAACACCGGCCCCTGAACCGGCACAGACTCTGCCGGAGCAGCCAGGCGCGGCCCTTCCTGCGCGCCGACAACAACCGTGTCGTCCATCTTGTTGATCCAGGGAATCTGCACAATGTCGTAGCTAAGGAGCAACGGGATGAGCAGAGCGACCAGCCCCCCAGTGCCGACCGCACCCCAGAAAAGCAGATGGCGGATGCCCTGCGGCTTGAAGGCTGCCGCATCCTCGCGCTTGATCACGCGGGCGTGATGCGTCTCAAAGACGCCCACCACCTGCTCGGCCACCGTCAGCGGCGCGCGCACTTCCAGGCCGATGTAGCCATCGGTGATGCGCTCGTCGTACATCCGCCGCGTCAGGATTGGGAAGCGGTTCTGCAACAGGAAGCTGGCGAACGCCCCCAGCATCGAGAACAGCGCAATCATCTCAAAGTAGATGATCGCTGTCGGCGGAACGGGACGCAGCCCTTGCCCACCCACTTCGATGGGGTAGATATGGGGCGTGACGTAGGTCAGAAAGAACGCCACCAGAGCGCCCAGCGCCGCGCCACCCAACACAAACGGCAGGAACCACAAGCGCACCGGCTTGCGTGCGAAGAACTTGACCGGGTACGGCACGTTCGACATCACCGTCATCTGCCCGTCTTGGACGCCGAGCGCGCGCACCTCGTCAATGACATCGGCGGTTGTCTCTACATTGTCAAACAAACCTAACAGCAAGAAGTCGGCCATGCTCCCCTCCTAGTGGACTTCCGTCCGCGTGGACACCACGGCCCGACCAACGCGGCGAGATTCCTGCATCGCCTGGCCCTCGTAGACTTCCCACACCGGGATGATCGGCACGAAACGGGTGAAGACCATGTACAGCAGGCCCAGGAAGGCCAGCGTGCCCAGCGTGACCGTCACTTCCGGCCAGTGCGGCGTATAGTTGACCCAGTTGAAAGGCAGTTCGTTGCGCGACAGCGAGCCAGCCACGATCAGCACGCGCTCGATGTACATGCCAATCTGGATCAGGATGCCGATGATGAACATGGCCGGCAGCGACGTGCGCACCCGGCGCGACCACAGCGTTCCCAGCGGCACCACAATGTTGCAGAACAGCATCAGGTAGAACATCGGTGCCAGTGGGCCGGTGAGCATGGCCTGGATCGCCTTTTCCAGCGGCAGGTTGCCGTACCAGTTGGTGATCCACTCGGCGAAGTAGAAGTAAATCCACGACAGGGTGAGGATGAGCAGGAAGATGCCCATCGCGTTGAAGTGCTCTTCGCGCATGAAGTAGCCGTAGCGCATCGTCTTGCGGACGATGATCATGACCAGGATCACCGCCGCAACGCCCGAATACAGCGCGCCCACAACGAAGAACGGGCCGAAGATCGCGCTATGCCAGCCAGGTTGGATAGCCATCGAGAGGTTCCAGGACACGCCTGTGTGCACCGAGAACATCACCGGGATGATCACGAAGCTGAGGATGTTGCTAACGACCTCCAGGCGGTGCCATTCACCGTCGGTCCCCCGCCAGCCCAGCGACAGCGCGCCGTAAACCTTGCGCCGCCAGCCGGTCGTGTGATCGCGGGCCATGGCGAAGTCCGGGATGAGCGCGACGAACATGAACAGCGTGCTGCCGATCAGGTAGGTGGTGATAGCCATCATGTCCCAGAACAGCGCCGAGCGGAAGTTGGGCCACAACTCGCGCTGGTTGGGGATGGGCATCATGTAGAACAGCTTCCAGATGCGCCCGACATGGATGATCGGGAACAGCGCCGCGCAGGCCAGGCCGAACAGCGTGATCGTCTCGGCAGCGCGGGCAATGGGCCGGCGAAAGTCCATACGCATCAGGCGCAGTGCCGCCGAGATGAACGTCCCGGCGTGGCCGATGCCGATGAAGTAGATCAGGTTGGCGATGTACGGCCCCCACATCACCGAGCGGTTCAGGCCGGTGATGCCCAGGCCGCTGAAGATTTGGATGGCCCAGGCGGTGAGGAAGGCCAGCGTCATCGCGCCCAGCCCGGCCAGCGCGATCCAGAAGCGCGGCCCGGTCTGGCGCATCGTCGCCAGCGTGAGTTGGTTCAGCTCGGCGGGCGGGCGCGCGTCGAGCATAAGATGCTGCTCGCGCCCGTGCTCGACCTGCTGGGCCAGGTGCTCGTCGTCGGGCACCGGTTTCTCCCAGTAGGGGCCAACGGTGGCTCTACTCTCCAACATGCGTCTCACCACCTTTCAGATAGTAGACCGCCGGCTCTGTGCCCAGGTTCTCCAGCAGCTTGAACTGGCGCTCGCTGGGGACCATCTGCGCGACACGGCTGTGCTCGTTCCACTTGTCGCCGAAGATGAGCGCATCAGTCGGGCACGCCTGCGCGCACGCCGGGACAATCTCACCATCTTCGAGCGGGCGGCCCTCGATGTTAGCCTGTTCGCGCCCCCGGCGGATGCGCTGGATGCAGAAGGTGCATTTCTCCATGACACCGGGGCTGCGCACGGTCACGTCGGGGTTAAGCTGCTGCTCCAACGGTTCGTCAAAGCGCGGCGCCCAGAAATTGAAGAGGCGCGTCCGGTACGGGCAGTTATTGCCGCAGTAGCGCGTGCCGACGCAGCGGTTATAGACCTGGATGTTGACGTTCTCTTCGGTGCTATGGTACGAGGCGTAGACCGGGCAGACCGGCTCGCACGGGGCGTTGCCGCACTGCTGGCAGAATACCGGCAGGAAGCGCGCCTTCACGTTCGGATACTCGCCCTCCCAGTAGCGCTCGATGCGTATCCAGTGGTTGGCCCGGCCCCGGATCACTTCGTCCTCGCTGGAGATGGGGACGTTGTTCTCCGCGTGGCAGGCAACCACACACGCCTGGCAGCCCGTGCACTTGTCCAGGTCCACGATCATCGTCCATTTGTGTCCGTTGTTGCGTTCTTCGGCCATTCACACTACTCCTCTGACGCTCACAGAGTTCGCTCTCAGCACAGGCTGCATGTTAGAACGGAACATGGATGTCCTCGCCGGGGTCAATCGTGCTCTCCAGCCTGGCGAGGGCCTGCTTCTTGTCCAGCCTAGTGATCTTCACGCGCACTGACGACCAGGCCAGGTTAGCGCCCGCGTCGTCCAGCGTCACGCCCACCAGGTGCAGCGCGTGGCTGCCCCGCTCGCGCGCATAGCGGCCCAGGTCGCTGTGCCCCTGCCCCAGCGGGATGGCGACCGTGTCAGGACGGATAGCGGGGAAGACATAGACCGGGGCCTCCACCGCGCCGTGCGGCGACTCGACGTGCACCATGTCGCCGTGATCCACGCCGAGAGCCTGGGCCGTCGCCGGATTGATCTCCACCCACGTCTGCCAGGCGACGGTCGTCAGCGGGTCGGGCGCGCCCTGCAACCAGGGCAGGCTCGCCCCGCGCCCGTCGCCGAGCAGCACCGAGGGATAGAGGTGCAAGTAGTAGGGATACTGCCCCTCGTCCCCCTCAAACGCCGCCGGAGCAGCCGCCACCGGCCCCTGGGCGGTGAGTTCCGGCGCGGCGCTCTCCGGCGCGGCCTCCGGCCACCAACCGCCATGCTGCAGGAAGCGCGCCCAGCGAACCTCGTCATCGTCGCCGCCGCTGGCCCCTTTCGGTAGTGCCGTGATCTGTTCCTTGATGAAGGCGACTTCGTCCGTCCAGGGGAGCGCCGGGGCCGCCGCGGGAATCCCACGCGCCGCCGTCAGCAGCACGTCTCCGGTCGGGCGCACGTCGTAGAACGGCCCGACGACCGGCTGCTGGCTGTTGATCACCGGCAGGCCCTGGAAACCGGGCTGCACGACCTCATAGCCCCACCCTTCCAGGTACGTCCGGTCGGGCAGGATGTAGTCGGCCAGCGCGGAAGTCTCGTCCACCAGCGGGTTGAACGAGATGATCGTCCCCACCTTCGCCAGCGCATCGGCAATGCCGGAGCCAGGCGGCAGGTCGTAGACCGGGTTAGCGCCGTGCACGAGCAGCAGCTTGATCTCGCCCGCATTCATGCGCGCGATCAACGCCTGGGCGTCCGCGTAGGAGGACGCCGGAGGCGCGACCAGAGTCGCCGGGACAGCGGGCATGAAGCCCAGCCCGCCAGCGCCCCCCGCCGCCCCCGCGAGGGCGTTGAGCGCCTGCACAGCCGTCACTGCCGCCACGCCGTTGCTGGCGCCGGCCAGCGCGCCGCCCGGAATGGCGACTGGGCACTCCGCTTCGGCGAAGGCGCGCGCCAGGGCGACCAGGTCGGCCAGCGCGAGATCACACGTCACCGCCGCCGCGTCGAGGTCTACGTCGCCAGCCAGCGTCGCCGCTAGCTCGGCCCGCGCCGGGCCGCCGAAGCCCTCGTCGGCGATGATGCGCAGCAGCGCCGCAGCGACCAGCGCCTCGGCTCCCGGCTGGACGGGCACCCAGCGGTCGGCTTTGGCCCCGGTGATGGACATCTTCGGCTCGAACTGGACGAGCAAACCACGCTTGCCGAACGGCTGGCTCCGGAACTGGCCGAACTCGACGCCGAAGCCGGTCGCCGACAGCCACGCTCCCAGGAAATCCGCGCCGAAGGAGAAGATGACATCGGCCTGGGCCAGAGCATAGCTGGGCAGCGCCGACCGGCCAAACAGCGCGTCGTTGGCCGCCGTCAGAGTGCCAACGCCGTTCAGGGCGCTGGTCAGGTCATGGCGCAGGGGAGCCGACGCGCCGACCGCCCCGGCGTAGCGGGCGAACAGGTCGTAAAGGTGGCCGGAAGTCGTCGAGCCAGCCCAGAGGGCGACGGCGTCGCCCGCTGCGTCCAGTTTCTCGTAGAGCGTGTTGATCGCCTCGTTCCAGGCGAGTGGCTCGAACTTGCGGCTGCCCCGCTCCTCTTGCCGGACGGCACCGGTGACGCGGTCAGGGTTATAGAGAAGCTGCAACCCGGACTGGCCGCGCGCGCACAGCTTACCCCGGTTGATGGGGTGCTCCGGGTTGCCCTCAATCTTGACGGCTCGCCCGTTCATGACGCGCACGATGATGCCGCAGCCCGCCGGGCACATGCGGCAGGTGGAGGCGTACCAGTTGGGAACGCCAGCAAGCTGCTCTTCGGGCGCGCGCACGTATGGCTCCAGCGCGACCCAGCGTTCCGTCTCCTGAGCGCAGCCTGCCAGGATAGCCGTGGCGGTGCCTGCCGCGCTGACTTTCAAGAATTCACGGCGAGTGAAATGGATCATAAGTTTCTCCTAGCGATGGCAGACTGCACAATCCCACAGCGCGTCTTTGTTCTCTTGCTGAGCATGGCAGTCCAGGCAGAAGCCCATGTTCATGTTCGCCACTGGCTCGGCAACGGTCATTTCCTCGACCGCACCATGACACGCGCCGCAGCTCACCGCAGCGGCGATGTGCGAGGCGTGGTTGAAGTAGACGAAGCTCGGTTGGTCGTTGACGCGCTTCCAGGGGATAGGCTCCTGGCGCTCCCAGTAGCCATGCAGCTTTTGAATCTGGGGGCTATCTGTCGCAATATACTCGTGACACCCCATACATTTCTCGACACTGGGAATGCTGGCCACCGGGCCTTTCGTCACGCCGACGTGACAGAACTGGCACTGGATGCCATTCTCGGCGTGAATCTTGTGGTTGAAGGCAATCGGCTGCCCGTCAGCGGCGCTGGTCTGGGCTATGACGATGACCAGCAGGATGACGACAACCGCCGCCCCACCCAGCACCGCCCCGCCGAACAGCAGGCGCTGCCTTAACGATAAGCCGGCTAATCTACGCATGTGGCCTCCCTTCTAAAATGCGTGATCCCACACAGCATTGATAGCTCCAACAGCGAACACATTTGCAGCGCAGCGATAACAGCGCGCGTTGGCGTGGTTCCCCCTCTGTGAGGATCGGGAGGAACGAGTACGGTCCCAGCCCCAAGATGACCGTGTGCAGTCGCCTAACTATACAATGAATTCCTATGACGTTCAAAACAATCGCCAGCGATGCATCAAATTGGGTGGAAATATCGCGGTTGGTGTTGGCGCTGCGGTTTGGAGCATCCCGCCGACTTGGTATAATCTCGTGCCAGGCGCGCGTGCGGGCGCGCCATGCTTGTGCAGGAGAAACAGCCCATGCGCATCGTCGTGCACGGCGGTCACCCCTTGCGAGGGACAACCCGTCCCTCCGGCAGCAGCAATGCGGCGCTGGCGCTCATCGCTGCCGCCCTGCTCACCGATCAACCGGTGCGGCTCAACAATGTGCCGGATACGCTCAGCACCGCTTCCATGCTCGGCGCGGCAAAGGCGCTCGGCGCAAGCGCCACGCGGCAGGGCGGCGACGTGCTGCTGGAGACGCCGTCGCTGCTCACTCGCGCGCTGGAACAGGAACTCACCGAGAGCCAGGTGGGAGCCGTGCTGTTCCTGGCACCGATCCTGGCCCGACGGCGGCACGCCCGCATGGAAGTCCCCTACCCGCTCAGCCGCCTGCACACCCACCTGACGGCCCTACGCGACCTGGGCGTGACCGTCCGCGCCAGCAGCGGCGTGATCGAGTTCGAGGCCGCGCCCTGGGAACAGCGCGCCGTCACGCTGTTGCAGGCGAGCGTCACGGCGACGGCGCTGGCGGCGATGCTGGCCGCCAGCCTCGGCCAGCGCACGACGATCAGCAACGCCGCGTCCGAGCCGCACGTGCAAGACCTACTGCATTTCCTGACCGCGCAGGGCGCGCGCATTGAGGGCATCGGCTCGAACGTGCTGCACGTTCAGGGCGCTCCGGCGCTCGGCGGGGCCGCGTACACCGTCTCACCGGATCACATCGAAGTGGCCAGCCTGGCCGCGCTCGGCGCGATTACGCATGGCACGCTGACCATCGAGGGCATCGTCCCCGGCCATCTGGCTGTCATTGCGCGCGTCTACGCCCGGCTGGGCGTGCGGCTGTTCATCAACGGCGAGACGCTCATCCTGCCGGCGCACGATACCTTGATCGCCTCCGAGAGCGAAGAGGAACTGGACGTGCCCATCGAGACCGCGCCCTGGCCCGGCTTCCCGTCCGACCTGATCGCCATGACCGCCGTCATCGCCACGCAGACGCGCGGCACCACGCTCATTCACGAGAAGCTGTTCGACAACCGGCTGCTCTTCGTGGACAAGCTCACCTCGATGGGCGCGCAGATCGTCTTGTGCGACCCGCACCGCGCGCTGATCGTCGGCCCGTCCGAGCTGCGCGGCGAATACCTGGACACGCCCGATGTCCGCACGGGGCTGGCCCTGCTCGGCGCGGCGCTGGCCTCCTCGCGCAGCGTGACCATTGACAACGCCCAACTCATCGAGCGGACCTTCGAGAATGTGGTGAGCAAACTCGTCGGTCTTGGCGCGCAGATTGAGGTCGTACAGGCGTGATGAGCGAACCACCCGTCGCCGTGCGGACAGTCGTCGGCCTGCGCACGGGCACCTGCGTGGCTGGCAGTGGGCGTCCGGTGGTGGCGCTGCATGGCTGGGGCGGCAGCGTGCGCAGCTTCTGGCCGGTCGCCGAGCGGCTGGCTGGCGAGGGTTTCGCCATGCACCTGCTCGACTTGCCCGGCTTCGGCCACAGCGACCCACCTCCCGCGCCCTGGGGCGTGACCGACTACATGCGCTTCGTCCTGGCCTATCTGGACGCCAGCGACCTGCCCCGCGTCGCCTTGCTCGGTCACTCGTTCGGGGGGCGTATCGGCCTGGTGCTGGCCGCCCAGC
>DYGW01000129.1:4338-10919 GCA_020724485.1 Thermoflexus sp. | reverse complement strand
TTGCCCCCCATTCCCCAACCCCTTCCCCCACGCTGCGCGCAGGGAAGGGGAGCAGGCCCGCCGCTTTTCTCCCTTCCCCCACGAGGGGGAAGGGCCGGGGATGGAGGGGACAAACACGTTCACGACTTGTTCGTGGACCCGATGGCTGCCTCTGGTTGCGCGCTGCCCCGAATGGGTTAGGATCAGATTGGCCGCCCGGCTACGTGGCGGCATTGTGCCCGGATTGACTTGACCAGCGAGGCGCTGATGGTTCCCCGAATAGTGGTGGTTGATGCGACCCCTGACATGGCGCGGATCGTGCGCGGGGCGATGGCTCTGCTCAGCCGTCCCTATATCCTGGTGGAGGTGCCAACGGCAGAAGCGGCGCTCGATGAGGCGGTGAGCGCGCGCGTAGACCTGTTCTTGGCAACGTATCGCACGCCGGGCACCATGAATGGTGTTGAGCTAGCCCGGCGTGTCGCCCAGCAGACGCCGGCTATCCCGGCCATCGTCCTGGCCGACGCCGGCGATCCGATCCCTGCACCGGAAGACCTAGCGGCGGCCTCGTGCCAGTTCTTCATGCGCCCGGTCGCCGAGTCGTTCCTGCGTGGCCTGCGCGCGGCACTGAATGGCGAGCGTGTGACGGCGGCAGAAGTCCCTGCCCTGGCCTCCGACAGCGCCCTCGAACCGGTGCCGCCGCTCGACGCGGAGCCGCTACGCGGCATTGTGGGGGGGCTGGTGCGCGATGTGGGGGCGTTGGGCGCGATCCTCGCCGACCGGACGGGGCGCATCGTGGTTGATGTGGGGGCGACGGGCGCGCTGGATCGGGAGAAGCTGGTGGCGTTGGTGGGACCAGGGCTGGCCCGCGCAGGGATGGTTGGCCCGCTGGTCGGCGGCAATGCCTGGGCTATGCACTATTACGACGGCGAGCGCCTTGACATCTTCGGGCTGGCGCTGGGCGTCCATTACTTTCTGTGTCTGCTCTTCGAAGGTACGAACCGGGGTGCTCTTGGCCCAGTCATGATGTATGGGCGGCGCGTTGCCGACCAGATCATCCAGATGCTAGGCTCGGCTGCGTATCAGGCGCGTCCGGCAGAAATGCCGTCTGCGAGTGCTGTAGAGCCAGGACTGACTCGCCATGCACCGGCTCCATCTACACAGACATCCTCCATGCCGAGCGTCAGGGACGAGCACGGCGCTGACCCTGAGGTGGAGTCGCTCGAAGAACTGGCGGCGGAGACGGACGAACTCGACCTGGACGCCCTGTTCGGGCAGATGGTGGACGAGAGCCTGGCGGCGAGCGCCTTCGACCCTGACGACCTGGGACACCTGGCCGCGTCGCTCGGATCAGACGACCCAAATCAAGTGGATTACAGCGACGCGATTGACATGGGCATACTGGACGACTAATTTCTCACGGCGACCCCGCGAGCGTTACGAGCAACCACACCTGCTCCCACCGCCGGACAGGGCTTGCCCATCCGCCAGCAAGACCAGCCTTTACGGTGTCGGTTCCTCTGGTACAATGGCCTGGTGGGGAGCACTGGAAGCACGACGCGAGATTAGGCGAGACTGCCAGGAAGTCACCTGACTATGGCATCCATGGCCTGACTGCTAGTTCGTTGCTTCCGCTCGCAACCTTACCCCCTTATCCCCTCTCCGTTAGCGAAGGGGGGAAGTCGAGCGAAGCGCAACGGGGGCGAGGCAAATAGCTGGCAATCAAGGTTATCCTTCGCGCCTTGAGCATTCTGACCAAACGGACGCACCCAGGCAGCCACATGTTTCGACAGCGAACCTTCGAGTCGCCGTATTCCACTGGTCTGTGGAGGACGCCCAAGGCGTCTATGGCCGGTTTGGCAATGCTTGTTGCTTTCGCGGTAATCATCCGCGTGCCGTTCTTCGATGTGCCGATGATCTCGGACGAGGGCGGCTATGCTTATGTGGCCCACTTCTGGACTGACGAGTACCAGCTCTACCGCGACATTCCCTTCGACCGGCCCCAAGGGATCTTCTTCGTCTATGAGTTGATCTTCTGGCTCATCGGTTCCGACGTCGAGTCGCTGCGGATGGCAGCAGCCGTCTACAACGCGGGCACGGCTCTGGTATTGCTGCTGCTCGTGCGGCAAGTCTTCGATTCCGGGACGGCCTGGGTGAGCGTGCTGCTGTTCGCTGTGGTCAGCGTCAGCCCTAGCATCGAGGGATTCACGGCTAATGCCGAGCTTTTCGCCAGCTTGCCCTTGACGTTTGCCGCGCTGCTGACCTGGCAGAAACGCTGGGCGTGGGCCGGGTTCTTTTCTGGGCTAGCCTTCTTGATCAAACCCATCGGCCTATCCGGGTTGATCTTCGTGCTGGGGTGGGCTTTGGTGATGCGCGTATCCTGGCGCAGCATCCTATGGGCGGTTCTAGGCTTCTCGTTGGGACCGCTGTTCATGCTCGCACATGGGTATCTGATCGGCTGGCACTACTTCTGGTATTCGGTGGTCGAGCGCAAGCTGCTCACTGACACAGCGGTGTCGCGCGATTTTCTGACGCAGGCGATGAGATTGATCGGATCGCTTGCCACCACGTCGCCAGCCTGGCTGCTGCCGGTGGCACTCACTGCCATCACCTATTCGCAATGGCACCCTCGAACCAAGACGTTCGTCTGGCTGTGGGTCGTTAGCTCTCTGCTTGGCATGGCCATAGGCGGACACTGGTCGAGGCACTACTACGTGCAACTGGTGCCAGTGCTGGCCCTCATGGCAGGTCCAGGAGCCTACCGTCTGCTGCGGTCGTCACGAAGGCTGTTCTCCCATCGAGCGGTCCTGGGTGCGTTTGTCATCTTTGGCGCTATTGACCTGCCGCTATGGTTCAGCGCACCGGAGGCCGTGTCCGAGCAGGTGTATGACCGCCCCGGCTACGTGCTCAACGACGAGGTGGCCGCTTATGTCAACGACCACACCGCCGAAGACGACACGATCTATGTGGCGTTCTACCAGGCCGAGATCTACTACCTGGCCAAGCGGCGCAATGCGGTTCCCCAAATGTATGGCTATGAGCTGGCCGCGTCGCGGGACGTTTACAAGCGGATTGTGGCCAGCATCGCGCAGCGCGAACCGGCGATGGTTGTCTGGGTGCAGCCCCCTCCGCTGGAGTATGCCACGCCTGAGCAGTTCGAGGCCGTGCTGCTGCATGGCTATGAGGAAGTCCAACAGTTCAGTGAAGGCGATCCGGCAACGGGCGAAGAGCATGTAGTCCGGGTGTACGCGCGCATCTCGCGGACGCCGATTCCTGTGCCTTTCACCAGTACCAAGAATCCTCGATCTCTCGTCTCGCTCCTCCACTCAGAGAGTTAGGACGTGCCGCGCGCCACAAAGTGGCGAATGACACTTGCACGTTTCGCCTAGTACCACTAGAGTTAAGGATTGTGTGTGCGGCTGCGGCTAGTCACAGTGGTCGGTGCCTGCGCAGACCTGGCGACGATGCGCCGTGCACACGCTCAAGGGACCCCGGACAGCACCTTTTTATGGAGAATGCCTTATGACCCCACCACCCGTTCCCAGCGATCTGGAGATCGCTCAAGCTGCCGACTTGCGGCCCATCCTCGAGATTGCTGCCAAGCTAGGACTCACCCAAGACGATCTCGACCTGTACGGAGCCTATAAGGCAAAAGTGCATCTATCAGTTCTGGACAAGTTCAAGGATAGGCCGCAGGGCAAATACATTGATGTCACGGCCATCACGCCTACGCCCCTGGGGGAGGGCAAGACGACGACGAGTGTTGGCCTGACGCAGGCCCTGGGTAAGCTGGGACGCAATGTGGTCATCTGCATCCGCCAGCCCAGTATGGGGCCGACCTTCGGCATCAAAGGCGGCGCTGCCGGCGGCGGGTACAGTCAGGTGATCCCCATGGAGGATTTCAACCTGCACCTGACCGGGGACATTCATGCCATCAGCGTAGCCCACAACCTGGTCGCTGCTGCCATTGACTCCCGTATGTACCACGAGAGCCGCCAGACAGACGAGGGCCTGGCGCGGCGCGGCGTCAAGCGGCTCGATATTGACCCGGACTCGATCACCTGGAACCGCGTCGTGGACGTGTGCGACCGCTCGCTGCGCAAGATCAAGATCGGCTTCAATGATGACACGCTGGCCGATGGGTCGCCCAGCCCCATTTTCCCGCGCGCGACCGGATACGACATCAGCGTAGCCAGCGAACTCATGGCGATCCTCGCCCTGACCACCGGGCCGAAAGATCTCCGCCAGCGCATAGGGCGCGTCGTGATCGGGCGGTCGCGCGCTGGCAAGCCAGTGACGCTCGAAGACCTGGGCGTGGCCGGGGCCGTTGCTGTGCTGCTGCGCGACGCGATCATGCCCAACCTGATGCAAACGCTGGAAGGCCAGCCTGCGTTCGTTCACGCCGGCCCCTTCGCCAACATCGCGCACGGCAACAGCAGCATCCTGGCCGACCAGATCGCGCTGCGCCTGGCGGATTACGTCGTCACCGAGAGCGGGTTCGGCGCCGACATCGGTATGGAGAAGTTCTTCAACATCAAGTGCCGCTATTCCGGCTTGATCCCTAACGCGGTGGTGCTGGTGTCCACCATTCGCGCGCTGAAGATGCACGGCGGCGGCCCCAAAGTGACGCCCGGCGCTCCGCTGGACAAGGCCTACACGAACGAGAACCTGGAATTGCTCGAAAAGGGGAGCGCCAACATGGCCCACCACATCAAGATTGCACGCAAGTTTGGCGTGCCGGTCGTGGTGGCTATCAATCGCTTCTCCTCGGACACAGAGGCCGAGATCGCCCTGGTGCAGCGGGTCGCTGAAGCGGCGGGCGCTGAGGCGGCGGTGATGTCCGATCACTGGGCATCCGGCGGCGCGGGGGCGGTGGAGCTGGCCGAAGCGGTCATCGCGGCGTGCGACAAGCCGAGCAATTTCCGGTTCCTCTACGATCTGGACTTGCCGCTCAAGCAGAAGATCGAGATCATCGCCAAAGAAATCTATGGCGCGGACGGCGTGGCGTTCGAGCCGCTGGCCGAGCAGCAGATTGCTTTCTATGAGCAGTCCGGCTTCGGCAAGCTGCCGATCTGCATGGCCAAGACGCACCTGAGCCTGAGCCACGACCCGAACCTGAAGGGCGTGCCAACGGGGTTCACCGTGCCGGTGCGCGAGGTGCGCGCGAGCGTTGGCGCGGGGTTTGTCTACCCGCTGCTGGGCGCGATGAGCACGATGCCCGGCTTGCCGACCAATCCGGCATTCATGAACATAGACATGGACGAGAACGGGAAGATCAGTGGCCTGTTCTAGGGCTGCCCGCTGGTCTGCATGACTCAGCCTGTGGTATGATACGTGCACCGGGGGGCGGCTCCCGGTGCACGTGTTTTCGCTCGCTGCGGTTTGGTGAGGAGCGCGACAGTGGCAGACATCGAGCAGCAGTTGAGACAGGCCGCGCAGGCTCTGCGCGCCGGGCGCAAAGACGACGCGCGCGCCCTTCTCATGGCGATTGTTGACCAGCAGGAGCACAACGAGCGCGCCTGGCTCTACCTCAGCGCGGCGGTTGACACGCTCGAAGAGCAGCAGATTTGCCTGGAAAACGTGCTGACGATCAACCCCACCAACGACAAGGCGCGCCAGGGGTTAGAGCGCGTGAACGCGGCGCTGGCCGCGCGCCAGGCTCCGCCAGCGGAGACCTACGCGCCGCCGTTCCTGCCGGACGACGTGCCTCAGCCCGCCGAGGACGACGATTGGCCGCCGGCTATACCATCTGCCGAGGCCCAACCCGGCCCGCCGCAGCGCGATCCGTTTGCGCCCGCGACCAGCGTGGACTGGGGCCGCGACGATGACCCTGTCGCTTACGGCAGCGGACGGCAGGTTGATCTGCCGTCGGAGCAGGAATACGACGACTGGGTGAAGGGCCTGAACCTGGCTGGTGACACGGCGTATCCGACCCCTCCTCCGGTGCCCGCGCCGGCTCCGGCAGCGGCAGGGAACAGGGCGCGCTCGCTCGAAGAGTCGCTGCGCAGCACAATCGCCTTCGATGATGACGGCGCGGCGGAGAGAGATGCCGCTGAGATGGCCGCGTCCGGCGACGGGCTGGCTCAGCCAGACGACCTGGCGGAGGTGCTCCCGCGCAGCGCCCTGGCCGCTGCGCCCGTGTTCGCCGCGCTGGTGACGCCGGAAGATGAGCCGGTTCAGGCAGAGTCCCCGGTCGCGGCGGACGAAGGCGTGTATTTCGAGTACATTCCCGCCGACATCGAGCCAGCGGCGGGCGGGGTTGATTGGCGCGGCGTGGCCTACCTGCTGGTTATCGCTGTCCTGGTGGCGCTCAACGCCGTATCATTGGGCACCCTGCTGCGCTAGGTTGCGGCGACAGCCGTGTACAGAACACGAACGGAGGCGGCGTTGCGCGTGCAGCGCCGCTTCTGTTGCGCTATGCTCTTGGTGTTGAGTCCGAGGCCGCCTGCTGCTGCGTGAGGGAGCGCAGTGGGCACATATCCGCCGGAAGGGTTAGCCCATGCCCGAATTCTTCGAGGTCAAGCCGCCCGACGAGGCGTGCGCCCTGTGGTGGGAGCACGTCACGCACCGGACGGGCGTCGAGCGCGTGTCCGCCTATGAAGCGT
>DYGW01000129.1:0-4328 GCA_020724485.1 Thermoflexus sp. | reverse complement strand
GACGTGATCCATCGCGTCACGGCGGAGGCGCTGTACAGCCCGGAGGCGCTGCCTGCCTTTTGCCGCGCGACGGTGGATGGTTTCGCCGTGCGCGCCGCCGACACGTTCGGCGCGTCGGACTCGCTCCCGGCGTATCTCGACGTGGCGGGCGAGGTGCTGATGGGCCAGGAGGCGCGCGATCCTGTGCCTGCGGCAGGGGCCGTGCTCATCCACACGGGCGGGATGCTGCCGCCGGGCGCGGACGCGGTGGTGATGGTCGAGCACACGCAGCGGGTTGATGAGCGTACCATCGAAGTGCTCAAGCCAGTCGCGCCGGGCGAGAACGTGCTGGAAGTGGGCGAGGACGTGGAGCAGGGCGCGCTGATCCTGCCCGCCGGGCACACCATCCAGCCGCAGGACATTGGCGCGCTACTAGCACTGGGCATGACCGCCGATCTGCCAGTGCGCAAACGCCCGTTGGTCAGCCTGTTCTCGACAGGAGACGAGTTGATCCCATCCGATGCGCCCGCGTTGCGGCCTGGCCAGATTCGCGACATCAACAGCGGCACGATTCAGGCACTCTGCCAGCGTGCCGGGGCGCGGACGCAACTCAACCCGCTCGTCTCTGACGCGCCAGGCGCGCTCTTGGCGGCGCTGGAGGCAGCGCTGCCCGGCGCAGACATGCTGGTGGTCACGGCGGGCAGCAGCGTCAGCGCCCGCGACCTGACAGCGGAGACGTTCAACCGGCTGGGCGCGCCGGGTGTGCTGGTGCACGGGGTGGCGGCGCGACCGGGCAAGCCGACGATCCTGGCCGTGGTGGACGGCAAGCCGGTGGTGGGGCTGCCGGGTAATCCCGTATCGGCGATGGTCATGTTCACGCTGTTCGGTGTCCCGGCCATTGCCGGGCTGATGGGCGCAGAGGCTCCGGCGCAGAGACGGGTGCCGGCCCGCGTGAGCGCCAACGTGCCATCCGCCGCCGGGCGCGAGGACTATGTCCCGGTGCGGCTGGTCGAACGCGACGGAGAACCCTGGGCCGAGCCGGTGTTCGGCAAGAGCAACCTGATCTTCACCCTGGTGGGGTCGAGCGGGCTGCTGCGGGTGCCGATGAACGTGACCGGGCTGCGCGAGGGCGCATGGGGAGAGGTGGTGCTGTTCTGATGGCGGACGCACAGCGCAGAGACGACGAGCGCAACATTTATCTTGAGGATATTCCGCTGGACGAAGCGCAGGCGCGGCTGCGCGCCGCCCTGGAAGCAGTTGGTAAGTGGGCGCCGCTGCCGGGCGAGCGAGTGGCGCTCGACGACGCCCTGGGCCGGGTGACCGCCGAGCCGGTCTGGGCGCGAATCAGCTCGCCGCACTACCACGCGGCGGCGATGGACGGTTACGCCGTGCGCGCGGCGGATACGCGCGGCGCGACGGAGACGCGCCCGGTGCGCCTGCGCGTTCCAGAGCAGGCCGCCCCGGTCAACACAGGAGCGCCGCTACCCGCCGCCTGCAACGCCGTGATCATGATCGAGCACACGCAGCCGGTAGGGGATGAAGAGATCGAGATTCGCGCGCCGGTCGTGCCCTGGCAGCACGTGCGCATGATGGGCGAAGACATGGTAGCGACCGAACTGGTGCTGCCCGCCAATCACGTCCTGCGCCCGCACGACCTGGGGGCGATCGCCGGCTGCGGGCATACGAATGTCCTGGTGCGGCGGCGGGCGCGGGTGGCCATCCTGCCGACGGGCACCGAGCTGGTCGCGCCGACGGCGTCGCCGCAGCCAGGCGACGTGATCGAGTACAACAGCATCGTGCTTGGCGCGCAGGTGCGCGCAGCGTGGGGCGAGTTCACGCGCTGGACGGCGCTGCCCGACGACCTAGGCGCGATCAAGCAGGCAATCCTTGAAGCAACTGCGGCGCACGATCTGGTGCTGGTGCTGGCCGGTTCCTCCGCCGGGTCGCGCGACTTCACCGCGCGGGCCGTGCGCGAGGCGGGGACGCTGCTAGTGCATGGCGTCGCTGTGCGGCCTGGGCACCCGGTAATCATGGGCATGGTCAACGACGTGCCGGTGATCGGCGTGCCCGGCTATCCGGTCTCGGCGGCACTGACCGGCGACATCTTCATCAGGCCGCTGCTCCATGCCTGGGCCGGGCAGCCCGCGCCGCGCCTGGTGCGCATCAGGGGGATACTCACCCGCAAGCTCACCTCGCCGGCGGGCGACGACGACTTCGTGCGGGTCACGGTCGGGCAGGTGGGCGAGCGCACGCTGGTCACGCCGCTGGCGCGCGGCGCGGGGGTGATCACCTCGCTGGTACGGGCCGACGGGCTGCTGCACATCCCGCGCTTCAGCGAGGGGGTGGACGCCGGGCGCGAAGTCGAGGTGCTGCTCACCCGCGCGCGCGAGGCGATTGAGCGCACGGTCGTCGCCGCTGGCAGCCATGATCCGATGCTCGACCTGTTGGGGCAGTTCCTGGCCGCTCGCTTTCCGGGCTACCGGCTGGCCTCGGCCAACGTGGGCAGCCTGGGCGGGCTGGTCGCCCAACGGCGCGGGGAGGCGCACCTTTCTGGCACGCACCTGCTCGATCCCGACACGGGCGAGTACAATGTGCCGACCATCAGGCGGACGCTGGGCGATCTGCCGGTGCTGGTGGTGACGTTCGCCCACCGCGAGCAGGGGCTGATCGTCGCGGCGGGGAATCCGCTGGGCATCCGCTCGCTCGACGACCTGCCGCGCGCCCGTTATGTGAACCGGCAGCGCGGCGCGGGCACGCGCGTGTTGCTCGATTATGAGCTGGCCCGGCGTGGGATCGTCCCAGAGCAGATCGAAGGCTACGAGCGCGAAGAATACACGCACCTGGCGGTCGCGGCGGCGGTAGCGTCGGGCAGCGCGGACTGCGGGCTGGGCATTCGCAGCGCGGCGATGGCCCTGGAGCTAGACTTCATTCCCATGACGCACGAGCGTTACGACCTGGTCATCCCGCGCGCGTATCTGGCGCTGCCGATGATCGAGCACACGCTGGCGCTGCTGCACGACGCCGAGTTCCGCGCGGCGGTCGCCGCCCAGCCGGGTTACGACGTGACGGAGATGGGACACGAGGTGCCGCTTTAGTCCGGCACGCCAGCGCGCATGGCTGCGAGCCAGTCCTCCGGGATGCGCGTCACCTGGCCGGCGTGATTGATGCAGACGTGCTTGGAGAGGCCGGTCACGCAGACCTGCCCACTCGCCGCGTCCACGATCTCGTAGCCGAAGGTCATGCCCCGGCTGCGTAGCTCTTCGATCCAGCAGCGGGCGGTGACCTGCTGGGCGTAGTGAGTCGGCGCCAGGTAGCGGGCGTGGACTTCGGCGACGGTCAGCCAGTGGCCGCTGCGCTCGAAATCAGCATAGTCGGCGCCGCGCACGCGCGAGTAGTGGCTGCGCGCTTCTTCAAAGAAGACGATGTAGTTCGAGTGGTGGGTGATGCCCATCGCGTCTGTCTCGGCGTAGCGGATGCGAAAAGTCGTCTCGGAGACAAAACGATCCTGCGGGGCCACTGCCAACTCCTTTGGGGCGAGCGCGTTACCTGACTGCATTGTAACGATGTGATCGGGCGGGCGCAATCGCGGTACTAGACACACTTACTGGCAGGGAGACACGATGAGCGAATCGTTTGAGATCAGAGAGATCGCGGTCAGCGGCGCGGGCGAGCGACTGGACAAGTACCTGACGGCGCAGTACGCCGATCTCTCGCGGGCGCAGATTCAAGCATTGATCCGCGCGGGCCAGGTCACGGTGAATGGAGCAGCGGCCAAGGCGTCGCTGCGCCTGGAAGGGGGCGAGCGCATCCGCGTGCAGGTGCCGGTTGCGGAGGAGGCTGCCGGGCCTGAACCAGAAGCGATCCCGCTGGTCATCCTGTATGAGGACGAGCACGTGGCCGTCGTTGACAAGCCAGCGGGCATGGTCGTCCATCCGGCGTTCGGGCACCAGTCGGGCACGCTGGTCAACGCGGCGCTCGCTCGCTGGCCGCAGATCGCCGAGTTCGCCGAGCCGGGCCGCGCCGGGATCGTCCACCGGCTGGACAAGGAGACATCCGGCGTGATCGTCATCGCCAAGACGCCGCAGGCGCTGGAGAGCCTGCGCGCGCAGTTCAAGGCGCGCACGATCAGCAAGCGTTACGTGGCGCTGGTGGAAGGGATGCCGCAGACGCCCGACGGCGTGATTGACGCGCCGATTGGCCGCGACGCCAGGCAGCGCAAGCGCATGGCTGTGGTGCGCGACGGGCGCGAGGCGCTCACCGAGTTCCGTGTAGTTGAGGTGTTCGCCAATTTCAGCCTGCTCGATGTGTGGCCGAAGACCGGGCGCACGCACCAGATTCGCGCGCACCTG
>DYGW01000128.1 GCA_020724485.1 Thermoflexus sp. | reverse complement strand
CACTGTGTCTCCTTCTATTCCAGGTTCTTGACAGGGAACACAGTTGCTCTGCGGTGATCCTCTGCCCCAGACATGCCATGCGCCCAGAGCCTACTCGCTCAATGCCTCCCACGCGACCGGCTGGCACTCGGCGACCGGCAGCGCCGTCTCCCCGTAGTTGGCGAAACCCGCGCCCGTCTGTTCGTACAGCCCGAAGCGCACCTGCGTCATGTCCGGCAGACGCGGCAGCGTGAAGTCGTCGCGCACAAGCTGGCCGGGCGACATCTGTGCGAACGGGTACAGCCCGTAGACTGGGTGGCGCGTGTCGGCATTGGGCGGGTCCGGGGCGGGTACGTCACCGGTCAGGTGGACGAAGATGCTGGGATCGCCCTCTGGTCGGCGGTCGGCGCTCCAGAGGGCGTGCAGGTAAATGTGCGCCGCGTCGCAGGTCAGCCACGCCGCCCGCCGCGTGATGCCGTAGACGAGCGGCTCGCCGAGCGACTCGCCGGGCGCGGCCAGGTCGGGGACGGTCAGCAGGCGCACATAGCCCGGCGCTGCCGAAGTCACGCTGAGCGCGCCCAGCCGCTCCTGCCACCAGTCCGACGACGCGCCGTAGGCGCTCGGCCAGGGGGGTGGATAGGTGTAGAAGGTCTCCGGCTCGGTGTAGAGTTGGTAGCCCTCAGCCAGCAGCGCCCGGTAATCCGCCTTGTGATCCACCACCAGCAGATCGGCGTATTCACCGGTGACCAGCCGCGCGTAGGACGCCGCCGCGTAGCGCGGCCCCCAGGGGAGCATCAGCGCGGGCCTTCCGTCGCGCGGCAGCCGCTCCAGCCGGGCGATCACCTCTAGGCCGGTTCGCTCGCCGACCAGCGCGCGGATGGTGCCGTAGTGCCAGCCAGCGAGTCCCGTCGCCCACAGCGCCAGCGCCAGCGGCGCGAGCACGGCGGCGCGAGGTTGCAGTGCGGCCAGCCAGCCGGCGGTGACGGCGGCGGCGAAGACCAGGGCCAGCACGGTGGGCATCAGCACAGCCTGGGGCAGCACAGCCGTGTGATAGAGCGCGGCGAACAGCGTCGGGCCGGCGGCGCTGAGGGCGACAATCCGCGCGGCGCGGCGCTGTGGCGCCACCGTGACCGCCAGCAGCAGGCAGGCCAGCCCCGCCAGCAGGCCCGGCAGCGATAGCTCGTGGAGCAGAATATCCCACACGCCGGCTAGGTTATCGGCCAGCTCTCCGGCGTCTGCGGGGAGTTTCACCAGACGGTCGGCTTCCTTCCCGCTGAACTCGACCCACAGGCCGCGCAGCGTGCCCGGCTCGCCATAGACCCACGCGCTGCCCTGCCACGCCCGCAAGAGCAGGTAAACATACGGCAGAAAGCCCAGCAGGGCCAGCCCTACGGCCTGCATCGCCGTGCGTCGCCAGGGAGGGCGCTCGCGCCACAGCGCCGGGCCTACGGCCAGGATCAGCCCCGGCGCAACGAAGGCCACCGCGCGGTGATGCGCCACGCCGATTCCGCCCAACAGGGCCAGCCACAACAGCCGTCGCCGGGCGCTCCACGCGCCTGTCCAGGGGGCGGGCCACAGCGCGACGAGCAGCAGTAGGACGGTGATCGCCAGGCTCATGCTGTACACTTCGGCGATCACGTGGTGAAGCCAGATCGAGCGCGCCGTGCCCAGCAGCGCGGCGCTGATCACGGCCAGCGCGACTCGCCCCGTCAGCCGCCAGACGAGCAGCGCAAACCCGCCGAGCAGCACCGCGCCCCAGGCCGTCGCGACCAGGCTGGCGGCGGCGGCTGGCTCCACGCCCAGCGCGCGCAGGGGGAGGGTGAACAGGTTGCCCAGGATGGCGAACAGCGGGTAGCCGGTGTGGTGGATCGTTCCCCAGAGGTTGAGCGCGACCTGAATCTCGGCCACGTCTTTGATGTACTCGTTGTAGAGGACGTTCTGCGGGCTGGTCTCGCTGAAGCTGCCGCTGATGTGCGTCTGCAGCGTAGCGGCGTACAGCCCGGCCAGGGCCAGCACGACCAGCCCGCAGACGATCCACCGGGCCAGCGTAGAGCGGAACAAGTGGGCGGCGGCGTGGGGTTGGGGTGAGCGCATGGCGATCCTCGACAGGGCGGATGGCGACGCGCGGATTATAACGCACCTCGCTGCGGGCGGTGGCGGGAAGCGAGGCGTGTCAGCGCCGAGCGGGATGAGGTAAAGTGAAGAGCCGCCCCAGACCACAGACCAGCCTTAATGCCTGTTCGCCCTTGAAGGTGAGCAGAGGGAGGGACTTTCTCTCAGCCTACGCTCGCCATCGCGCTCTGCCAGACGGTGTTGAGGGCGATCAGCGCGGTCAGGTTGTGAACCGAGTGCCCGGCCTGCAGCGCGCGCAGATCGCCGTAGCTGAGCGGGTACCACGTCATATGGAAGCCGTCCTCGCGCAGGCCGCGCCCCGGCACCGTGCTCGCCACGCGCCCGAAGTCCCACAGCGGCACCTCGTATTCCGCCGCAAGCTGGCGCACGATGTCGTTGATGCGGTCGCTGCCCTCAAGCTGGTCGGCTTTCGTCCCCAGGACCGGAATCACGCCTTGCTCAATGGCATACTCGATGATCGCGCGCATGTGCTGCTCGAACAGCGCCGGGCTGTAGGCTTCGTTGGTGCCCAACCGGATCAACACGATGCTGGGCCGGTGCAGGCGGAACTCGCAGCCGAGCGGCGTCTCGCCGGGCAGGCACAGGGCCGGGTTCGCCCAGGTGGGATCGAGCACCGACCAGGCGTGGCTGCCCGTCCACACGGCCATGCTCTGCCGCCCAAACGACCCGGCGAAGTGGTCAATGGCCGGCTGCAAATAGGCGTATGGCCCCAGGTCGTAATCGCCGCTGTCGAAGCGCCCCAGGAAGAAGGGTAGCTCGCTGTTGCAGTCGCCGACTTTGGAGAAGGCGCGCGCGTTGTTGCCGCGCGCCTGCCCGCGCTCGAAAATCTCGCGGACGCGCGCTCCCCCTGTCGTGAACAGACCCGGCTGGCGCACCCAGGCCGCTGTGTCCGGGGCGATGATGCCCAGGTCGGGCGCGTTGAGCGTGTCGTCAACGGCGGCGGCCACAAGGGCGACACTCTCATCTAGCTCTGCCGGGGCAGCTTCCGGCTGCTCCGGCGCGTTGGCGGCTGCTCCTGGCGCGGCGGCTAATGTCTGTGGCGGCTCAGACTGCGGCGACGGGGAGAGGATGCCCAGGTCTGGCGCGACCAGCCCGGCGTCGAAGGTGCCGCTGACGACCAGAGGCGGGACAATTTTGGCGAGTGTGCTATCAGCGGTAGCGGCGGGCGCGGCCTGCTCAGCCGGTGCGAGGAGTGTGCTCACCTCGGTGGCAGGCGGTTCAGCCGGGAGTTCAGGCGTGATTTGCGGCGTTGCTTCAACCGGCACTGTGCTGGCAGGCGCGACCTGCGTAGGGGCGGGCATCGGCGGGGCGCTCTGCTGTGCAGCAGGGACGGAAGACGCGCCGGCGGGCAGGATGCCCAGGTCCGCCGCCGGGGGCTTGACCGGCTGGACGGGCACACTCACGCCGACCAGTCCCAGGTCTGCTGTGCCGCCCCCGCTGGGGATGATGAGCACCTGGCCCGGCACAATCAGCGCGGCGTGGGTGATGGCGTTGGCGCGGGCCAGCGCGTCCAGGGTCACGTTATAGCGCCGCGCGATCTGCAGCAGCGATTCCCTCTCAACGACGCGGTGCGTCCGCGTTCCGGCGGGAACCGTCACAGCAGGTGCGGGGACGGAAGCCGCCGCGCCGGGAATAGCCAGCGTCTGGCCGGGGACGATGACGCTGGTCGTCGTCAGACCGTTGGCAGCCATCAGCGCCTCAATCGTCACGCCGTAGCGTAGAGCGATGCGGTACAGGTTGTCGCCTGCCCTGACGATGTGCGCGGTGGAGCCGCCGCCGTCCTGAGCGCGCGCAGGGGACGATCCGCTGATCAGGTGGGAGGCGATCAGCAGGGCGAGCAGGACGATGGCGGTCGGGCGGCGCATACAGCGGTCCTTCGGTGCGGTCGGGCGCGACGGACGGCACTCACATGATGCTCAAACTATAGCCAAAATCGCCCCGCCGCGAAACAGCCTGGTCAAATTCGGCGGACCCTGACAAGACTTCCGAAGGCTGGCAGACTTCGGAAGTTTCGCTGCTGCGCTTTCTGTGTCTCAGTAAGCTCAGGAAAGTTCCGCGAAATCCGGTGGTTGACCTCACCCCGGCGCGAAACTGGCTCTTGCCATTGGCCTCGTTGTGTGCTAGTCTTATATAGACGTTCTTCGATATGAGGGCGAGATGATAGACAAGGTGGCCTTCGCCAAAGCCCTGGCCGACGAGACGCGCCAGCAGATCATGGCCCTGTGCTGCTGCCAGCAGTTGAGCGTCAATGACATCGTGAGCGCGCTCGATGTGGCCCAGCCGACCGTCTCGCATCACCTGGCTGTGCTGAAGAAAGCCGGGCTGGTGCGCAGTGAGCGGCGCGGCAAGCAGGTATTCTACACGCTCAACCGCGAGCGGCTGGTCGCCGGCTGCTGCCAGGTGGCCGAGGACTTCGCGCCCGGCTTCCCGGTCAAGCTGGTTGTGCAGGTTGAGGAGTGAGGGCGCCGCCGGGCCTTCCGAGTCTCTCTTTTTTTCGCGTATCATATCGAAATGTGTGGATATGTCATTGAGACACAGAGGAGCAACACCGTGACAACCCCGACCCCTATCCGCGAGAATGACGACATCCGCGCCGCCGTGCGCGCCCGCTACGCCCAGATCGCCGCCGCGTTCACGCCGGGGGCGGCGTCCGGCTGCTGCGGCGCGCCCGACGAGGCCCCCGCCATCGCCGCGCTCTACGAGGTGCCGGACGTGGCGACGCTGCCCGCCGAGGTGACCGGGCTGGCCCTCGGCTGCGGCGACCCGGTCGCGCTGGCTCGCCTGGAACCCGGCCAGACAGTGCTCGACCTCGGCTCCGGCGGCGGCATTGACTGCTTCCTGGCGGCGAAGCGCGTCGGCCCCAAGGGGCACGTGATCGGCGTGGACATGACCCCGCAGATGCTTGACAAGGCGCGGGCTGCCGCCGCCCGGCTGGGCGCGACCAACGTCGAGTTCCGCCTGGGCGAGATCGAGCACCTGCCGGTCCCCGACGCCAGCGTTGACGTGATCCTCTCTAACTGCGTGATCAACCTGAGTCCCGACAAGCCGGCAGTCTTCCGCGAGGCGTTCCGCGTGCTGAAGCCCGGCGGGCGGCTGAGCGTCAGCGACATCCTGGCCGACCGTCCGCTGCCCGACGCGCTGCGCGCGCAGGCCGACGCCTGGGCGAGCTGCGTCAGCGGGGCGATTCCCGTGGCGGACTACGTGGCCGCGCTGGAGGCGGCGGGCTTTGTGGACGTGCGGGTGGAGCGCAAGAGCTTCGACGAGACGCCCCTGCCGGACATGACCGAGTGCTGCGGCGGGGAAGGGGCGACGCTCCCCGTCTTCAGCGCGCGCATCACCGCGCGCAAGCCCGCCTGGTGACGCAGCCAGCGTCGTGGGTGGCGAATTCGTTGACTATGAGCGGGGCGGGCGATCCTCTGCAGCGGGCGCCCGCCCCGCGTGCGCGAGCTAGCGCGCATGGCTGCTGATCGCTCAGCCGCTGGAACGCGCAGCGCGTGTTGTTATGAGCAGATAGCCCGATCCAACGGTGAAGAACAGGTACACCGCCACGATGCCCCAGCCCAGCGCATTGAGAGTGCCAGAGATGGTGGGCAGCAGAGTCACCACAAAACCGACAGCGTCATAGACGAGCAGGTCGAGGAGAATGATCTGTTGGACCTTGAGATCAGTCAGGGTACGCCCAAGCCAGGTCAGGACCAGCGTCCCCAGCATGGCCGCACCATATTCGCGGGCTGGGATACGGCCCACTTCGTCGAGTGAAGCCCCCAGAATGTCGAACAGGCCGCTTGGGACAAGCACCAGGAGGACCCCAAATCCCAGGCACACCACCGCCTTGATCGTCAATAATGTCTTGAATGTCATCGTAGTGTCTCCAGTCTGGACCATGTTCTGTAAATGCATAGCTCGTTCGGTCGGACGGGACTTGCACCTGGGGGCGGGCGATCCTCTGCAGCGGGCGCCCGCCCCGCGTGTGCGGACTAGAGGCCAGTCGCCTCGTAGGTGACGCCAGGGAAAGTTACAGCGTCCGGGGTGAAGACGATGTGTCTCCTCGCTCAGAAAAATAAAAGCCGAAAACGGTCCGTCGGGGTTGGCGCAGGACACGTTTTCGGCAGTAGCAGAGGGGCAGCAGCGCTTGACCGCCGCTACGATGAATCAGCGTTGTAACACCTATTATACGACAATGTTCAATTTCTAGATCGATCTCCATAAATTCGTTGAAATCTGCCTGTCGAAGCGAGCACGGCCCCCGTAGCAGGGCGTGACGCGCCACTTGCACCGGCTAGCGCCTGTGTGCCTGATTGCCCGCGCACGCCGTGATGATTGGCACTAGCCACTGTGCAAAGGGTGCGATTATAGTTGTGAGAAGCTCGGGAGTCCCACAATGAGCACCCAAGCACAGTTAGAAGCCCTGATACCGTTGGCGGTGGCCCTGGTGCTGTCCGGCCTCATTGGCCTGGACCGCCAGTGGAAGCAGAGTCCAGCAGGAGTCCGCACCCACATGATGGTGGGCATTGGCTCGGCGCTGGTCATGGTCATGGCTAAGGGCCTCTACGACGACAACTCGGCGGCCCGCCTGGCGGCGAACGTGATCACCGGCATCGGCTTTCTGGGGGCAGGGGTCATCATCCGCCGCGACGACCGGGTTCACGAACTGACGACGGCGTCGTCGCTGTGGTTTGTGGCGATGGTCGGCCTGGTGGCGGGCGCTCGCCTGTACGTGCTGGCGACCGGGGCGACCGTGATGGGCGTGTTGGTGCTGTCGGTGCTGCGCTGGCTGACCCGCCGGATGCCGCGAACCGCCACACGCAGGATCGCCGCGCCGGGGCAGGACGATCAGGCGTGATCGTCGTCTTTGGGCAGATGGCGCTCGATGTGGTTCTTGACGGCGAAGACGGCGGCTTCGGCCCGGTTGGAGACTTGCAGCTTGCTGAGGATGTTGCCCACGTAGTTGCGCACGGTGCCCTCGCCGAGGAACAACTGCGAGGCGATCTCCCGGTTGGTCAGCCCCTCGACCATCAGCGCCAGGATGCGCATTTCCTGGGGGGTCAGCCCGGAGAAGGCAGAGGCTTCCTTGACCTGGGCCGCCTGGCGCACTTCTTCGAGCAGGGCTTTGGTCATCGTCGGGTCAATCAGCGCGTCGCCGCGCCCGACGGTACGGATGGCATCCACCAGATCGCTGCTGCCGACACGCTTGAGGACATAGCCCACTGCGCCCGCGCGCACGGCGTCCATGACCAGCTCATCCTCGGCATAGGAGGTGAGCATGATCACTCTGGTATCGGGCACTTGCTCGACGATCTGCTCACAGGCTTCGATGCCCGACAGCCCGCCTGGCATACGAATGTCCATCACGACAATGTCGGGCTGGTGAGTCGCCGCCTGGCGCACGGCGTCAATGCCGCTCTCGGCCTCGGCTACCACTGCGAAATCGGGCTGTTGTTCCAGAAGCGCCTTCAGACCAGCGCGCACGACGGCATGGTCGTCGGCGATCAAAATGCGAAGAGGAGTCACTGAATTCTCCGGCAAAGGGTGCATGAATCGGGCCGTCGCGCTGTGTCGAGCACTGTACGTGTACGGTACATAGATGCAACCAGATTATACCGTGTCCGGCGCGCGGAAAACCAACTTGTGCGCTGCTGTCCGGTTCGAAAAGCGGCACTGGTTTATTGTTATATTTATGGCGTTTATGGTGGAAATAGTAATCCGATTCGCGCTATAGGTCAACCTGGTGAACGACCATGACTCCTTCTTCGCACTCACCCACTGATTCCCAGGATTGGAGCGCGTCTATGCTCGACGCGCTCAGCCGGGCGGCCACAACCATCACCAGCGAGTTGAGCCTGCCCCGCGCGCTGCAGGCGATCACCGACATCGCCCGCGAACTGGCTCAGGCGCGCTACGCGGCGCTGGGCGTGCCCAACGATGACGGTACGCTGCGCGCCTTCATCACCTCCGGCATGTCTCCGGAGCAGTTGCGCCACATGGGGCCGGAGCCACGCGGGCTGGGCCTGCTGGGCGCAGTGCTCGAATCCGACGAGCCGATTCGCCTCGACGACCTGACTCAGGACCCGCGCTCGGCGGGCTTCTGCGGGGAGGGCCACCCGATCATGCGCCGTTTCCTCGGCGTGCCGATCATCAGTCGCGGCGAGCGCCTGGGCAACCTCTACCTGACTGACCCGCTCGACGGCGAGCCGTTCAGCGAGGACGACGAGCGCCTGATCGTGCTGCTGGCCAATCACGCGGCGGTCGCCATTGAGAACGCCCGCCTGTCCGAGCAACTTCAGGAGATCGCCCTGGTCCGCGAGCGCGACCGCATCGGTATGGAACTGCACGACGGCGTGATCCAGTCCGTCTACGCGGTGGGCATGAAGCTGGAAATCATGCGCGGGCAGTTCCCCATGACGCCGGAGCAGGAAGGGCAATACAAGAGCATCATCGAAGACCTCAACCAGATCATCGAGGACATCCGCCTGTACATCCGCAATCTGCGCACGGCGCGCGAAGAGCAAGCGACCTTCCGCCAGCGGCTGGATAACCTGGCCCGCCACTTTCACGATTTCGCCCGCGTGGACGTGACGGTAGACGTGCCGGCCAAGCTACGCACGCTTGGCGACCGCCAGCGTCACTCGCTGACCCAGATCGTGCGCGAGGCGCTGTCCAACGTGGCGCGGCACGCTCACGCCACGCATGTGCTGGTCAAGGTGCGCGAAAAAGAGAATACCCTGGTGCTCACCGTCGAAGATAACGGCGTCGGCTTCGACCCGGCGAAACTGCGCAATCCGGAGAGCTTCGGGCTGCGCAACATGGAGCAGCGCGCGCGTCAGCTCAGCGGCCAGTTCTCCATTGACAGCGACCCGGAACAGGGCGGGACGTGCATCACCGTGCAGATCCCCTTCCGGCCCTGAGCGCACCCCCAGCCTTGCTCTAGTTCTCCGCGGTTCAGAGAAACTTACCTCGAAAAAGGAGATATGCCCACTACCGGGGCGTATCTCTCTTTTGCACGGTGTCGCCGATTGCAGCTTTGCTCTGTCTCGGTTTCGGCGGAATGGCGTGTTTCCCCTACGTCCACCTGATCCACTATGCGGGAATGCGTCGGATTCTAAACTTGTATCGCATCAAAACCCGTTGTACTATAGGAGCGACTGCGATCGTCAGGGCGCGTTCCATCCGATACTAGAGTTCGGGCTAAGGCAGGATGACAAGGGGGTGTTATGATGAAAAGACTGTTTCTTGTAGGTGTGGGCATAATGATCGTCGCGCTAGCTTTCATCCTGGGCGTCGGTCGGGTTGCTCCGGTCGCCGCTCAGGGTGATCCGGTCCCAGACTTCGTCGGCAAAGAGGCGTGCGCGACTTGCCATGCTGACATCGTGGCCCAGCATCAATTGCATGGACACAACTGGAAACTGAACAGAGTAGAGGGCGCTGCACCAGACTACCCGTTCACTGAAGTGCCCAACCCGCCAGAAGGCTATACGTGGGATGACATTAGCTTTGTCATCGGTGGGTTCGCCTATAAGGCGCGTTTCATTGACCAGAACGGTTTCATCATCACAGGGGATGCCGACTCGACCACCCAGTACAATTTCCCGCTGATCGACGCGCGCACTGGCGAGGTCATCGTCGAGGCGGGATGGGTGCCCTACAATGCGGGTAAAGAGACCCCCTACAACTGTGGGAGTTGCCACACCACCGGTTACAACCACGACCCCAATGCCCACATGGACGACATGCCGGGCCTGATCGGCCTGTGGGAAGAAGAGGGGATTCAGTGCGAGGAGTGCCATGGCCCTGGCAGTCAGCACGTCCAGAATCCGATCCGCGTGAACATGCGCGTTGATCGAGCGAGCGAAGCGTGCGGCCAGTGTCACTACCGAGGCGCGGAGGGCGTCATCGAATCCAAGGGCGGGTTCATTGATCATCACGAGCAGTATGAGGAGATCGCCACCGCTCCACACGCCGCCCTTGAGTGTATAGACTGCCACAACCCGCACCAGAGTGTGAAATACGCCGAACCGGCGGTCAACCCCAACCAGGGGATGCGCGTGACCTGCACGAGCTGCCACTTTGACAACGAAAACCTGGAGAAGCACGAAGCGGCAGGTGTGACCTGTGTGGAATGCCACATGCCTCCCATGGTTGCCAGCGGCGCTCGCAGCCCTGAGCGGCTGTGGGCCGATGTCCGCGCGCACCTGTTCCAGATCAATACCGATCCGACCGCTCCGCAGTTCAATGAGGATGGGACGGCGGTCATGCCGTACATCACGGTCGAATATGCTTGCAAGCGTTGCCATCTGGGTTTGCCGGTTGAGGCGATGGCGTCGATCGCCACGGGGTATCACGACCGCTAACCGCTGAGGGCCGCGCGCGCAGGTGTGCGGTTTTGCCCTTCGGAACGCGCGCCTTGTCGTACCAGCGCCCCGGCCAGATGACCGGGGCGTTTCTTGTGAGCAATCGCGAATCATCACTCCACGACAGTGGTCGGCAGCGGCGCGCCATTCCACGCGGCGTCGTAGTTCGGCCCCATGGTTGCCTTGGGCACCCACACGAAGTCGCAGGCCCAGACGATCTTGTAGTACTGCCCGGACGCATCCTGCCCGATCACGCGCGCGGTGTTGCCCGCCTTGATCGTCACCAGGGGGGTGGTCAGTTCGCCGGGCTTCCAGTAGACGGGCGCATCCGCCACGAACGAGCCGCCCACTGCCGTCGCCGGAATGGGCATCAGCACGTCGCAGCCAGGCAGGGCGGCTTCTTCGCCCGGTCCCAACAACGCCAGACCTTGCTGGGCGGTCTGCGGGCATGTCCCATACGGCCCATAGCAGGTAT
>DYGW01000358.1 GCA_020724485.1 Thermoflexus sp. | reverse complement strand
AGACCTGGCCGTACTTCTGCTTAAGCTCGCGGTAGCGCGGCTCGCCCAGGAACTGGAGCGGTTCCAGCGAGAGCAGTTCGTCGCGCGCCTCGGCATAGACGGTATGCAGCCGGCCCAGGCGGCGCTCTAACTGGCTCTGAATGTTCTGAATCTCACCCGCAGCCTCGCTCGTGCGCTCGTCGGCGAGCATGTGCAGGCGATCAATCTCGCCCAGCCGGCGCGCCTCGATGTCCTCTTCAATCTGGCTGAGCCGTTCTTTGGCCGCTTCCTGCACCACGCCCAGGAGTTCGTTCCGCACCTCTTCGCCCTTCGCGGCGATCACCACATCGCCCGCCGCCGCGAAGACCAGATCGGCCTTCAGCTTGCTGCCAAGCTGCGCCTCGATGCGCTCCTGGAGGCGCTGGGCCTCGCTCATCACCATCTCGGTCTGGCGCGCGCGCTCGTCGTCAAGACGGGCGTTGCTCTGGGCCTGGTCTGCTTCCAGGCCAGTCAGATCATCCTGCCGCTCCGTGCGGACCTCGGCCTGCTGTCCTTCGAACTCGGCGCGAAACTGCGCCTCTTGCAGCGCCACGTCCTCGTCGAGGCGGCGCAGGGCCTTCTGCCGCGCTTCCTCGTCCACATGGGTGATCACGTACTGGGCGAAGTACAGCACGCGATCCAGGTTGCGCCGGCTGACATCCAGCAGAATGCCGAGGTAGCTCGGCACACGGCGCGTGTACCACACGTGCGCGACGGGCGCGGCTAGCTCGATGTGGCCCAGGCGCTCGCGACGAACCGACGAACGTGTTACCTCAACGCCGCACTTGTCGCAGACGATCCCGCGATAGCGCACGTTCTTGTACTTGCCGCAGTAGCACTGGTAGTCTTTGGTGGGGCCGAAGATCGCCTCGCAGAACAACCCGTCCTTTTCAGGGCGCAAGCGCCGGTAGTTGATCGTCTCTGGCTTGGTCACCTCGCCATACGACCAGGAGCGAATCTGTTCGGGAGATGCCAAACTGATGCGCAGTGCGCTAAAGTCTTTCGCCTCCAAGGCGTGCCCTCCTGTGCGCTTCTGTTACGGTATCCAACTGGAGTGACGTGAATCCACGTGATGGTCGAATCCGCTGATGGGTGTGGAGTCAGGCTTGTACAGGGCTTGATCGTGCACAGTCGCTGCCAAGCAAAAACAGCGCATGAAACTCACGTTCCAGCGCTCAGATTGGTGATCCCGCATCATGGGCTGGGGTGAAAACTCACTTGACCGACCCGTTCCGCTCTACCCAACCTGCGGGCCAGTGCAGCAGGGTACTGCGCGCACGCATGGCTTCCTGGCGACCGGGGCGCATCACGCCTACACCCGGCCCTGCCAGACTCGTGATTGCTTTGCTGCATTTGCCAAAACCTAATTATACCAAACTTACCACGCCCTTCCAAGCCCTTTTTCTCAATTTTCCACTTTCTATTTTCTACCGGGTCCACGAACAACCTGTTAGGGCTGGGCACTTGGGCGCTGGGATTGCCCCC
>DYGW01000357.1 GCA_020724485.1 Thermoflexus sp. | reverse complement strand
GCGGGCCGGCTCCCCTTCCCTCCGCGCAGCGTGGGGGAAGGGGTTGGGGAATGGGAGGCAATCCCAGCGCCCAAGTGCCCGGCCCTAACAGGTTGTTCGTGGACCCGGGCGGGGGAGGTCTTGTGCCGCCCTGCTCACCGCGCGAAATGGGCCACGCACTCGATGTGGTACGTCTGCGGGAACATGTCCACCGGCGTCACGGCCAGCAGCCGGTAGCCGTGCGCGGCCAGCCGCTTGGCGTCGCGGGCCAGCGTGGACGGCTCGCAGCTTACATAGACGAGCGCGCGCGGCCCCAGCGCGACCAGCGCATCGAGCGCCGCCGCGTCCACCCCGGCGCGCGGCGGGTCGAGCACGGCGGCGTCATAGGGTCCCTCTAGCTCCGGCAGCACAGCCTCGACGCCCCCCTCGATCAGGTCCACGTTGTCCAGGTCGGCCAGGTTGACGTCGGCATCGGTCACCGCCGGGGGATAGCTCTCCACCGACGTGACCAGCGCGGCGCGCTCGGCCAGGAAGGCGGTGAACAGTCCCACCCCCGCGTAGAGGTCGAGCACGGTCTCCCCGCCGCGCAGGTCGAGCGCCTCCAGGGCCAACTGGACGAGCGTCTCGGCCTGGGGCAGATTCACCTGGAAGAAGCCGCCCGCCGTCACGCGGAAGAGCCGCCCGCGCACCGTGTAGATGACGGCGCTGGCCCCGATCAGGTTGACCGGCTCATTGTCGCTCAGCAGCAGGTTGACCGAGACGGGCATGGTCACTTCCAGGGCCGGCGCTTCGTCATCCGCCGTGCTCAGCACGAGCATCAGGTCGCCTGCGGACCCGACCTGCACGCGCACGCGGGTCAGCCCCTGCACGTCCTCGAAGTTCAGTTCGGCCAGCAGATCGCGCAGCTCCGGGCGCAGGATGTGGCACTCGTCAATGGGGATCAGCGTGGTGTTGTCCGTGCCGACGAAGCACAGGTTGCTCGCCGCGTCCACCTGGAAGGTGGCGTGATAACGGTAGGCCCAGGCGTCCGGGCTGGCGACGGTCGAGCGGACGGGCGGGTCGCTGAGGCCGCCGATGCGCCGGAGCTGGTCTACCACCACATCGCGCTTGTAGCCGGGCTGGGCGGCATAGTCAATGTGCTGGAAGTGGCAGCCACCGCACTGCCCAGGGCCGAAGTGCGGACAGCGCGGCGTCACGCGCTGCGGCGACGGGGCCAGCACGCGCACGCTCTCGGCGAAGGCGTAGCGCCCCCGGTCGTCGGTGAGCCGGGCCAGGAAGCGCTCGCCGGGGATGGTGTACGGCGTGAAGATGACGCGCTTGGCCTGCCGGGCGAGCGTCTGCCCGCCGTGCACCATCTCCGCCGCCTTGAGTTCGAGCGTGTCGCCAGCCATGCGTGCTCCTTTGCGCTGATCGGGGGGTCAGTGGGGGAGTATAGCGCAGATGGCGGGCAGGGGCGTATGCGATACGCCCCTGCGGGTCCACGAACAAGTCGTGAACGTGTTTGTCCCCCCATCCCCGGCCCTTCCCC
>DYGW01000127.1 GCA_020724485.1 Thermoflexus sp. | reverse complement strand
AATCCCAGCGCCCAAGTGCCCAGCCCTAACAGGTTGTTCGTGGACCCTGAGGAGGGGCTTCCCCCATTTCTGGGACGAAAGCATCACCGTAGAAACGCAAAGAGCGCAGAGGATAGACCAGCAGGAGATGCCTGGCTCTTCTCCGCGCCCTCTGCGTCTTGGCGGTTCAGAGAATCTGTGCCCTACCTTCTGCGCAGCGCGGGCGTTGTCTATCGCCCGCTACCAGCTCAGGCTTTCGCCGTGCATCTGGCTATCCACCCAGCGGGCGATGTAGGGGTAGCGGTAGCTGTGGCCGTTCCACGTCTCCACAGCGGCGATCACGGCGTAGATGACCATGCCAATCGGCAACAGGAAGGACGCCAACACAAACAGGATGTACGCCAGGATGATGATCGGCGCCAGGACGAAGCCGACCAACACGATCATCAGAATGATCGAGACGAATAACAGCGCCACGCCCACAATCGTGCCGACCACGATCAGCGCCAGCCAGCCAATGGTGCCGACGAGCTGGATGGTGAACGCCTGCAGCGCGTGGAAGGCCACGTACTCCGACCGCTTGCGGAACGAGAAGTAGATGGACAGGGGGACGAACATGGTCAGCAGCACGCCCAGGCCGCCGCTGGCCAGGGCGACCAGCGCCGTGAGCAGGGTGCTGGCGTGGGCCAGCGCCGCCCATTTGCGCTCGTTCTCGCTGACAGCGCCGGCGGTACCCACCCGCTTGACCTTGACCGGGGGGCGCACGCCTTCGATTGGAGCGTTCGGCGTCGCCAGCCGGCTGCGCACGCCGCCGTGGTAGCGTTCTTCGTACTCACGGACGATCTCATCTCCTCCGCGCTCCCCTTCGCTGGCGCGCCGGGCCAGGTCAGCGACCGCCGCGCGCAGCCGCGCCGGGATTGGCTCGCCTTCGCCTTCTACAGCGTGATCGGAGGGCGGAGCATCAGGCGTCTCTTCGTGGGTGTTGCGCTCCTTGTCGTCCATGATGTCTCTCCTGGGCTGGAATCCATCGCACCTGCCGCCGCCGCCAGCCACGCGGCGATCAGCCAGCTTTCATCCAACTATACGCAGCGTTCTGGCGGATGGTTGCGCGCCCGACCGCACAGAATCCCGGCGGTCGCCGCAAGACGCGGTATACTGGTGGGCGTTGCAAGGAAGGGATCATCATGCGACGGGTATTCAGCGAGGATTTTACGGTCAGTAAGCGACAGTTGGGGGCGGCGCTGATGGTGCTGGGCACGGCGCTGCTGCTGGCGGCGACTGTGCTGACCGCCGCGCAGGGAGTGCGTCTGGCAGCGATCATTGGCGCGTTCGCGGGGGGAGCCGGGGTGCTGGTCGGGCTAACCCTGCTGCCACTGGGCGACAGACCAGCGTAGGGGGCGCGCATGGCGACGGGGGGAACTGCGAGCGCCCGGCACCGCTCGCCCTGGGCGGTGACCGGCTGGCTGCTGACCGGGCTGGCTTTCGCGTTGCTGGTCGGGCACCTGCTGATCTACGTGCACTATGCCGTTGGGCTGATCCGCTTTCCGTTCGATTACGACCAGGGTGAGGGATTCGAGCTGGTTGACACGATCCTGTTCAGCCAGGGGGAGTGGCCGTACCGCAGCAACGAGACCTATCCCTTCTACGCCAGCAACTACCCGCCGCTGTTCCACGTGATCTTGGTGCCCTTCGCCTGGGTGTTCGGCCCCGCGTACTGGTACGGGCGGCTGGCTGGCTTCGTGGGGACGCTGATTACGGCGGCGGCGATCGGGCTGATTGTCAGCCGCGAGGAGCGTCACCGGGGGGTGGCGACGCTGGCCGGGCTGGCCTTCCTGGCGTCGAACTACGTCTATCACATCGGACCGCTGTTCCGCCAGCACATGACGATGGTCATGTTCGAGACGCTGGCCGTCGCCGTGCTCGCCCAGGCGCCCTCTATCCGCAACACAGGGCGGCGGCGCTGGGCGCTGGCCGGGGGGCTACTGCTTCTGCTGGCGGCGGGCTATACCAAGCAGCACGCGGTGGCGACGTGCGCTGCCGTGTTCGTCTTCCTTTTCCTGCGCAACCCACGCCGGGCCGTGATCTGGGGGGCCGGGTTCGCGGTTGTGGCTGGCGGCCTGTTCTTGTGGATTGACTGGGCGACGGGCGGCGCGTGGTGGACGAACGTCATCGCCGCCAACGTGAACGACTACTACCTGGCCCAGTTCGCCGGGCTGTTTCGGCAATGGCTGCGGCTGCACGGCGCGCTGATCCTGGTGGCGGCGCTGTTCGCGCTCTACGAACTATATGTCGCGCGGCTGTCGCTGTATACGATCTGGTGGGTGATGGCGGTAGCCAGCACTATCCTGGCGGGCAAGTGGGGGGCGGGCGACAGCTACTTCACCACAGCGATTGCGGCGACGTGCGCCCTGTCTGGCCTGGCAGCGGCGCGCGCGCTGCGCGGCGCGTGGGCGCTGCCAGGCGGCGCGCGGGCGGCGCTCAAGGCGGCGGCGGGGGTCGTCGTGCCGCTCGTCTACGTCTGGTACGCCCTGAGCGTGGTCAAGATGCCTACTGAAGGCCGCTTCTTTGGTTGGCTGAGCGACGCGCTTGGCCTGGAATCTACCTACGGCGACCGCTACGCCTTCTACGACGCGGCGGGCTGGACGCAGGGCTATGCGTCCATCGGTCACGTGCCGACGCAAGCCGACGTGGACAACGGCTGGCGCATTGTAGACCTGGTACGCGCGGCAGACGGCCCGGTGATGAGCGAGGAAGCCGCCTTCAGTCTGCACGCGGACAAAGACGTGATCACCAACCCAACGCAGCTCAAGAACCTGTACGAGAACGGGCTGTACGACCCGGCGACTCTCGTCGCGGCGCTGCGCGCGCAGGAATTCGCGGCGGTGATCTTCCGCGCGCAGTTCTACCCGCCGCCCGTGCTGGATGCCGTCTACGAGGCGTACTATCCGGCGGAGGCGATTCCCATGAATGGCTTCAGCTACGAAATCTGGCGGCCCGGCCCTCCGGCAGACCAGCGCGCAGCGTTCGCGGCGAGTCTGGCCGAACTGCAGCCCGGCGAAACACGGGCAATGGTCCTGGCCCTGCCCTTCGACAGCGCCCTGAACTGGCGACAGCACGCGATGACGCACCACCAGTGGCAGGCGGTGCGTGGCAAACCGCAGCTTTTGGGCGAAGGGGGCGAGTGTATGGTCTCCGCCTACAGCCAGGGCCAGCGGGTGATCACCATCGAAGTCTGTCCGGCGGGGACGGAAACCCGGCTGACTCTGTCCCGGTGATGCGATGCGCGCACTCTCTCCAGGCGGACGGCGACGGTTGTGGGCGGCAGGGCTGATCCTGCTGACGACTGCGGCGGGGCTGGTTGCCCAGTGGCCGGAGCGCGGCCTGTGGTACGACGAGACGGTCAACGCCTACTTCGCCGGGCAGCCCTGGTCGGCCCTGTGGGAGTGGTGCGCGCGGATTGACAATCAGGTACCGCTGCACTTCGCCCTGCTCAAGCTGTGGAGGGGCGCAGGTGGGGCGAGCGAGTTTGCCCTGCGCGCGGTGTCCTTCTGGAGCGCGCTGCTGGCCATCGCCGGGCTGCTGGCGCTGGGCCGGCGCATCGGTGGCGCGACGGCGGGCGCGCTGGCGGCGGCGGCTTTCGCCGTGACGCAGAGCTTCGCCTATGCCGCGTTCGAGGTGCGGCCCTACGCTTTGGCGTTGGCGCTGGCGGCATGGTCGAGTGCTGTGCTATGGGAGTTGTGGCGGTGCTGCGGCGAAGCGTCCCGCCGCGACCGGCGCTGCCTCGGCCTGTTCCTTGCCTACTGGCTGCTGGCGTTGGGGCTGCTCTACACGCACTACACCGGCGTGCTGATCCTGGCTGTGCACGGCGCGGCGGTCGGCTGGCGCGTCCTGCGCGCCCGGTCGCGGCGTAGTTGGCCAATGGCTGTGTCCCTCGCCGCTGGAATCGCGGCGGGGTATCTTCCCTGGGCCGTCGCCCTGGCCGGGCGCGACGTGCGGGCGGGTACCGCCTTCGCCGACCGCATCACGCCGGGCGAGGCGCTGGACGCTTACCTCACTTTCTACGCGCACGGGCAGCGGGCCGTGCCGCCGGACGCGCCCCCTTACGGCTGGGCGATGGTCGCGGTCATCGCCGGAGCCTGCGCGCTGTGGTTCGCGCTGCGCCAGAGTCGCCGCCGCCCTGCTCATACGCTGGCGCTGCCCCTGCTAGCTACTCTCCTTCCGCTGACCGGCCTGATCGTGATGGTCTACGGCGTGCAGGCCAAGCTCTCCGGGCGGCATGGCTGGGTTGTCTGGCTGGGCGCGACGCTGATCGTTGGGGTGGGACTGGCGGCGCTGCGCCGGGCGCGCTGGCTGCGCTGGCCGGCCTGGGTCGGGGCGCTGCTTGTGCTGTGGCTCCCTGCGAGCGCCAGCTACCCGCCGACCTACAACAGCTATCTGCGCGAGGCATTCGCCTACATCCGCCAGCAGGCCGCCCCCGGCGATGTGCTGGTGCTGCGCGATGGCACGCTCTTCACCGCCGCCGGCTACTATGAGGCATCCGTGCCCTGGATTGGGCTGCCGCCGGACAAGCTGACCGATGTCAACCGCTTCCTGTTTTTCGACGAGGCGATCACTGCCCTCGACGCGCTGATCGGCGCTCACGATGCGAGGCGAGTGTGGGTGCTGGCCTGGCAGGGCGACATCATGGACCCGCAGAACCTCGTCGGCGGGATGCTGGAATACCTGGGCGAGCCGGAGTCGCTGCCGGGCGCGCTCGGCTTCGGCGATGTGTCGCTGGCGCGCTACCGGCTGCTGCGCCCTCCCTCCGACCTGCGCGCGCGCGTGGACGCCCTTCAACCACTCATCCAGGCACCGCCGGACGGCCCGCTCTACCTGGGCGGCTATGTGCTCGGCGCGGGCGCGGTGCCGCGCGGGGGTGTGGTGCGCTTGCACACCTGGTGGCAGCGCGGTGCGACGGTCATGCCGGAGGTGCGCGCCAGCGTGCGCCTGTACGCGGGCGACGGGCAATTCTACGCGCAGTATGACCAGCCGCCCGCCGGGCTGTCCTTCGGCCAGGAGAACTGGGCACCGGGTCAGCCGGTGTTGGGCCGCTACGCGCTGGTCGTCCCGCCGGACATGCCCCCCGGCGCGGCAGAAGTGCGCCTGATCCTCTACGACATGCAGGGCGCGTTTGCGCCTGTCGAGATGGTGGTGGATCGCCTGACTATCGGCGAGTGAGAGTATTGAGGCGGACGAAAATGCAGGTCTGGTCCGGCGAGCGACCAGACCTGCACCGTGTGCTGCGCAGCGTCCGCTGTGGGCCGAGTTACTTGCGCGCGACCAGGATCAGGCCGAGCAGACCCAAAACTGCGCCCGCCACAATCGCCGCGTAGGGGATCGTGGTGCCGAACAGTTCGAGCTGGTCTTTGGCGTCCAGCGCGTCCTGCTTGGCTTCCTCGACGGACTGGTCGGTCCCGCGGTATTCCAGGTGGAAGACGGTCACCGGCAGGAACTGCTCGACGATGGCCGGGTCTACCAGACCGAGCGCGCTGATCTTCTCGACCAGCGACCCCATGAGTTCATCCGAAAAACCAGCGCTGCGAATCTCGATCTTGTGCGTGTCAATCAGCACACCGGTTGTTGGCTCGATCCAATACTCAGCCTCGTAGCCATAGACGTAAGTCAGCGGCACCGGATCGGGCCAGTTGGCCTGCTTGATCAGGGTGGGCAGCGCCGCCGCGACCATCGGGTTGATGTCCAGCCCGCCGATCATCTGCCCAAGCTGCGCGTGCGATAGCTCGGTGGGCAGGCCCATCGCCGCGACGGTGTCCGGGTGAATGGGCAGTGGGTCGGAAGAGGACGTGAAACGGTAAGTCTTGATCTTGGCGCGGTCGTGTTCTTCCTCAGCGGCGAAGGTCAGCGGCACGGTTGCCCGGTAGTCGTCGCTCCAACCGACATAGTCTTTCTTCTCGGTGTCCAACGGCCAGCCCAAGACCAGGCCGCTGCGCTCGATCAATCCCTCTTTGTCTCCCCAGTTTGCGGGGTAGTCGTTGACGAACTCCATCGTCTTGCGGTCAATGACATGGCGCTTGGTCATTTCCAACAGCGGTGTGCCCTGGCTGCTGAGCGTCTGCTCCTCAAGTACCAGGGCCAGATCGCCATCGGTCGCTTCGGTCTTGAAGTGGCGAACTAGCTCAACGGGGATGTCGGTCATGAATTGGAGCGAGGCAGCGTTGAGCAGGACGGGCATGGTGCCCTCGTAGTTGCGCGTAGTGTCTACGTCGTCCGGGAACTGCTTCATGCCGGGTACGATGACGAGCATCAGCACCAGGCCGGCGGCGATCACGACCAACCCGATCAGGACCAATAGAACTCCAGCGGCTCGACGGTTCATGCGTGTTCCTCCTTGTGCAGAACTGAGTGAAACGCGGACGCCAAGATAAATATACTCTCCCTGCCAATAACGGTAAAAAACTGCTCAACAGGCAACGCCTGTGTTGGCTGGTCCTTCTGCCCGCAGCCCAGCCTATGCATGATTGCGGAATGTGGTACAATGCCCGTGCTTTGGGCTGCCTGGCCGGGCAGCCCCCTCTCTGACCGGGACCGCGCACCCGCTGCCGGACTGCGGTTGAGGGTGCGACGCGGAGTACACCGAGGATAGTGGACGATCATGAACGATCAGCATGGCTTCACGCTCTGGTTTACGGGCCTGTCTGGGGCGGGCAAGACGACGGTGGCCCTGGCGCTGGAGAAAGAACTGCGCGCGCGGGGGGTGAAGGTTGAGCGACTGGACGGCGACACGGTGCGCAAGAGCCTGACGCGCGACCTGGGCTTCTCAAAAGAGGACCGCGACAAGAACATCGAGCGCGTGACGTTCGTAGCCAAGCTGCTGTCGCGCAACGGGGTGGCTGTGCTGGCCTCGTTCATCTCGCCCTACCGCGAGACGCGGGCGATGGTGCGCGCCGAGACGACCAACTTCATCGAGGTCTTCGTTCACGCGCCGCTCGAAGTGTGCGCGCAGCGCGATGTGAAGGGGATGTACGCGAAGGCGTTCGCTGGCGAAATCCCCGATTTCACCGGCGTCAGCGACCCGTATGAGGAGCCGCTCGACCCGGAGATCACGCTGCACACGCACGAGGAAACGGTCGAGCAGAGTGCCGCCAAGTGCCTGACCTACCTGGAGGAGCACGGCTATATCCCCGTTGCGGAGAGCGCCTGATCGCCCCCGCTGACCGGCAGTAGTTCCAGCGATGCAAAGCCCCCGTCGGGGGCTTTTTGCTTGCGGGCGGCTGTCAGGCGTGTCGGCGCTGGATGCCGGTCACGCGGTAAATCTCGGTGTAGATCGAGGAGGCTTTGGCCTTGCGCGGGGCCAACGCTTCGACAGTCACCACGTCGCGGACGAGGTCGAATGTGTGCGGGCTGAGGATGATCTCGCCTGCCAGCGCGTTCTCCTGCAGGTATTTGGCGTGGTTGAACGGCGCGCCAATCGCCGTGAACTCCTTGCGGCTGGGGCTGCCGACGTTGCCGAGCACGGCGACTCCCGTGTCCACGCCGATGCCGTAGAACAGGCGCTGTTCCGGCGGCAGGACTTCGTGCAGGGCGCGCACGTCGTAGGCCATGGACAGCGCAGCGCGGACGGCGCGCACGGCGTGATCCTGCTGCGGGTTCAACTGCGTGTTGAACAGCCCGACAACGGCGTCGCCCATGTACTTGTCAATGATGCCGTCGTGCAGTTGGATGGCGTCTGTGCACACGGTCAGGTACTGGCTGATGATTGTCATCAGGTGTTCGGGATCGAACTGCTCGCTGAAAGCGGTGAAGCCGCGCACGTCGGCGAAGATGACCGAGATTTCGCGCTCATCGCCGCTCAGCCCCAGCTTGTCAATGCTCTGGATGTTACGCACCAGCGAGGGGGGCAGGTAGGTACGCACCACTTTGAGCGTGGCGTCGCGCTTGCGAATCTCGGTCAGGTCGTCCACGACGATGGCCATGCCGACGGTGACCCCTTGCGTGTCCTTCAGCGGCGTCAGCTTGAGGCTCAGCGTGACCGCACCGCGCCCCGCCAAAACCGGCTCGATCTCGAAGGCTTGCTGCCGGTTCTCTAACTGGACGGTCTGAGCGACCCTTTTGAAACCGGTGAACAGGTCGGGCAGCACCGTCTCGACGGGCTGGCCAACCGCGCGGTCGGCGGGCACGCCCAGAATCTGCTCGGCGGCGCGGTTGAAGATCACGATCTGGTTGTGCCGGTCGGTGGTGATCACGCCGCTGGCGATAGAGGCCAGCACATTGTCGAGGAGCTGTTTCAACTCGGTGATCTCGGCCAGGGCGCGCCGCGCGCGGGCAAACAGGCGCGCGTTCTCGATGGCGAGGGCGGCCTGGTTGGCGAAGGCGACCAGCAGCGCCATCTCGCGTTCGCCGAACAGATCGGCCACTTGCCGGTTGTCGGCGTACAGCACGCCAGTCACCAGCCCCTTGTGGATCAGCGGGACGCAAATGACCGAACGGGGGCCGTGCGCCATGATGCTGCGCTGGATGCCGTAGCGCGGATCGAGCAGCGCGTCGCCAGCGATCACCGGCTGGCCGGTCTCGGCGGCCTGGCGCATGACCGTCTCGCTGACGGCGAAGCGGCTCGCGTCGAGCGGCTGGCGGTGCAGGTCGCGCCCGATGCGGAACTCAAGCTCGCCCGTCTCTGACGAGCGCAACACGATATAGGCGCGCTCGGCGCCGGTCATGGCGATGGCCGTGTCCACCACCTCGGCCAGCACCGCCTCCGGGTCGAGCGACGAGCTGAGCAGCCCGGTCGTCTTGGCCAGGGCGCGCAGTTGGTCTAGCTCCGTGCTGTCCTCGACCAACTGGTGCGCCAACTGCTGCAACTGCGCGCGCACCTCCAACAGGCTTTCCAGCGTCCCTGGCGGTGTGGTCATGCCGCGCTGGCGCAGGGATTCCTGCTCCGCGCGCAGCGCGTGGGCGAGTTCGTCCATCCGCTGGCGGAGGCGCTCGATCTTGGCCCGTGCCTCGTGGTTGATGTTCGCCGTTTCGAGCATATAGTGTGTATCCCTTGTCCCGGCGGCAGATCAGGCGCGCTTGTGCTGTATCTCGTAGATGGCAGTGGCTTGGCTACGGCCCTTGACCTGCACGCTGCCGCGCGCGATGACCAACAGGCCGTTGGCCGGGTCAGCTAACTGGCTGGCGCAGGCCTGGTAGCAGTCCTCGCTGATGATGATCTGGCCGGGCGCGGCGTGCTCCTCGAGGCGCTTGGCGAGGTTCACCGTGTCGCCGAGGGCGGTGAAGTCGCGGCGCGACGGGCTGCCCACGTTGCCCACCGTCGCGACGCCGGTGTGCACCCCGATCCGGAAGCGAGGGATCGGGTCTTCGCCTAGCGTGAGAGCTAGGGCTAGGAAGTCGTCGGCGATCTTCAGGACGGCGAGAATCGCTTGCCAGGCGTGATCTTGGGCGGGGTTAAGCTGCGTGTTGAACAGGCCCATGATCTCGCTGCCCATGAACTTGTCAATCACGCCGTTCTGGTTGTGGATCGCCTCCGAGCCGACGGTCAGGTAGAGGTTGAGCCGCTCCATCAATTCCTGGGGGCGCAGCGCGTCGGGGAAGGACGACAGCGGGCGCGATTCGACGAAGGCAATCGTGATCACGCGCCGCTCACCGCCCAGGCCCAGCCCGTCAAGACTCTGGATATTGTCTATCATAGCCGGGGGAAGGTAGCGGCGAACCGCTTCCAGCGTGGCATCGCGCCGCTTGATCTCGGTCAGGTCGTCTACGACGATGGCCGCGCCCTCGATGGTCTGCTGGTTGACCAGCGGGGACAGCTTGAGATTCAGGTTCACCTCGCCTCGTTCCGGCAGCACCGGCTCGATCTCAATCCAGTCCTGGGTACCCCTGGCGATCACATCCGCCAGCGAATCCGCCAGGTGCTCGTGAATGAGCGGCAGCGCCTCGGCGAGCGCATGGCCCACTACGCCCTGGCTGGCGACAGTGAGGATGCGCTCTGCCGCGTGGTTGCAGGTCGTGACGACTGTATCTGTGTCGGTCGTGATCACGCCGCTGGCGATGGAGGCGAAGACGTTGTCCATCAACTCGGTCATGGCGGTGACCTCGTTGAGGGCGGCCTGCACGCGGGCGAAGAGCCGCGCGTTCTCGATGGCGATGGCGGCCTGGTTGGCGAACGCGGACAGGAGCGATAGCTCCTTCTCGCCGAACACACCATCCTTGACGCGGTTATCCACGTAGACCACCCCGGTGAGGCGATCCCGTAGCACGAGCGGCACGCAGAGGATCGAGCGCAGGGCGTGAATGACCACGCTCTCCTGCGTGCTGAAGGCAGGGTCGGCCAGGGCGTTGGTGGTCAGCACGGGGCGACCCGTCTCGGCCACCTGGCCGACGACAGTGCGGCTGACGATGAACTCGCTCTGTTCCAGCGTCTCGCGGTCGAGGTTGCGCGCGATGCGAAAGACCAGATCGCCGGTTTGCTCGTCGCGTAGCACGATATACCCTCGCTCGGCCCCGGTCAGGGCGATGACCGTGTCCATCACTTCGTTGAGCACTTGGTTGATGTCCAGCGAGGAGTTGATCAGCGTGGTGGTGTGGGCCAGGGCGCGCAGTTGTTCTAGCTCGACGGCGGCGGCGCTCAAGAAAGCGGAGACGGCGCGCAGGTCGTCACGAACCTGCGCCAGCCCGGCCAATAGATCGGGTGGGAGGCCCATTGCGCGTTGGCGCAGCAGGGTATGCTGGGCGTGCAGCGCGTTGGCGACATCCTGGACGACATGGCTCAACTGGGCGAGTCGTGCGGCAACCGGCGGATTCTTCCCGGAGCCAACCATGACAAGAGAACTCCGCTCACGAGACACAAGTGTGTTGGGGTTGATTATACCCGTGCGCGAGAGACCAGCAATGCGCCCAAGACGACGGGGTCCACGAACAAGTCGTGAACGTGTTTGTCCCCCCCCATCCCCGGCCCTTCCCCCACGAGGGGGGAAGGGAGAAAAGCGGCGAGCCTGCTCCCCTTCCCTCCGCGCAGCGTGGGGGAAGGGATTGGGGAATGGGGGGCAATCCCAGCGCCCA
>DYGW01000126.1 GCA_020724485.1 Thermoflexus sp. | reverse complement strand
GGGGGGGGGGGGGGGGGGGGGGGACAAACACGTTCACGACTTGTTCGTGGACCCTGGCACTTGTTGACGCTTGACCCCTCTAGGCCCATGCGTTATACTTGCCCTTTGCGCGCTGCGCCTGGCGTAGCGCGTCACCACGCGAACGCAGTAGCTTGAATCCGCGCCCAGAGCGCGTTTTTTGAAAGAGGACACAGATGCCCAAGCGTACCTACCAGCCCAAGATTCGCCGCCGCGTGCGCGTGCATGGCTTCCGCCGGCGGATGCGCACGAAGGACGGTCGTCGTGTCTTGAAGGCACGCCGCGCCAAAGGGCGTGCGGTCTTGACGCCGAAGATGAACAATCACGTTAAGAAGGTCAACTGGAAGAGCTAGGCCCCCTGCGCATGCAGCGTCACCTGCGCCTTCGCCGGAAAGAAGACTTCGCTCGTCTGCGCCAACAGGGTCGTGTTTGGCAGCATCCCTTGTTGATCCTGAGCGTTACGTCGAACGGACTGGCCCACAACCGCTACGGCTTCGTCACGAGCAAGCGGCTGGGCACGGCGGTGGTGCGCAATCGCATCCGGCGCTTGCTGCGCGAGGCGGTCCGCGAAGTGCACGCTCACTTGCGCCAGGGGTACGACATCGCCTTCGTCGCCCGCCCGCGCATCGCCGGGCAGCCGTTCCAGGTGGTGCGCCAGGCGGTGAGCGTCAGCTTGCAGCGCGCGGGGCTGTACAACCCACCGGCGGAAGGGTCGTCGTCATGAAGCTGATTGGCCTGGCGCTCATTCGCCTGTACCAGCTCACCTTCTCGCGCATCCTGCCGCCAAGCTGTCGCTACGAGCCGAGCTGTTCCCACTATACCTACCAAGCCATCCAGCGTTACGGCCTGCTGAAGGGCGGCTGGATGGGCTTGCGGCGCATCGGGCGCTGCCACCCCCTCAGTCCGGGGGGCTATGACCCGGTGTCCTGATTCCCACCGATGCTGGCCGAGGATTTCGAGGAGTTCCATTGAATACGTCGCGCCTCTTCCCTTCCCGCTCGCGCCTGTTGCTGGGCGTGTTGCTGCTGGGTGTGCTGCTGCTGGCTGCCTGTGGCGGCCCGACGCAGGAGAGCTGGGTCGGCATCTCCACCGACGAGCAGCAAAGCACCCTCTATCTCTCGCAAGGTAAGCGCGTCGTCGCCATCAACCCGGCCAGCGGCGCTGTCTTGTGGGAATACGAAGACGAAGGCGCCACCTTCTACGCCGTACCCACCGTGGTTGATGGCACGGTCTACGTGGGCGATTACAGCGGGCGTATGCACGCCATTGACGCCAACGGCCAGCAGTTGTGGCGCTATGAGCCGGCCAAGCAGGCCATCCTCGGCCCCATCGAGGTTACGCCCAAAGATCGCGTGATCGGGGGCGCTGCGGTAGACTCCGACAAGGTCTTCTTCGGGCTGGGCAGCCGCAACGTGGTGGCTGTCTCGCGCACGACCGGCCAGGAAGTGTGGACGTTCAACACCAATCACGGCGTGTGGGCGCGCCCGCTGTATGTGCCGGTAGACCCGTCCAACGGCGTAGACCGGGCGGTGGTCTATGTGACCTCGCTCGACCACAACCTGTACGCGCTCGACGCCGAGACCGGCGACGAGCTATGGCGCAAGAACCTGGGCGGCGCCGCCCCTGGCAACATGGTCTACGACCCGGTGCGCCAGCGGGTGTATGTAGGGACATTCGTTTCTGAACTGCTCGCGGTTGACCTGAAATCCCACGACATTGTCGCCCGTTTCAAGACCGATGGCTGGCTGTGGGGCAGCCCCGCCTTTGCCGACGGCGTGCTCTATTTCGGCGATCTGAGCGGGGCGCTCTATGCCGTGCGCGCCACTGAGGACGGGTTCGAGCAGGTGTGGAAGAAGCTGGTCGCCGAAGATGGCATCCGCGCCACCCCGATCCTGACCAACGGCCTGCTCATTGTCGCGTCGAAAGACCACAACGTGTATGCGGTGAGCAAGGAAGACGGCGCGGGCCGCTGGTACCGGGACGCCAAGGGGCAGGTGTTGGCCGATCTGGTCTTTGTGCCCGGTGAGGCCGGAGGCGAAGAGGAGGCTGGCCTGGTCGTCGTCAGCACCGACCAGGGCGACCGACTGGTTGTCGCGCTGGCCGTCAATTCCGGCGAAGAACGCTGGGTATACTCCGACTAGCCCACCACATCTGCGAGAAAAAGGCACTGGCCCATGCTCGACATCATCATCAACCCCTTCATCACCATCCTGCTGTTCCTCTACCAGATTCTGGGCGGGAACGTGGTGCTGGCCATCGTCGTCTTCACCGTCCTGGTGCGCGTGGCCACTTACCCGCTGACGATCAAGCAGCAGCGTTCCACCAAGGCCATGCAGGAGCTTCAGCCGGAACTGAAGAAGCTGCAGGAGAAATATAAGAACGACCGCGAGCGGCTGGCTCAGGAACAGTGGGCGCTGTATCGCAAGTTCGGCGTGAACCCGTTCGCCGGGTGCCTGCCGCTGCTGATCCAACTGCCGATCATGCTCGGCCTCTACCGGGCGATTGTGGCAACACTGGCCGCTACGCCCACGCAGTTGCTCGACCTGTCGGGGCGGCTATGGATCGCCGACCTGTCGTCGCAGGTGCCGCTGGCGAACAAGTTCCTGTGGCTCAACCTGGCTGTGCCCGACCCGCTCTACATCCTGCCCGTGCTGGTGGTGATCACCACCTGGCTGCAACAGAAGTTGCTCATGCCCGCCACACCATCATCCGGGGGTGGAGGCAGTCGTCAGGGTGACCAGGCCGCACAGATCAGCCGCCAGATGATGATGATCATGCCGCTGATGTTCGGCTTCTTCTCGCTCTCGTTCGCCTCTGGCCTGTCCATCTACTTCATCGCCTCCAACCTCATCGGCATCGCCCAGTATGGCATGATGGGCCGCGTCAACGTCAAGCAGACGCTGGGCATGAAGTCGGAAGAAGCGGACACGCCTGAGACGCCTGAGGTGGAGGAGCCTGCCGCGCCTGCAGTGGTTTCTGCTGCCCCGCGCAAAGCCAAGCGCACCACAGCCCGCCAAGAGGCCCCTAAGCGCCACAGCGAGCCGAAGCTGTCTCCCCGCAGACCTAGAAGCTCCGGTGGTATTTACGACAGCCGTGCTAACCGTGCCCGTGCCAAGAACAAGGCAAAAGGATGAAGGTACCCATGAGCGATACGCGGTCTGTGGAGACCAGCGCGCCAGACATCGAGTCCGCTATCGAGCAGGGCTTGCGCGAGCTTGGTGTTGCGCGCGAAAGCGTCATTGTCGAGATTCTGGAGGAGCCGAGCCGGGGGCTGCTGGGCATTGGCGCGCGGCAGGCGCGCATCCGCCTGACGACCGCTGCCCCGGCGCGCCCGCCAGCCCCAGAGCGCCCCGCCGCGCCAACTCCGCCTGTCGCGCTGCCCCGCGCTGTAGCCAGCGAGGACGCGGTGGCGGAAGAAGAGAGCGAGGCGGGTGAGGAAGCGGCTGCTATGGCGACCGAAGACGCAGACGCCTTTGGCGACGACACTATGCTGGCCGACGCTCAGCCGGTCAGTGACGACGAGCTAGATCAGGACGCGCGCGTCGGCCTGGCTACGTTGGAAGAATTGCTCGCCAAGATGGAGATCAACGCGCGTGTGGCGGTCTATCGCGCCCAGCCATCTGGCGGCGAAGAGACGCCCTGGGTGCTGCAAATCCAGGGGGCCGACCTGGGCGTGCTCATTGGGCGACGGGGCGAGACGCTCGCCGCGCTGCAGTACATCACTCGCCTGATCGCCAGCCGCGACCTGCAACGGCGCGCCAACATCGTCATTGATGTCGAGGGCTACAAGACCCGCCGTGAGAAACAGCTTCGCCGGTTGGCTAAGCGCATGGCCGACCAGGCGCTGCAAATCGGGCGCACCGTCAGCCTGGAGCCGATGCCCCCCTACGAGCGGCGCATCATTCACCTGGCGCTGCGCGATCATCCTCAGGTGACGACGCAGAGCGTGGGCGAAGGCGAGCATCGCAAGGTGACCATCATTCCCAACCGACGGTGAGCGGCCCATTTCCTGCCAGGGGCCTGCCGCGACCGGGCCTGGTCGCGGCGCATCTTGTTTCTGGGGCAAAGCATCACCGCAGAGACACAGGGCGCGCAGAGAAGAGAAGGATACCCTGATTGCTAGTTCGTTGCTTCCGCTCGCAACCTCACCCCCTGACCCCCTCTCCGCCAGCGGAGAGGGGGGAGTTGAGCGAAGCGAAACGGGGGTGAGGTAAATAACTGGCAATCAAGGTAGACAGATTAACGAATACTCTCAGTTCTTCTCCGCGTCCTCCTATGTCTCTGGATGTCTCTGCGGTTCAAGAATCTCACCCCCAGCGTGACATGCACCCGGCTGGCCAGGGCCAGCCACCCGCTGCCCAGAAGAGATTCGAAAGCCAGAGGATCATGCCCAACACTGTCCATGCCGTTCCCGACTACCTGCTCATCGGCCACATCGCCCACGACATCACGCCCGAAGGTCCGCGCCTGGGCGGGACCGTCTCCTACGGGGCGCACACCGCCGCCGCCTTTGGGCTGCGCGTCGCCATCCTGACCAGCACCCGGCCCGACGAGCCGTTGCTGCGCGACCTGCCCCCCGGCGTGGAGGTGGTCAGCGTCCCGGCGGAGCACACCACCACCTTCGAGAACCGCTACGGCCCCGCCGGGCGCACGCAATATCTGCACCACCGCGCGCTCACCCTCACCCCGGACATGCTGCCCCCGGCCTGGCGTCAGGCGCGCCTGGTGCACCTGGCGCCGATTGCCTACGAGGTAGACCCGGCCTTCGCCACCGCCTTTGGCGAACGCCCGATCTGCGTGACGCCGCAGGGTTTCATGCGCCAGCGCGAGCCGGATGGACTGGTGACGGCCACGCCCTGGACTAGCGCGCAGCAGGTGTTGTCGCGCGCCGCGCTGACTGTGCTCAGCGAAGAAGACATCCGCCACGCGCCAGAGCTAGAGGGGGTCTTCGCGGCGATGGGGCCGTTGGTCGTCGTCACGCGCGCCGAGCGTGGCGGCACCTACTACCGCGACGGCGTGCCCAGCGACTACGCCGCCGTGCCCGTGACGCAGGTGAGTCCGACCGGCGCGGGGGATGTCTTCGCCGTCGCGCTGCATATCGCCCTGCACGAATTGGGCGACATGGATCGCGCCATCGCCCTGGCCTCGTACCTGGGCGCGCAGTCGGTTACGCGCGCGGGGTTCGCCAGTGCGCCGACCGCCGAGGAGATCGCCGAAGCCTGGCGGCGGGCCGGCGTCCCCCTTGTGGAGCCAGTGGAGGACTGATGAACGGCGACTCACCGTTTGGCAAAGAGCCAGAGCAGAGCCACGACCCCCAGTCGTCGAATCCAAATGGGCTGGCCGCCTTCGAGACGTTGGGCGAATTCCTGCGCCAGGACGGGTGGCACCCGCAGCGCGTGGAAGGGCGCACCGTCTACCGCACCTTCTTCAGCGGGCAGAACGGGGAGTTTCGCTGCTTTGCCCAGGTTATTGTCCACCTGGAGCAATTCCTTTTCTACGCCGTCGCCGCCGTGCATGTCCCCGACGAGCTGCGCCCGGCAGTGGCCGAGTTCATCACCCGCGCCAACTTCGGGCTGCGCATCGGCAACTTCGAACTGGATTATCACGACGGCGAGGTGCGCTACAAAACCAGCCTGGACTTTGAAGACGAAAAGCTCACCCCCGCGCTGATCCGCAACACGATCTATCCGGCGGTGACCACGATGGATCGTTACTTTCCCGGCCTGATGAAAGTGGTCTACGGCGGGCGCACGCCCTACGAGGCCATCGAGGAGATCGAGGCCGAGAGCGAGCTGTGAGAGGATTTCGAAATTCGGATTGCGGATTTCGAATTGGAGAACCTTATTCTCGTGCGGCATTCGGGGGTACTCTGGACTGTAGGGCCATCTCGATGACCACTGCCGCTCACCCACGCGCACAGAGAGATTTCGCAATCCGCAATCCGCAATCTGCAATCCCAAAAGCCATGATTGACCGGATTCTGCTCAACGCCCGCATTCATACGCTCAACCCGGCGCAGCCCACAGCGACCGCGCTCGCCATCTGGCGCGAGCGTATCGTCGCTGTTGGCACGGACGACGTGATCCGCGCCCTGGCTGGGCCGCGCACGACCATTGATGATGCCGAGGGCCGCGCTGTGATCCCCGGCCTGACCGACGCTCACATTCACTGGGAAGGCGTCGCCCGCAGCCTGCATTCGGTGGATCTGTTCGAAGTGCCCAGCAAAGAGGAGGCGCTGCGCCGCGTGGCCGCCCGCGCCCGCCAGACGCCGCCCGGCGAATGGATCGTCGGGCGCGGCTGGACGCAGGCCGTCTGGCCAGACGCCGCTTTCCCCACTGCCGCCGACCTGGACGCCGTCGCGCCGGATCACCCGGTGTACCTGGGGGCCAAGAGCGGGCACGCCGCCTGGGTCAACAGCCTGGCGCTCAGGCGGGCGGGGATCACCGCGAGCACGCCCGATCCAGCAGGCGGGGCGTTCGTCCGCGACGCGCACGGCGCGCCAACCGGCCTCCTGCTCGAAGACCCGGCCATGACCCTCGTCGCCCGGCACGTCCCCGCGCCCACACCGGAGCAAGTCGCCGGGTGGATGGCTCAGGCGCAGCGCCAGGCGTGGGCAGCAGGGCTGACCGGCCTGCACGATTACGACAACCCAGGCTGCCTGGCCGCCCTGCAGATTCTGCGCGAGCGCGGCGACCTGGGGCTGCGCGTCCTCAAGCAGATCAACGACCCCTGGATCGAGCACGCGCATGAGCTGGGCCTCCGCTCCGGTTTCGGCGACGAGTGGCTGCGCATCGGCGGGCTGAAGATCTTCGCCGACGGCGCGCTCGGCCCGCGCACGGCGCACATGATCGCGCCCTACGAGGGCGAGCCGGACAATGTGGGCATCGTCGTCACCGACAAGGAGACGATGTTCGAGCTGGTCAGCCGGGCCAGCGCCGCCGGGCTGCCCTCGACCATCCACGCCATCGGTGACCGGGCCGTGCACGACGTGCTGGACGTGTATGAGGCCGTGCGCGCGGAGGAAGCGGCGCGCGGAGTTCCCCGCGCGGCGCGGCGGCACCGCATCGAGCATGTGCAGCTCATCCATCCCGACGACGCGGGGCGGCTAGGCGCGCTGGGCATCATCGCCTCGATGCAGCCCATCCACGCCACGTCCGACTACGAGATGGCCGACCGCTACTGGGGTGCGCGCGCCCGCTGGAGCTACAACTGGCGTCTGCAACTGGAAGCCGGGGCGGTGCTCGCCTTCGGCTCCGACGCGCCGGTTGAGCCGTTCGCGCCGCTGCTGGGCGTCTTCGCGGCGGTGACGCGCCGCCGCCCGGACGGTTCGCCGGGGCCGGACGGCTGGTACCCGGAGGGGCGGCTGGACGTGGACACGACGCTGCGCGCCTTCACCCAGGGGCCGGCTTACGCGGCGGGGATGGAGCGCGACCTGGGCACCCTCGCCCCCGGCTACCTGGCCGATCTGCTCGTGCTCGACCGCGATCTATACACCATCCCGCCGGACGAGATTCTGGCGACGCGCATCCTGGGCACGATGGTCGGCGGGGAATGGAAGCACCGGCTGTTTGAGTGAGTAGCGGTCAGCCGTCAGCGATCAGCCGTCAGCCGTCAGTGATCAGCCGTCAGTGATCAGCCGTTTTCGGCTTTCGGTGATGGCAAATGAGGTGCACCCGTAGACTTCCGGAGTTTCTGGAAACTTCGGAAGTCTGGTAGTGGGGGAAGGGAGTGCAGCAGAGCAGCGCCCCTGCGTGCCGCGCGTGGTTTCCGCGCCTATTTCGATCATCTGCAACAAACCCGTCCCTACGAGGGCGCAGCAGAGCAGCGCCCCTACCGCTTGATGGGTTTTGCACGCGCCCCCGCCGCCAGTTAGCAGCTGAACCCCGACCGATGACGACTGCTGATAGCTGAGGGCTGAGGGCTGACCGCTAAGGGCTGACCGCTGACCGCTGAGAGCTGTTCACTCTCAATTCAGCCGGATGTCAATCCAGTTCGTCTGCCCGGCGACGATGGTGACCGTCCCCTTGAAGCGCAGCACTCCCTGCTTGCGCACGAGCACCGTATACTCGCCCTCCGGCAGGTCGCCGTGCGTGAAATGCTCGCCGTAGTACGGGTCGGAGTTGACCGTCTCATCGGCGTAGGAATAGGTCATGCGGCTGGGGCCGGTCGCCGACTGGATGGTGATCGCGGTGTCGTGCAGCCGGTTGCCGTGCGCGTCGGTGATGTGCCCGGCCAGCGTGCCGAAGGTCGGCCAGGGGCGAATCCACAGGTCGGGGTTGTAGGTGCGGGAGTAGTCGTAGGGATTGCCGATGCGCACTTCCAGGTGCAGGTGCGACCCCAGGGCCACGCCCGTCGCGCCGACCTGCCCGATGCGCTGCTGTAGCTCGATGCGCTGGCCCGCCGCCACGTCCACGCGCGAGAGGTGCCCGTAGAGCGTGTAGAGCGGCTCGCCGGTCGGCGCGCGCTGGTCGTGCTCGATGACGACCAGGTTGCCGTAGAAGTCGGTCAGCGGCCCGAACTGGGTGATGCTGTCGCTGCCCGCGTAGATCACCCAGCCGCTGGCCGCGGCCAGGACCGCCGTGCCCAGCGGATTCTGGATGTCAATGCCGTGATGGGTCTGGAACTGTCCGCCGCCCGTTGAGCCGTAGGGGTAGTTGCGGCTGGCGTAGTCGCGCACGCTGCCGGATGAGTCGCGCGGGAAGGGGCGCGCCAGCCAGTAGTGATCCTGCGGCTGGCGAGTCTGGTCGAAGGGCGCGTCCGCTGCTGGGGCTGGCGTGGACGTTTGCAGCGCCACCTGGGTGGAGCGCGGCGTGTTAGTCGGGTAGGGCGTGGCGCCCGCCTGCGCATCTAGCAGCAGCGCGATCGCGGTCGGCTGCTGAGCGGGCGTGCTGGTTGGCGTGGCGGAGGGGGGCGGCGTTGGCGTGGCGGAGGGCCAGGGCGTGGCCGATGGCGCGCGCGTAGCCTGCTGCTGCACGGCGATGAGCGTCGCCAGCGCGTCCTCGGTGGGCGAGGGGACGATCGTCGGCCCCGCCGACGCCGCGCGCAATTCCTGTCCGCACGCGGTCATGCTCAACGCTAGTATTATCCAGGCTACCCATACAACCCGCAGCCGTCCCATCATCACGTCCCAACCCGTCCCTGTGTCGTGCCCAGTCGTGTAGCGATCAGTCTTCGGTGATCAGTTTTCAGTATCCCGCACCTACGCGGACTCCGACATAGACTTCGGAAGTCTGCGAGACTTCCGAAGTCTTCCGCCAAGCTCTACCCCAGCCCCGCCCGCACCTCGACGGTCTGGATCACTGTGTCGCGGATGGCCCGCGCGCTTTCGACCAGCACGCCCGCGTCGTGACGATAGCGCGCGGCGAGTTGCGCGTCGTCCAGGCTGGCCGCGTTGATGCGCACATTCATGGCCGCGCCTTCGACCGCCGCCAGGCCCATCAACGCCGCCGTCGCCGCGTCGCTGGCCGCCTTGGTGTTGCCGTGCGCGGCCACCTGCTCAGCCAGGCGCAGTGCCTCCAGCGCCAGCCGCGCCACGTGGAGCGGCACGTCCGCTGCGTGGGCGGTAGCCGCTTGAATGGCGTCCGCGCGCGCCGGATCGTCTTTTGGCAGGCGGAACGCTTCCAGCACGCCCTCGAAGGCGGCAATATCCTCGTCTATGGCGTCCAGCAACTGCTCGCGCAGCGTGGCGGCGGCGGCGGCTACGGCGTGCATGGTCTGCTCGACGCCGGCGTAACGCTTCTTGCCGACCGTCACCTGGGCGACCATCTCGGCCAACGCCGCGCTCAGCGCCCCGGCCAGCGCCGCGACCGCGCCCCCGCCCGGCGTGGGCGTCCCCGCCGCGACTGCCGCGACGAACGTCTCCGGCGTGCCGGCGGGCGGGGCGACAGTCAGCACCGGGCGGGCGGCGTCTTCGGGGATGGGCGGCTCTTCGGCGACCAGCACCGCTTCGGCGGCTTCGGCCCGCTGGATGCGGTATTCCAGAATCTGGTCGGGCATGAATTTGTCTAGCTGGAGGTACCAGCGCGCCGCGTCCACGAAGAACTCCTGCGGGGCCAGGCCGATCAGCTCGCTGGTCGTCACCGTCACGCCGTAACGGGCGGCTTCGCGCCGGATCATCTCGACGACGCGGGCGACGGGCGTTCGCCGGTAGTCGGTCAGGTTCATCGAGACCTGCGCCCGCCCCTCGACGAGGAAGCCCGCCGCTTTCACAAAGCGCAGCCCGCCGTTGGAGTGGCGCACCGCGCGGGCGATGCGGTCGGCGATGGACACATCGCTCGTGCTCAGATAGACGTTATAGGCGACCAGTGGCGGGCGCGCGCCGATGATCGTCGCCCCGGCAGTCCCCAACTCCGCCGGGCCGAAGTCGGGCATACGCGCCGGGTCCACGGCGATGGCTTCCTTAAGCTGCTCGTACTGGAAGTGAGCGTTGCGCAGGTCGGCCAGGTTGCGGCGGTCCGGGTGGGTGGCGGCGAACTCGTAGAGGAAGACCGGGATGCCCAGTTCCGTGCCGACGCGCTGGCCGAGCCGTTGGGCAATAGCCACGCAGTCGTCCATCGTCACGTCGCGGAGGGGCACGAAGGGCACCACGTCGGTCGCGCCCAGGCGCGGGTGCTCGCCCTTGTGCTGGGTCATGTCAATCAGGTCGGCGGCCTGGCGGATGGCGGCGAACATGGCCGCTTCGACGGCGTCCGGTGTGCCCACGAAGGTCACCACCGAGCGGTGATGGTCGGCGTCGCTGGTCGTGTCCAGGATGTGCACGCCCGCCGCTGATCGCATGGCGCGGACGATGGCCTCAATCACCTCTGGACGGCGCCCTTCGCTGAAGTTTGGGATACACTCGACTAAGGGTCTTTGCATGGCATGTCGCGGCGCGCCTCGCGCCTTTCCCCTTTCTGGTGCTGTAAGTGCTCTATTTTGAAGGCGTAGTATTGCTACCCCACGCCCCGGCGTTTGTCAAATCGGGCGGCAGCCTGGGGTCCACGAACAAGTCGTGAAGGTGTTTGTCCCCCCCCATCCCCGGCCCTTCCC
>DYGW01000356.1 GCA_020724485.1 Thermoflexus sp. | reverse complement strand
GAGCGCGCTGCACGAGATCAGGTGCGTGCCGTCCCGGCTGTAGGCTATGTCTCGTACCAAAATCCTGGCACCGGTTTCCTGGGCGTCAATGGTGAGCACCGAGGCCCCGCTTGTAGCATCCCAGAGGCGGATCGTCTCGTCGCTACTACCCGAGGCGATCCGTCCACCGTCCGGGCTGAAGGCAACTGCCTCCACATCGTCTGTGTGACCACGCAGGGTTGCCAGCAGGCGCGGGTTGGCGTAGGCGAGTGACCCAGCGATAGCCAGCAACGATGGTTCGTGTAGCTCCAGTTCGCCCGGCGCGGTCGCGATGAACAGCGCGGCGAACAGGTCGTCACCCAGGTCTAGCGTGAGCAAGGCTCTCTCGCCCTGTGCGCCGTGGCCCCGGATCAGCGTGGCGGGTGAAGCGCCTGCCATCGTCGAGATTGGCTCGGCGAGGATGGTCTCGGCAAGACCCTCGGCGGTATACATGGCAACGGCACGTGCTGTGTGCTCCAATCCCTGAACCTGAATCAGGTTGTCCAGGGCATAGGGTGCCATGAGAACGATTGCTGCCTGCCCTGTGGCAAGCTGGCCGCTAAAGGGATCGGACTGCAACAGGGCGTGGTCCGTCGCCAGCATCACCCAGTGCCCTACCTGCTCTACTACCCAGCCGGCGGGATAGCCGAAGGTGAGCACTCCGCCGGGCGAATTGTACGTCTGGGGCAGTGCGGCGGTGGGCGTGGCGGAGGCTACCAGCGTCTGGCCGGTGGCGCGTGTGGAAGCCCCGGATTTCTCATCTGAGCCACCGCAGGCGGCGGCGATCACCATGACTGTGATCGCCACGATGGTGACGGTCGTCGTCACCCGAGCTTTGGGCTGGTGCTCCATCGTTGCTCCTCCTCTGGCGCGAGAGCGCCTGAAACAAGTTAAGCACAGAAGTCTATGAATTGGGAACTATCAGTGATAGATTCCTTCGCTGTACTCTGTCCCACACTGGCCCCAAACGCGCTACAATCAGGCACACAGCGCGTCTTTGCTGCGCTTGCGACTCAGGACTCGTAACTGACAACTGATCACTTTCCCCATGGCCGATTACGCACCGTCCGACCACATCCAGGACATTCTCGCCAACCTGCCCGCCGAACCGGGCGTCTACCAGATGATCGATCCCAACGGCGCGATCATCTATGTGGGCAAGGCCAAGAGTCTGCGCAGCCGCGTGCGCAGCTACTTCCAGCCGGGCAACCACGACCCCAAGGCGCTCAAGATTCGCCACGAGACGGCGGACATTCAGTTCATTCTCACCGGCGACGAACTGAAGGCGCTCATCACCGAGGCAGAGCTGATCCGCGTCCACAAGCCGCGCTACAACGTCATGCTCAAGGACGACAAGCGTTACCCGTACATCCGCGTGACGACCGCCGACGCCTTCCCCACCGTCGAGATGACGCGGCGCGTAGACCGGCGCGACGGTCACCGCTACTTCGGCCCGTTCACGTCGGCGGGCGGCGTGCGCGAGACGCTGGACGTGCTGCGCCGCGCC
>DYGW01000355.1 GCA_020724485.1 Thermoflexus sp. | reverse complement strand
TTGCAGAGAAATGATGTCCTAACCAATATCGGAGGCATCTTCTCCTGATAAATGCCTTTCAATTCCCTGAGGACCTTTTCTTGAGAGGCTCCCTGATTCAGCATTCGGTGACGTTCGGAATCTATCAAGGCGAACAACTGGGTTATCTCGCCATAGATGTCAACGACTTCGCCCCACAAATCGAGCATCTTGTCCAGATAGACCTCAACATATCGCTGCTCGCCAAGCTGCTCTCGGAAGTACCTGCGATTGAACCAGCTCGTCAGAATTGCAACAACAACCGCTACCAAGATTCCGATGACTGCTTGCAGAACAAGTGTCGTTACAAGTGTCGTTTCCTCGCTCATGGTAACCTCCCGTTAGACCTAGCGTCAAAACTCCCCCACCTCTGGGTACGCCGCGCGCAGCGCCTCCCCCACAATGCGCTTGTATGCCAGCGCGTCGGCTTCCGTCTCGCCCTCGAAGCGCAGGCTGAGCACCGGCTCGGTGTTCGACGCGCGCAGCAGCCCCCAGCCCCGCTCGAAGGTGATGCGCACGCCGTCCACGTCGTTGATCGGGTAGCGATCCTTGAGCGCGGCGTGCACGGCGGCGATCACTGCCGCTTTGCGTTCGTCGGGGCAGTGCGGGCGGTACTCCGGCGTGGCCCACAGCGTCGGCACAGTCGCCATCAGCGCGGAGAGCGGCTTGTCCTGTGCGGTGAGAATCTGCACGATCCGCCCGGCGACGAACACCCCATCATCGAAGCCGTAGTAGCCGTCGGCCAGGAAGATGTGCCCGCTCATCTCGCCGCCGAGCAGCGCGCCCTCCTCCTCCATCTTGGCCTTGACCAGCGAGTGCCCGCTGATCCAGATAATGGGGCGGCCCCCGGCGCGCGCCACCTCGTCGAAGAGCACCTGCGAGCTGAGCACGTCGGCAACGACCGCCGCCCCCGGATGGCGAGCCAACGTATCGCGGGCCAGCAGCACCAGGGCGCGGTCGGCGGGGATGAGCGCGCCCGTCTCGTCCACCACGCCCACACGGTCGGCGTCGCCGTCGAAGGCCAGGCCCAGGTCGGCGCCGCTGGCCCGCACCTGCGCGGCCAGGTCACGCAGATTGGCGGGGTCCTGTGGGTCGGGCTGATGGTGCGGGTACGTGCCGTCCGGCTCGCAGTAGAGCGGGATCACCGTGTGGCCGAGCGCCTCCAGCAGCGGCACGGCGTAGACGCCGCCCATGCCGTTCCCCGCGTCTACGACGATAGTCAGCGGGCGGGCGTGGTGCAGGCGGGACTCGGCCATCGCCAGGTAGCGGGCGTTGGCCCCGTCATCGCGGCGGACGCTTCCCTGCCCGCTGGCGAAGTCGCCCGCCTCGATCATCTGGCGCAGCGCCTGAATCTGCTCGCCGTAGAGGTTGCGCTTGCCGATGGACAGCTTGAAGCCGTTCATCGCCGGCTTCAGGTGGCTGCCAGTGACCATCAGCCCGCCGATGTCCCCCGCCTCGACCGCGCACCAGTAAACGACCGGCGTCGCCGCCTGCCCGATGTCCGTCAC
>DYGW01000125.1 GCA_020724485.1 Thermoflexus sp. | reverse complement strand
TTAACCGTCAACGCAATCTTATTTGTCCATCCCTCCATTCGAATGGAGAGGGGGCAAGCCGAGCGTAGCGAGGCTGGGGGTGAGGCCAATGCCCCAGTGTCAAGCGATTCGCTGACAAACTTTGCACGCACCCTGCGCGGCGGGGCGCACCCAGACATCAGACTTCGGAAGTCTGCGCGGACTTCCGAAGTCTTGTTGGTCCCCCATCCTCCAACCGCTGCGATGCTCTCGGTTCCAGGCTCAAACCGGCGCAGCCCGCCCAGGATTCGCCCACCAGACGCCCGCAATCTTGTGCAATTTCAACAAATGCTCGCTGGCGGCATACCGTACAATTGCGCTTGCTGCATCCCGACTGGCGATGACTGTGACAGGACAGGGCTGTAACACCCTGAGTTTGGCGAAAATTGAGTATTGTGGTTACCATTAGCCATCCTTTCTTAATCTTACCCCCTACAGGTCCGCGACGGGCTGCCTGGGCCACCCGCGTTGGGACCGGCTTTCGTGTTCGAACTCGTCGCGTTGACCTGGCGGTGTGCGGAAGGAGGTGCCCCTGTATCTGTGCCGACAAGAGCAACACCCTACCGGGCAGCCACACGGCTCAACGACCTTTCGCTTGCGAAGTCAATGTTAATACCATCACATCGTCACACAGTCTGCTAAGTTAGATGAGGAGAGAGACATCATGCATAAGAGCAAGTCCCTTCGGTTCCTGTTCCTGCTGGTCGGTGCCCTGCTCGTCGTGGGCAGCCTGCCGGTGCACGCCCAGGACGGTGGCCAGGTAGTCGTCAAGCCCGGCGAGAAGATCAAGATCGCCGTCGTGACTGACCTGACCAACGTGATCCCTGAGTTTGGCCTGGACATCGCCCAGGCAGCCCAGACAGCGGGCGTCTTCCTCAACGAAGCGGGCGGCATTAAGGGCTTCGAGGTCGAGATGTTCGTCGAGGATGATCGCTGCTCCGGTGATGACGCGACCACGGTGGCCAACCGCGTCGCCTCCGATCCGAAAGTCGTGGCGGTGGTCGGGCACATCTGCTCCGGCGCTACCATCTCTGCCTCCAATGTGTACGAAGAAGCGCGCATCCCCATGATGTCGCCCAGCGCGACCGCTGTCGAGGTGACCTCGCGCGGGCTGACCGTCATCAACCGCGCGGCCCCGCTCGACAGCGTGCAGGGCGTGTACGATGCCAACTACATCTACAAGGTTCTGGGCGCGCGCAAGCTGGCGGCGCTGCACGACAACGACACCTATGGCCTGGGCCTGGCCCGCGCCGTCGCCGATGAATTTGCGCGGCTGGGTGGCGAAGTAGTAGCCTTTGAAGGCATTGACCCAGAAGCCCAGGACTACCGCCCGGTGCTGACCCCGCTGGTGCCGCTGGCACCGGACGTGATCTTCTTCGGCGGCTACGAGCAGCAGGCTGTGCTGCTGATCCCGCAGAGGAATGACGTTGGCCTGGGTGATGTCATCTTCTTTGGCCCGGACGGTATCAAGGGTGAGGCGACCATCAGGGGCGCCGGCGCCGCTGCTGAAGGCGTCTTTGCCAGCTTCCCGCCTGAGCTGGTCTACGAAGAGTTCGACGCCAAGTACGAAGAGCTGTTCGGCGTCAAGCCGTCGGATCTGGGGCCATTCCACTACCACGCCGCCGACTCCGCGGGCATGATCTTCGCCGCCATCGACGCTGTGTCGGAGATTGACGGCGAGGGCAACCTGGTGATTGACCGCGAGGCGCTGATCGAGACCTTGCGCAATACCAAAGAGTACGAGGGTCTGACCGGCACGCTGACCTGCGCCGAGAACGGCGACTGCGGTGCGACCATCTTCGCCATCTACGTCGTCGAAGATGGCCAGTTCGTCCAGGTCGAGGTGCCCGAAGACCTGCTGGAGATGGAAGTCGAATAGTCACCGGCAGACCATGAGCTGCGTACTCTGTAGCTAGCTAATCGCGACCAGCGCCATAATTGGTGAATCTGTTATGGCGCTGGTACAATTTTTCACACTAAGCATCCATGCTTCAGTTTCTTGATGTCCTACAACTTATTTCTCACATCCCCTAGACTCACCGGCAGCGCGGGTTCCAACACGCCCTGCAGATGGAGGATCACATGGCGCATATCACACAGGCTCGCCGGCTAGGGCGCATCACCTTCGACCCCGATCGGCTCAGCGGCCAGTTTTTTGGCTGGGGAGCCTTGATCGCCACCGTGCGCATCTTCTGGGTGATCGCCCACGTCGCCGGGCTGTTTGGCACGCCAGCGGATGACATCTACCAGACGGTAGGCGACGGGCTGGGCAGCTTCTTGTGGGCCTACGCGGCGGTAGGGTTGGCCGGGCTGGCTGCCACCCTGTACGCCCGCTCGCGCAGCGAAGAGCCCGTCTCATCCACGCGGGTGATCATCAATTACCTGGGCATCATCTTCTTCCTGGCGCTGTCGGTGCGCGTGGTGAACGTGGTTGAGGCCAACCCGGCGCGCTACCCGATCACCCTGTGGGGCCTGCAACTGGTCAACGGCCTGGTGTTGGGTGGCGTCTACGCCCTCGTCGCGCTGGGCTATACGCTGGTCTACGGCATCCTGTTCATGATCAACTTCGCGCACGGCGAAGTCCTGGTCATGGGCACGTTCGGCGGGTGGTTCGCCCTCACTTATGTGCTGAACCTGGGCGACGGCACATTCGAGGTCGGCGCGGCCAGCGTTGCGGCGATGCTGCTCCCCTTGCTGTTCGCCGTGCTGTTCTTGCCACTAGAGACTCTGGCGGCGCGCGCCGGGCGCAAGCGCACCGCCCGCGCTGCTGAGCCAGACCCCACCTGGGTTCTCACCCTGTTCAGCCTGCCCATCCGCCTGCTGATCGGCGCGCTGGTCGGCTACGGGCTGCTGCAGGCGCTGGGCGGCTTTGCGCCGCACATCTACGAAGTGGTCACCACGGTGGTGGCGCTGTTGTTTGTGGTGGCGGCGGGCATGATCGTCTCCATGCTGGTGGCGGTCAGCGTGGAGCGTATCGCCTACCGCCCGCTGCGCGGAGCGCCCCGCCTGACCCCGCTGATCAGCGCCATCGGCGCCTCCTTCTTCCTGCAGCAGGCCATGCTCAATGTCTTCGGCCCCTCCAAGCGGGCCTACAGCCGCCCCAAGCTGATTGATGGCACCATTGACGTGCGCATTGGTGACCTGGGCACCATCCCTGTCACCAAGACAGGGATCATTGTCGTCGTTGTCTCCCTGGTGCTGATGGTATTGCTCTACACGTTTGTGCAGCGCTCCAAGACCGGGCGCGCCATGCGCGCTGTGGCCGAAGACAAGCCCACGTCGGCGCTGATGGGCGTGGACGTGAACCAGGTGATCGTCGTGACGTTCGCCATCGGCGCGCTGCTGGCGGGCGCGGCGGGCGTCATGATGGGCTTCCACAACCAGTCGTTCAACTTCCGGGCCGGCTTCATCCCCGGCCTGAAAGCGTTCACCGCGGCGGTGTTGGGCGGCATTGGCAACATCCCCGGCGCTATGTTCGGCGGGTTCTTCCTGGGACTGGTCGAGGCGCTGGGGCCGACCATGCTCGGCATAAACGCCGAGTACAAGGACGTGATCGCCTTCAGCTTGCTGGTGCTGGTGCTCGTCTTCCGGCCCACAGGCATCTTCGGCGAAGTGCTGGCGGAAAAGAAGGTGTAGGCCATGCTTCAGACACGTATCCGACAGTTCGTCGCCTCGCTGCGTGAAGGGATCATCTCCGGTTTCATCGTCGGGCTGATCATCAACTTCCTGATCTTGCTGGGCATTCCGGTCAACCTGACCGGTATCGCGCTGCTGCTGATGCTGCTGGTTGCGCTGATCTTCGGGGTGCGCCTGGCGCGCCGCCTGCACGAGCATGGATTCGGCCATCTGCTACGCAACGTGCTGGTGATGGGCGTGGTCGCCTCCCTGCTGGTGCTGCTGTTCATGGCGCTCATCAATCGCTGGCAGGAGCGCAACATCAATGTCACCGACTACTTCTACTCGGTGTCGCCCCAAACGATGACCGTGCTCTCCGGCGTGCCGGCGAACGAGCTATTCGCCAACCCCCCGCGCGATCCGCTCACCGGCGCGTACCCGGAAGGCAAGGCGCTGCGCACCAACCCCATGCGCCTGACCTTTGACTCCGACACGGGCCTGGAACTGGTGGAGATCAACTTGGTGATCGGCGGTTTCTACGGCTTCCTGATCGTGCTGATCATCGCCGGTGTCCTGGGGACGCTGCTGGCCTGGGCCTTCACCATAGCCCGGCTAGGACAGACCTGGAAGCGGGCGCGGGCCTATCTGGCGACCAGCCCTCAGGCGCATATCGGCGTGCTGCTGTTGCCGCTCGCCTTCTTTGCGCTGCTGTGGCTGACCGTCGGTCACGGCACCTACAACGCCGCGACGGGATCGTATAGCACACTCAATCCTGTCATCAACCTGGGCGGGAGCGCGCAAGAAGTCCAACTGCTGATCGGCTTCGGCATCATCCTGTGGGGCCTGGTCGCCGTGCGCGCCGCGCAGCCCACCGATTCCGGCCTGAGCTACCAGGCGCGGCTGGCGCTCTGCCTGGGGATCGTCGTCTTGATGATAGGCTTGGGCTTGTGGCGGATCATCGGCAGCCGGACTTATTTTCTGGCTACGTCACGGGCGCTGAGCGGCAGCGAGACGCTGAGCGTTTTGCTCACGCTGGCGGTCGGCGCGCTGCTGGTCGTGCAGAATATCCTGGGGCTGCGAACGCCCGGTCGCTTCGAGACGCAGTTCGCCGGCACCGGGGCGATCCTGGCCGTGCTGCTCATGCCGCTCTACCTCAACCAGGGCCAGAACGACGTGATGACCATCGTGGGCATTAACGTCATGCTCGGCCTGGGGCTGAATATCGTGGTGGGCTACGCCGGGCTGCTCGACCTGGGCTATGTGGCCTTCTTCGCCCTCGGCGCGTACTCGTATGCGTTCCTCTCGTCCAACCAGATGCAGCTTGGCGCAGATGGCAAGCCCGCCGGACTGAAATTCGCCGGCAACGATGAGATGGTGGTCAGGCTGGCCAGCTGGGTGCCCGTGACGGTGATCGTGACCCTGGTGGTCACCTACCTGGGGATCAAGATATGGCGGCGGCGCCCGGCGCCGGAGCGCCGGCCCTGGGAGCACCAGCGCCCGCTCGTGGCCTATTCTGGGCGTCCAGGGGGCGGCATGACCACGCTGATCACGGTCAGCGCCATTCTGCTCAGCGCGCTGGTGGCCTTGCTGCTCGAAGGGACGGGCGTCTATGACCGCCTGTTCAAGAGCGCCTCGCCGTTCATGGTGGGCATCGTCATCGGCACCATCGTGTCGCTGCTGTCCGGCATTGCGCTGGGCATTCCCGTCCTGCGCTTGCGCGGCGACTATCTGGCCATCGTAACGCTCGGCTTCGGGGAGATCATCCGCCTGCTGTTCACCAATCTGCGCGACTACACCGGCGGGCCGCAGGGCGTGCTGGAGATTCCCCGGCCCTTGCCTCAGGGCGCAACAGGCGGGGTGGGCTACCTGACCATGGTCTATCTGGTGCTGATCGGGGTGGGCCTGATTGCCTTCTTCTCGCTGCGCCTGAAACAGTCGCGCACGGGCCGCGCCTGGAGCGCGATGAAAAGCGACGAGGACATCGCCCAGTCAGTGGGCATTCATCTGGTGCAGTCGAAGCTGACGGCGTTCGCCATCGGCGCGGCGTTCGCGGGCATCGGCGGCGTGTTGTTCGCCGCCCGCCAGCGCAATATCTACCCCAACGACTTCCGGCTGGACGTGTCCATCGAAGTGCTCAGCCTGGTCATCATCGGCGGCATGGGCAGCGTGCCCGGCGTGATCATGGGCGCTATCGCCCTGATCGGCGTGCCGGAGGTGCTGCGCCAGCTTGAGACGTACCGCATCATGGTCTTTGGCGCGCTGCTGGTGGCTATGGTCATCCTGCGACCCGAAGGGTTGCTGCCGGCGCCTGTCGTCCAGCTCCGCGAGCGCGCACGCGCCCTCACGCACAGCCATTACCGGCAAGAAGGAGGCGAAGCATGACGGACCCCAAAGGCGCGCGGCCTGTCCTGCAAGCCACCAGCGTCACCAAGCGTTTCGGCGGTCTGGTGGCCGTGGGCGACTTGGACCTGACGATCATGCCTAACCAGATCGCCAGTGTGATCGGCCCCAACGGCGCCGGCAAGACGACTTTCTTCAACTGCATCAGCGGCTTCTACACGCCCGAAGAAGGCGAGATTCGCTTCCTCGGCCACCCCATCCAGGGCCTGCGCCCAGACCAGGTGACGGCGCGTGGCATCGCCCGCACCTACCAGAACATCCACCTGTTTAAGGGCATGACCGTGCTCGAAAACGTGATGGTCGGCGTGCATCCTGGCTTGCGCAGCACCCCTCTGGGGGCGCTGCTGCGGCTGCCGCTGAATAACATCGAGGAAGAAGCAACGCTGGCCCATGCCTACGCGCTGCTGGATTTCGTGGGCCTGGCCGACGTGGCTGACGTGCTGGCGACCAACCTGCCCTACGGCAGCCAGCGTCGCCTGGAGATCGCCCGCGCCCTGGCCAGCAGTCCCCGTCTGCTGCTGCTCGACGAGCCGACCGCTGGCATGAACCCCCAGGAAACCGAAGATACGATGCGCTTCATCCGCCGTCTGCGCGATGAGCGCGACCTGACGGTGCTGCTGATCGAGCATGACATGCGCGTGGTGATGAATATCTCCGACCAGGTGACCGTGCTCGACTACGGGCGCAAGATCTCCGAAGGCACGCCGGACTACGTGCAGCGCGACCCGCTGGTGATCGAGGCCTACCTGGGCACCGCAGCCGACGAAGTGGACGTCAACCTGCTGGCTACGTAGCGACAACTGCCCAAAGGAGCGCGATCATGGCGCTGTTAGAAGTCGAGAACCTGCACACCTACTACGGCAAGATTCACGCCTTGAAGGGCCTCTCGCTCTCGGTCGAGGAAGGTGAGATCGTCACGCTGATCGGCGGCAACGGCGCGGGCAAGACAACCACGCTCAACACGATCTGCGGCATCGTCCGCGCAGCGCAAGGGCGCGTGCTGCTGCGCGACGAAGACATCACGCACCTGCCCCCTCACGTGATCACCAGCCGGGGCGTGGTGCAGTCCCCCGAAGGGCGCAAAATCTTCCAGCGCCTGACGGTGATGGAGAACCTAGACATGGGTGCCTACAGCCGCCACGACGTGCACGGCATCGCCCGCGACCTGGAATTCGTCTTCGAGACGTTCCCCCGCCTCAAGGAGCGCCAGAAACAACTCGGCGGCACGCTCTCTGGCGGCGAGCAGCAAATGCTGGCTATTGGCCGCGCGTTGATGGGGCACCCGCGCATCCTGCTGCTGGACGAGCCGTCTATGGGGCTGGCCCCGCTGTTGGTGCGCGACATCTTCCGCATCGTGAAATATCTCAACGAGCAGGGCACGACTATTCTGCTCGTTGAGCAGAACGCGCTCATGGCGCTGGCCGTCGCCAACCGGGGCTACGTGCTGCAGACGGGCAACATCATTCTGTCCGACGCCGCGGCGGCGCTGCGCGAGAACGAGATGGTTCGGGCCGCCTACCTGGGCGAACATGAGGGGGCGACCTCCCACAGGAGCGAGAACCGGTGAAACGAGCGAGAGCAATCCTCCTGATCGCCCTGATCGCGCTGGTCAGCGCCCTCCTGACGGCCTGTGGCACCAGCCCGCGCGCCCGCGCCGACGATTTCGTCACCTATCTACCGGCAGAAGTGGGCGACTGGGAGCGCGACGACCGGGAGACGGTCAAGCTGCTGGCGAGCACGGTAGCCAGCAAAGGTCACGTGACGATGGTTTATGAGGGGCCGGACGACGCCCTGGCGTACATCGTCGTGGAGGCGCATCCCGGCGCTGATGCCGCCGAAGTTGCCTATGTCACCCGCGAGCGCGAGCTACGGCTCGACGGCCTGGCGCTGGACAAAGATCGCGCCCCGCAAAAGGCGACGGCGACCGTCGGCCAGACGGCGCTGGTGCGCTACGCTCTGTTCCAGGAAGAGACCATCGTCGTCGAGATCAACGCCATCGCCGCCGCCGAAGATACACCGGTGAGCGACGAAGCCTTCGACGAGTTGCTGACGATGGTGCGCAACGCCTACGCCAAAGTCGCGGGCCAGTGATCGTCGCGCAGTCGCGCCCCTCTTGCATGGTCACACGCCGCCGGCCCCAGAGCCGGCGGTTTGCTTTGTCTATGGGATGAAGGGCTGGCGCTCGCGCCGGGCGCAACGCCCATTGATACTGCTGGTGACATGACTTCGTAGGGGCGTATGCGATACGCCCCCGTCAGACTTCCGAAGTCTTCGGAGACTTCGGAAGTCTCTTTCGACGCAACGCCCACACTCACACCCAGCCGAGCAGGCGCGCGGCAGTCGCCAGGGTGAAGGTCACGGCGAAGCCCAACAGCAGCGGCAGGGCCGTCGCCACCGCCGTCCACTTGAGGCTGCGCGTCTCGTGGTAGATGGTCAGGATGGTCGTGCTGCATGGGTTGTGGATCAGGCTGAACAGCATCAGGTTGATGGCTGTCAGCGTCGTCCAGCCGCCAGCGCCCAGGATGTTGCGGATGGCGTTGCCCGACTCTAACTCGAACATGACTCCCGCGCCCTCGCCCACGCCCGAAAGTCCCGCCGTCAGCACGGTCAGCATGAGGATGGTGGGGATGATGATCTCGTTGGCGGGGATGGCGACGATGTAGGCCACCAGGATCACGCCGTTTAGCCCCAACAGCCAGCCGAAGCCGTCCAGCAGGTTCACCAGGTGCTCGGCGGCGCTCTGCCCGCCGATGGTGACGTTGGACATGGTCCAGATGACCACGCCCGCCGGGACGGCCATCGTCACCGCGCGCCACAGCACGATCAGCGTGCGGTCAATCACCGACGTGTAGAGCGTCTGCCAGATGCGCGGCGGGCGGTAGGGCGGCAGTTCCAGGCTGAAGACGGACGCCTCGCCCTTGAGCATCGTCCGCGAGAGGAACCACGACACGGCAAACGTTAGCAGCACGCCCAGCACGGCGATGCCCACCACCGCCGCCGCCGAGACCAGCCCGGCCAGCGCCGCCGGGACGGCGCTGCCGATGAAGATGGTCGAGACCATGATCAGCGTCGGCCAGCGCCCGTTGCAGATGGCGAAGTTGTTGGTGAGGATGGCGATCAGGCGCTCGCGCGGACTGTCAATCACCCGCGTGGCGACTACGCCGGCGGCGTTGCAGCCGAAGCCCATCGTCATCGAGAGGGCCTGCTTGCCGTGCGCGCCCGCCCGGCTGAACAGGCGATCCAGGTTGAAGGCCACGCGCGGCAGATAGCCGAAGTCCTCCAGCAGCGTGAACAGCGGGAAGAAAATCGCCATCGGCGGCAGCATCACGCTGATCACCCATGCTCCGGCCAGATAAGCCCCGTCGAACAGCACGCCGCTCAGCCACCAGGGGAAGCCGAGCGCGCTCGCGCCGTCCTTGAGGGCGGGATGCACCGTGTCCAGCAGCAGCGTCGCCAGCAGGCGCGAGGGGACGTTTGCGCCCTGGATGGTGATCCAGAAGACGACCGTCAGCAGCAGGATCATGATGGGGAAGCCCCACGTCCGGCTGGTCACCAGGCGGTCAATCGCCCGGTCCAGGTCGAAGCGGGGGCGTTCGTCCGGGCGGGTAACAGCGCGGTCGGCCAGGCGGGCGGCGTCAGTGTAGAGCGCCTCGGCAAGCTGGTCGTGCATCCCCGCGCCCACCTCTGCCCGCAGCGCGCGCGCTGTCTGCAGGAGGTCGGCAGCCGGGTCGCTCATGAGGCAGCCCCCGCCAGAACCAACCGCTCGGCGACGGAGGCCGTTTGCGGCCCGCGCGACAGGTCGCCCAGGCTGCCATCGCGAATGGCGCTCTCAATCGAGGCGTCGCCGTCGAGCAGGCGCAGCGCCACCCAACGGGCGTTGGGCAGCCCAGGGAAGGCCGCTTCAATGCGCGTGACAAGCTGGCTCACGGCGCGGTCGAGCGCCGAGTCGCGGGTGGAGGCCAGATGGTGCGGGCGCGGCTTGATCTCGCCGGTCGCCACGCCGTGCACCATCTGCAATAGCGCGGCGATGCCCTCGCCGCGCCGCGCGGTCAGCGGCACGACGGGCACGCCCAGGTCGCGCGCCAGCCGCCGCTCGTCCACCGACAGCTTGTGACGCCGCGCCTCGTCCATCAGGTTGAGCGCCACCACCGCCTTGTCGGTGATCTCCAGCACCTGCAGGGCCAGGTTGAGATTGCGCTCCAGGCGCGTGGCGTCCACGACGATCACCGTCACGTCCGGCTGGCCGAAGAGGATGAAGTCGCGGGCGATCTCCTCGTCGGCGCTGGCGGCTAGCAGCGAATACGTGCCGGGCAGGTCCACGATCTTGTAGCGCTTGTCGCCGTACTCGAAGCCGCCTTCGGCCCGCGCGACAGTCTTGCCGGGCCAGTTGCCCGTGTGCTGGCGCAGGCCGGTCAGCGCGTTGAAAACGGTGCTCTTGCCCGTGTTGGGATTGCCCGCCAGGGCCACCACGTAATCCCACGAGTCCATCCTGACGCCCAAACGCGCCAGGTGACGGCTCATGGGGCAGGTCGCGCAAGCCGACCCAGGCAGGGTGTTGGTGGTCATCGTCATGAGAGTGTCTCCGGTGCAGGGCTGCGAATCTCAATCTGAACCGCCTGGCTCCGGCGCAGCGCGATCAGCGCGCCGCGCACCCGGTAAGCAACCGGGTCGTTGAGCGGGCTGCGCAGCTCGGCGGTGATGGCCGTGCCAGGCACGATGCCCAGGTCCATCAGCCGGCGGCGCTCGGCGCCGGCGCTGTGCAGAGCGGCGACTTCGGCGGTCTCGCCGGGCAGCAGGTCGGCCAGGGTATGCCGGGCGGCCTGCTCGTTGCCAGGATCAGCATTCAGAGTCATGTGCCTGTCTTCACAAAGATTTCAAGGGACAGAAACGATAAAGCCCTTACTGTCAGAGATTATATTTTAGGTATGCCAAAAAGTCAAGTCACAAAATCATAAAATGACTATCGAGGAACAATGCCTCTCCCTGTGGCACCGCCCCGCCAATTCTCCCCGATTCAGACCAAAGCCAGGCGGGTCCACGAACGACCTGTTAGGGCTGGGCACTTGGGCGCTGGGATTGCCCCCCAT